>NZ_CALFLA010000109.1 GCF_937880195.1 uncultured Blautia sp.
AATTATTAAATAAGATAGGAGATTATCATCATGGCAAGAAAGAAAATTATCGCTGGAAACTGGAAAATGAACATGACTCCAAGCGAAGCAGTTAAATTAGTAGAAACTCTGAAACCACTGGTAAAAAATGACGAAGTTGACGTAGTATTCTGCGTTCCGGCTATTGACATCATCCCGGTTGTTGAAGCATGCAAGGATACAAATATCCAGGTTGGCGCTGAGAACATGTACTTTGAAGAAAAAGGCGCTTACACAGGAGAAATCTCTCCGGCTATGCTTACAGATGCAGGCGTGAAATACGTAGTTCTCGGACATTCTGAGAGAAGAGATTACTTTGGCGAGACAAACGAGGATGTAAACAAAAAAATGCTCAAAGCTTTCGAGCATGGCATTACTCCGATCATGTGCTGCGGCGAGACTCTTACTCAGAGAGAGCAGGGCGTAACTATGGATTTCATCCGTCAGCAGGTTAAGGTTGGCTTCCAGGGCGTTACAGCAGATCAGGCTAAGACAGCAGTGATCGCTTATGAGCCGATCTGGGCTATCGGAACAGGCAAGACAGCTACAACAGAGCAGGCTCAGGAAGTTTGCGCTGACATCCGCGCATGTATCGCTGAGATTTATGACGAGGCAACAGCAGAAGCTATCCGTATTCAGTACGGCGGATCTGTAAACGCTGCAACTGCACCGGAACTGTTCGCACAGAACGACATCGACGGCGGTCTTGTAGGCGGCGCTTCTCTGAAAGAAGATTTCGGAAAGATCGTAAACTACAAATAATTTTCTTATGCAAACAGCATCAGATATTATCAGAGACACAGGGTTTTTCCTGTGTCTCTTTTCTTTTGATGATACTTTAACACTTTACTTGACAAATGTCTTTTTCTCCTCTACTATTAAAGAAACCGTATATTCCATGAGAAAGGAGAACATGTAATGAAAAGAACCATTCACGCCGCTCTTCTTGGGCTTGGTACAGTAGGCACAGGCGTTTACAAAGTGATAAAAGGCCAGGAGCAGGAAATGGAGGCAAAGCTTGGCAGTCAGGTGAAGATTAAGAAAATACTGGTCCGCAATCTGGAAAAGGCCAGAGCCAAAGTAGAAGATCCTTCTGTTTTGACTAATTCTTGGGATGAGATCATCAATGACCCAGAAATTGATCTTGTAATTGAACTGATGGGCGGTATTGAGCCGGCAAGAACCTATATTCTTTCTGCTCTGGAGGCAGGGAAACACGTAGTATCTGCTAATAAAGATCTGATCGCTGTTCATGGAAAAGAGCTTTTTGATATGGCGGAGACCCATCATGTAGATTTTCTCTTTGAAGCGGCAGTGGCAGGCGGAATCCCCATTATACGTCCGCTGAAGCAGTGCCTTGCCGGAAACCATATGAGAGAGGTTATGGGAATTGTAAATGGAACAACGAATTTCATTCTTACCAAAATGACCCAGGAGGGAATGGAGTTTAAAGAAGCCCTTGCACTTGCTACAGAACTTGGATATGCAGAGGCAGATCCCACAGCGGATATCGAAGGACTGGATGCAGGCCGCAAGGTGGCAATTCTGGCTTCTGTGGCTTTTAATTCCCGGGTTGTTTTTGATGACGTATATATTGAAGGAATCACCAAAATTTCTGCCAAGGATATCCGCTATGCAAAAGAAATGGGATGCGATATTAAACTTCTTGGAGTTGCAAGAAATACAGAGGAAGGAATTGAGGCATATGTATGTCCAATGCTGATCCCAAGCTCTCATCCTCTTGCATCTGTAAATGATTCCTACAATGCTGTTTTTGTAAACGGTGATGCTGTAGAAAACGCTATGTTTTTCGGAAGAGGCGCAGGGGAGCTTCCTACGGCAAGCGCTGTTGTAGGAGATGTTTTTGATATCGCCCGCAATATTAAAGCAGACTGCTGTGCAAGAATCGGATGTACCTGTTATAAAGAGATCCCAGTGAAAAAAATGGCAGATACGCATAATTGTTATTTCCTTCGCCTTCATGTAGAAGACCGTTGCGGCGTTCTGGCGGAAATGACTGCTGTTTTTGCCAAGTACCATGTAAGCGTAGCCCAAATTATCCAGAAGGAAACAAAGGCAGGCGAAAGCGCAGAGATTGTTGTGATCACAGGAAAGGTACGTGAGGGAGACTTCCGAACCGCTATGGAGGAGCTTTCAGGAAGAAGTTCTGTACATAAGGTTTCCAGTATGCTCCGCGTATATGGAAAATAAAAAAGACAAAAATAAGAATCAGGAGTTTTTCAGGGAAAATCCTTGAAAAATTCCTGATTTTTGGTACTATATAATAGATAAGGACAGAAATAAGGCTCTGCACATGCAGAGCAGAGAATTTATACAAAAAGGAGACTATTATGAGCAAAAAACCAACTGTTTTAATGATCCTTGACGGTTATGGACTGAACGAGACACATAACGGAAACGCTGTATATGAGGCAAAAACTCCTGTTATGGACAAGCTGATGGCAGAATGCCCCTTTGTAGAGGGAAATGCAAGCGGACTTGCCGTAGGCCTTCCAGATGGTCAGATGGGTAACTCTGAAGTTGGACATATGAATATGGGCGCAGGCCGTATTGTATATCAGGAACTTACAAGAATCACTAAGGAGATCAATGACGGCGATTTCTTTAAAAACGAGGCTCTTCTTACAGCAATGAAAAACGCAAAGGACAATGACTCTGCCATTCACTTTATGGGACTTCTTTCTGACGGCGGCGTTCACAGCCATAATACACATCTTTATGGACTTCTGGAAATGGCTAAGAGAGAAGGACTTAAGAAGGTTTATGTACACTGCTTCCTGGACGGACGCGATACTCCTCCGGCTTCTGGCAAGGGTTATATCGAGGAACTCCAGGCTAAGATGAAGGAGATCGGAGTAGGGGAGATCGGAGTTGTTTCTGGACGTTACTATGCTATGGACAGAGATAATCGTTGGGATCGTGTAGAACTGGCTTACAACGCTCTGACAAAAGGCGAAGGCGTTAAGGGAACAGACGCTGCTGAGGCAGTACAGGCATCCTATGACAACGAAAAGACAGATGAGTTTGTTCTTCCTACTGTAATGGAAAAAGATGGCAAACCAGTTGCTGTTATCCAGGACAAAGATTCTGTTGTATTCTTTAACTTCCGTCCAGACCGCGCCCGTGAGATCACAAGAGCATTCTGTGATGATGATTTCCAGGGATTTGCAAGAGAGAAGAGACTGGATCTTACTTATGTATGCTTTACTGATTATGATGAGACAATCGCAAATAAACTGGTAGCTTTCCATAAGGTACAGCTTCATAATACATTTGGAGAGTATCTTGCAGCCCATGATATGACTCAGGTTCGTATTGCTGAAACCGAAAAATACGCTCACGTTACTTTCTTCTTTAACGGCGGCGTTGAGGAGCCGAACAAGGGAGAGGATAGAATCCTTGTAAAATCCCCGAAGGTTGCTACTTACGACCTGCAGCCTGAGATGAGCGCCGTACAGGTTTGCGACAAATTGGTAGAGGCTATCAAATCTGATAAATATGACGTAGTGATCATCAACTTTGCAAATCCAGATATGGTAGGTCATACTGGTGTTGAGGAAGCTGCAATCAAGGCTGTTGAGACAGTAGATGCCTGCGTTGGAAGAGCTGTTGAGGCGGTGAAGGAAGTAAACGGACAGATGTTTATCTGCGCAGACCATGGAAACGCAGAGCAGCTTGTAGATAATGAGACAGGAGAAGCCTTTACTGCTCATACAACAAATCCGGTTCCGTTTATTCTTGTAAATGCAGATCCGAAGTATACCCTCAGAGAGGGAGGATGCCTTGCAGATATCATTCCTACTCTGATTGAGCTTATGGGAATGGAAAAACCGTCAGAAATGACAGGAGAATCTCTTCTTATCGAAAAATAATACTTTTATGAAAAAATAATTTCAGTTTAAAACCCTGCGGCGCGCCTTCGGCATACTGCAGGGTTTTGCAGTTCTGTGTGCTCTTTCTGGAGTAAGCTGTTTCTGCCAGGATAAAAAGTATAATGCGGGATACAATAGATGTAACAAGGTCTGTTATAATACTAATGGTATATTTTGTATTTTTATGAGGAAATATGTGGAATCTAAAAAAACATATTCCACATATGGTACAAAATGCTGAAAGTATGCTATAATGGAAACATTCCTGAAAAATACGGAATCAGTGGTTGTTATTTGGGGTTACAGTCAAGGAGAGCATAAATTAATGAGCAATAAGGATAAAAGAAAAGACATTCCCTCAGGTCCTGGAGATGCAGACGGAGGGGAAGCAGGTTTTGAAGAGAAGATCAACACAGCCATGGACAGGATCACTCAGGATCCTGATGAAATAAAAGAAGACAGGCAGGAAGAGTATGTTTCTGAGGAGGAATACGAATCAGAAGAAGAATATGAATCCGGGGAAGAAGAGTATGGATCAGAGGAAGAGGGTTATGACGAGGAAGAAGATCAGGCAGAGACAGCTTATGGAAACTCACCTAATCCCTATAAATCAGCAAGGCCTCAACCTATAAAATACGTTCCCATGGATGATATTGATGAAAAGATGTCCCTCCCTTCGCCTAAAAAACGTCGCAGATTTAAGGGACTGAAGATTATGGGACTTTTGGCTGCAATGGCAGTTGTGGCAGCTGGCTGTGCATATGGTGCAGCGTCCTATTATTATTCTAATCGTTTTTTTGAGGGAACCTGGATCAATGGAGTCAACTGTTCCGGCATGACTGCATACGAAGCAGAGCAGGCTCTTGCACAGAAGGTACAGACATACGCGATTCAGGTGTCGGCCCGTAATCAGGAACCGCAGACCATTACAGGCGATCAGATCAATTATCAGTATATTTCCACAGGGGAAACCCTTCAGCTTCTCAAAACACAGAAGCCTTATGAATGGATAAAGGGCTATTATGAGCAAAAAAGCTACAATGTTTCAGAAAAAGCAGCCTATGACAAAACTTTGCTGCAGCAGCAGGTAGTTTCTCTTAATTGCGCCAGACCGGAGAACCAGACAGCGCCGGAAAACGCATACGTTGCTTTTAAGGACAATCAGTTCCAGATCGTTCCTGAGACAGAGGGAACTCAGCTTAATGTAAAACAGGCATACAGGCTTCTTGATCAGGCAGTGGCAGAGAATCAGGCGCAGATTGATTTTTCAGCAGCGTCAGACGCCTATGTGAAAGCAGATGTAACGAAAGACGATCCAGAGCTTCAGTCGGCGTTGGAGGCATGCAACAATTATACAAAGGCAAACATTACCTATACCTTTGGGGAGCAGACCGTTACTCTTGACGGCAATACGATTAAGGACTGGCTTCAGTTTGACGAGAAGGGACAGCTTGTATGGGACGATAACACCTTCCAGCAGCATATAGCTGAATACGTAGCCCAGCTTGCCGCTAATTACAATACAGTTGGAACAGAGAGAGAGTTTTATACTACCAGCGGACGCGTTGTTTACGTATCAAGTTCTGTGTACGGATGGGCCATTGACCAGGCGGCGGAGGCGGCTCGGCTTGCCCAGGAGATACAGTCGGGAGCGCAGATCACCAGAGATCCTCTTTACAGCCAGACAGCTAATTCCCATGGAATAAATGATCTTGGAAATACTTATATTGAAGTGGATCTGAGTAATCAGTATATGTATTACTACCAGAACGGTTCTATTATTTTTGAGTCGGAATTTGTATCAGGAAATATGAGCTATGCAGACAGGCAGACTCATTCCGGTATTTTTACTCTTTATTACAAAAAAAGCCCGGACGTGCTCCGGGGTGAGAAGAAGCCGGACGGAACCTATGAATATGAGGAACCGGTACAGTACTGGATGCCTTTTGACGGCGGGATCGGATTCCACGATGCGCCATGGAGAGATGCCTTTGGCGGCGATATTTACCTTACCGGAGGCTCTCATGGATGTATCAATCTTCCGCCGGATAGCGCGGCTGTTTTGTACAGTATTATTGATTACGGCGTACCGATTGTATGTTTTTACTAAAGATTTTGGAGGAATAAGAAATAAATGAGCAGATCGTTTGATTTTATACTTGGAGGCGCGTCTCTGATCATAGGAATCTTACTTATGACAGGACATGGAGATTTTTTTATGAAAGGCGGCAATACCCAGCTTCGTAAAGCAAAATACGATGAGAAAAAAATGGCTAAGGGATCTGGACTGGCGCTGATCCTTATAGGAATTATTACTTTTATTGATTCCTATACCACTACAGTTGCAGCAAAGATTGGTTATATTGTAGCGGTAGTTGTTATTCTTGTAGGTCTTATGTGGTATCTGAACAACAAATGTGCAAAAAAATAAACCATAAAAATTCAGCGGTTCTTTTGGAGCCGCTGTTTTTTATGGTCTGAACCATTATTAATCCTGAACAAAAAGGCTGACCAGATCCATTGGTTTATCAATTCTGTAATCTGGATCAGAAACTTCTCCGAATCCGTAGGAGGCAAAGACAAAAGGAATACCTGCTTTTTTGCAGGAAAGATAATCGCCCATGGTATCTCCTACATATATGGTATCTTTCAGATTGTATGTTTCCATCAGTTTAAGGATGGTTTCGTGTTTTTCAAGTCCGGTATCTCCAAAGCAGAGATGGCCTTTAAAATACTTGCCAAAACCGGAGGATTCCAGAAAAAGTTCAATATATCCTGCCTGGCAGTTGCTTACAATATACAGAGGATATTTTTGGGAAAGGGCCTGAAGCATGATTTCCAGATCCTCATAAAGGGGCGCGCACGTTTCAAGAAGCGCCTGGTGTTCGGCTTCGCAGCAGGCGTCCATGAGACGGAGCTGTTCTTCTGGAGACTCTTCGGGAAAAACAAGGGCTGCAATTTCTGACATGGGTTTGCCAAAAAGTTCCTGAAGTCTCTGGGCCGTAACTGTGATATCCTTGTGCTCAATATTGTGGAGATATTCTGTCCATGCCTGCGCGTCAATTTCTGTGGAATTCCAGAGAGTTCCGTCTACATCAAAAATAATACTGTCCATAATTTTCCTTCCTTTATATAATATAATGTTTTTTCTTTTTTTTAATAGTTTGGATTATACACAGAGAAATCAAAAAAAGCAACGGTTTTACAAAAATAGAAAGGGATGAAAAATAAATAGTTGCTGTGTGAACAATAACAATAAATATACATAGATATTTAATGGAAAAAGAGAAAAACATGTGATACAATAGAGCCACTTGAAAAAGCAATGAGGTTATAGAAATGAATTACAACCATACAGTAAAGGCCAGATTTCTGGATCGGCCCAATCGCTTCATAGCTCATGTAGAGCTGGAGGGCAGAACAGAGACAGTGCATGTAAAAAACACCGGAAGATGCAGAGAACTTCTTGTACCGGGATATGAGGTGATCCTGGAAGAGGGAAGCAATCCAGCGCGAAAAACAAAATACGACCTGATCAGTGTGTGCAAAAAAGGAAGATGGATCAATATGGATTCTCAGGCTCCTAATAAGGCGGCAGAGGAGTGGCTGAAAAATGGCGGCTATTTTCCAGAAGAGGTTTCTGTATTCAGAGAAAAAACATATGGAAGTTCCAGATTTGATCTGTATATAGAATCAGAAGAAAGAAAAGCCTTTATGGAAGTTAAGGGAGTTACCCTGGAAGAAGAGGGAGAGGTTCGTTTTCCAGACGCTCCTACAGAACGGGGCGTAAAGCATGTGCGGGAACTGATCCGGTGTTTAAGGGACGGATATGAGGCATATCTTCTTTTTGTGATCCAGATGAAGGATGTGAAGGTTTTTCGTCCGAACTGGAACACACACAGAGAATTTGGAAAGGCCTTAAGAGAGGCGGAAGAAGCCGGGGTGAAGATTCTTGCTTATGACTGTCTGGTAGGAGAATCTTTTATGGAGATCAAAGACCCGGTTGCTGTTGATCTGGAGGTGCCGGATGGAGAATAATTCTAGGGAACAGCAGGAAAAATGTGAACAGACAGAATTGGAAACTATAGTGAACCCTCTGGTTTCATGGTACAGAGAGAACAAACGTATTCTTCCATGGCGGGATCAGAAAAATGCCTATTATACCTGGGTGTCGGAAATCATGCTACAGCAGACCCGGGTGGAAGCTGTAAAGCCTTATTTTCAGCGGTTTATTCAGGAACTTCCCGATGTCCGGGCTTTAGCGGACTGTCCTGAACAAAAACTTATGAAGCTTTGGGAAGGTCTTGGATATTATAATCGTGTCAGGAATATGCAGGAGGCAGCCCGTACGGTAAAAGAAGAATATCAGGGTCATCTTCCTGAAGATTATGAGAAACTTCTCTCGTTAAAGGGTATAGGAAGCTATACTGCAGGCGCCATTGCGTCTATAGCATATAACATTCCTGTTCCGGCGGTTGACGGAAACGTACTCCGGGTGATATCAAGGATTACGGAGAGCAGAGAAGATATTATGAAACAGTCTGTCCGCAAAAAAATGGAACAGAGGCTTCAGACCATTATCCCCTGTGACTGTTCGGGAGATTTTAACCAGGCTTTAATGGAACTTGGGGCAGTGGTATGCGTTCCAAACGGACAGCCCAAATGCAGTCTTTGTCCGGTAAAAAAGTTCTGCCTGGCTTTTCTTCACGGAACGTCAGAAGAGATTCCTGTAAAAGCGCCCAAAAAAGCCAGAAGGATCGAGGAGCGAACTGTTCTTGTGATCCAGGACGGAGAGCGAACTGCTATCAGGAAACGCCCGGATCGAGGACTTCTTGCAGGACTTTATGAACTTCCGAACATCAAGGGAAAGCTCACCCAGGAAGAGGCTCTTGAAAAGGTAAAGAAGATGCGCCTGGATCCTTTGTATATCCAGCCATTGGAGAGCGCAAAGCATATTTTTTCACATATTGAATGGAGGATGACCGGATATTTGATCCGTGTATCTTCACTGGAACAAAAGAAGAATCAAACACTTATTTTTGCAGATAAAAAGCAGTCCGACAGGAAGTATGCAATTCCTTCCGCATTCGGAGCTTATGTAAAGTACATGAAGGAGGAAATAAAATGAAACTGCTGAGTATTGCCATTCCATGTTATAATTCTGAGGCCTATATGAAGAAATGTGTGGATTCCCTGCTTGCAGGAGGCGAGGATGTGGAAATCCTGATCGTAAACGACGGTTCTTCAGACAGAACTGCTGAGATTGCAGATTCCTACGAAAAAAAATATCCCACCATTGTAAAAGCAATCCACCAGGAAAACGGCGGACACGGAGAGGCGGTAAACGCCGGTATCCGAAATGCCACAGGCCTTTATTTCAAAGTGGTTGACAGCGACGACTGGGTAAGTGAGGAAGCATATGCGCAGATCCTGAAAACCCTGGAAGAGCTGACAAGAGGACCTGAGACAGTGGATCTTCTGATCAGTAATTTTGTATATGAGAAACAGGGCGTGAAGCGCAAAAGAGTCATGCACTACAGACATTGTCTTCCTGAAAATGAAATTTTTGGATGGAACAAGGTGCATATGCACAAGGGAAAATATCTTCTGATGCATTCCATGATCTATCGGACAAAACTGCTTCATGAATGTGGACTGGAGCTTCCGAAACATACATTTTATGTGGATAACCTGTTTGCTTTTGAGCCTCTGCCCTATGTGAAAAAGATGTATTACTTAAATGTGAACTTTTACCGTTACTTTATCGGCAGGGACGATCAGTCTGTCAACGAAAAGGTTATGATAGGCAGAATTGACCAGCAGCTTCGGGTAAATAAACTTATGGTAGACGTACTTCACAAAAGTCGGAACGGAAATTCTCATATAAGAAAATATATGCTCAGCTACCTGGATATCATTACTACGATTTCTTCTGTTATGCTGATCCGCGCAGAGACAGAAGAGGCCCTGGAGAAGAAAAAAGAGCTTCTCCGGTATATTAAAGAAAAAGACCGTTGGATCTACCACAGACTTCGCTGGGGTCTGTTTGGATGCGCGGCTAATCTTCCTGGAAGGGGAGGAAGAAAAACTTTTATTGCCGCATATAAGATCTGCCAGAAATTTTATGGATTTAATTAAGAATCAGAAATGTAAAAACCTGCAGTCTCATCTGGGAATGATGAGCTGCAGGTTTTCTTTTGCAAGAGAAACTGAAAAATCTGTCTGAAATCCTGCATATTCTCCGTCTTTGTGAACTGCCAGAGGTTTGGGAGTATGTACGGAAATCTTTGTACAGTGCAGAAGATGGACGCCTTTAAAACGGGTATGTTTTCCAAAGAGAGAAAGGAAAAGGCATAAAATCAGTTTTGGACGGCGCATTCCTTCCATTACGATCACATCCAGAAGATGATCCGAGGGATCTGCAAAGGGACAGAACTGGAAGCCGCCTCCTTCATATTTCATGTTCATTATGGCAGTGAGAAACACTTGCTTAAAAGTCAGCCTGTCTCCGGCGTCTGTTTCAACAGAAAGAGATACGGGAGGCAGAGCAAAAAGCTGTTTGACGCCTATAAGGAGATAGGCCAGCTTACCCAGACCAAAGCGGTTCATAAACATTTTGATCGGGGAAATGCCAATTTCATGGCAGACTGCAGCGTCAAAACCGATTCCGCAGCTTACGGCAAAGCGGCTCGTGGAATTTTGGCAGGTAAGCTCTACAATATTTAGAGAAAGGGTTTGATCAGAGTTAAGTACAGTCATCAACGCTTCCTTAGGATCGTGGGAAAGTCCTGTGCTTCGACAGAAATCGTTGCCGGATCCTGTGGGAATATAGCCAAAGCGGATAAAGGCAGGATTTTTAAGACCAGTGAGAACTTCCTGGATCGTTCCGTCGCCGCCTACGGCAATGATCGTAACAGGATGCTGCTCCCGGGCAGAACTGCTGATGCGCCGGGAAAGTTCAATAGCGTGACCTGCATATTCGGTAAAGTGTTCTTCATAGGAAATGTTTTTTGTTTGCAGGATCTGGCGCAGATCTGTCCAGACCTTTTTGCCTGCGCCGGAGCGGGAGTTGGGGTTAATAATAAAATAGTACATGGTATCCTCCGAAATTATTCGCTGTTATCATACCATTTTAGACAGAATTTTACAATCATTTAACACTTATCCCACTGGAAACTTAACGAAATGATCGTATACTGGAGATCAAAATGAGTAGATAAAGATCTGGAGGTAAATAGATGATCTATCTGGTTGAAGATGATGAAAGTATCAGGGAACTTGTGGTATATACGCTGAAAAGTCAGGGGATGGATGCAAGAGGTTTTGAAAAGCCCTCTCTGTTCTGGAAAGAGCTGGAAAAAGAGATTCCTTCCCTGATCTTGCTGGATATTATGCTGCCTGAAGAGGATGGGATCAGCATTTTGAAAAAACTCCGGGCAAGGCCGGACACAAGAAAAGTTCCCATAATCATGCTTACAGCCAGAGGAAGCGAGTATGATACGGTAATGGGACTTGACAGCGGAGCAGATGATTACATTCCTAAGCCGTTTCGAATGATGGAGCTGATCTCCAGAATCCGCGCAAGGCTTCGGAGAGCGGAAGATAAGGGCGCGGAGGAATACAGGCTTGGAAGTCTCTATGTGTGCCCGTCAAGGCATGTGGTAACAGTAAATAAGGAACCGGTAAGCCTGACCTTGAAGGAATACGAAATGCTATGCCTGCTTCTGAAAAACAGCGGGATGGTACTTTCCAGGACACAGCTTCTTAATCAGATTTGGGGCTATGAGTTTGACGGTGAGAGCAGAACTGTGGACGTACATATCAGGACACTGCGTCAGAAACTGGGCGAAGCAGGGGATCTGATCGAAACGGTGAGAGGGATCGGCTATAAGATGGGTAAATAAAGAAAAAATATGCCATGGGTTTTCCCATGGTATTTTTTTGCCTGTCGTGTTACAATTCTTGTATGCGAAAACATTTTTCACAGTCTTAAAATCTTTGGGCAGTGAGAATGATCAGAATAACATACATGAGAGGTAAGCATCTATGAAATCACTTGTAATTGCAGAAAAGCCCTCTGTTGCGCGGGATATTGCCAGAGTTCTCCATTGCTCCCAGAAGGGGAACGGCTCTCTGGAGGGAAAGGAATATGTAGTTACCTGGGCGCTGGGACATCTTGTTACTTTGGCAGACCCGGAGGAATATGACAAAAAATATATAAAATGGGATATGGGAACTCTTCCCATGATGCCGGATCATATGAAGCTGGTGGTGATCCGTCAGACGGCAAAACAGTATAATGCAGTAAAGGCCCAGCTTTTCCGTAAAGATATTGGAGATATTATCATTGCCACAGACGCAGGCCGGGAGGGAGAGCTGGTGGCCAGATGGATTCTGGATAAGTCCGGCTGTCATAAACCCATCCGCCGCCTCTGGATCTCCTCGGTAACAGATAAGGCCATTCGAGACGGATTTCACAGCCTGAAGGATGGAAGGGCTTATGATAACCTTTACCGGGCTGCAGCAGCCAGGGCAGAGGCTGATTGGCTGGTGGGAATGAACGGTACAAGAGCTTTGACCTGTAAATATAACGCCCAGCTTTCCTGTGGGAGAGTACAGACGCCAACTCTTGCCATTATTGCAATGAGGGAAGAAGAAATCCGAAATTTTTCGCCAAAAGAGTATTATGGGATCACAGTTCAGGCAGGAGATATGGTATGGACATGGAAAGATCAAAAGAGCGGCAGTTTTAGAACTTTTCAAAAAGAAAAGGCTCAGGAGATCTGTAAGCAGGTAAAAAACAGCTCTCTTACTATTACTTCTGTGACAAAGAAGCCAAAGAAAACCAAGGCGCCGGGACTTTATGATCTGACCACTCTTCAGAGGGAGGCAAACCAGAAATATGGATTTTCCGCCAAGGAAACCCTGAATATTATGCAGCGCCTGTATGAAAATCATAAGGTACTTACCTATCCAAGAACAGACTCCCGTTATATTGGAAAGGATGTGGTTCCAACAATTAAGGAAAGGCTGAAGGCTTGCGGTACAGGTCCCTACAGAAAGTTGGCCGGAACCCTTATGGGGAAACCGATCCAGGCAGACGGAAGTTTTGTGGATGACAGGAAAGTCAGCGATCACCATGCGATCATTCCTACAGAGCAGTTCGTACAGCTGGATCATATGACAAATGAAGAACGGAAGATTTACGATATGGTTGTACGCCGCTTTTTAAGCGTGCTGTACCCGCCTTTTGAGTATGAGCAGACTTCCATGGAGGCTCAGGCAGCAGGATATACATTTGCTGCCAGCGGCAAAAGGGTGATCCATTCTGGATGGAAAGAGGTATATGAAGGCGATTACCGGGATGATGAAGAAACAGAAGAGCAGGAAATGAAGGATCAAAGACTTCCTGTCAGAACCCAGGGGGAGAGGCTTACAGTGGAACATTCTTCTGTAAAAGATGGCAAGACTAAGCCGCCTGCAAGATTTACGGAAGCCACTCTTCTTGCAGCAATGGAAAATCCGGTGAAATATCTTTCTACAAAGGACAGCCAGGCAGCAAAAACCCTGGGAGAAACAGGGGGACTGGGAACGGTTGCCACAAGAGCGGACATTATTGAAAAGCTGTTTAAGAGCTTTATGATGGAAAAAAGAGGCAATGAGATTTATCTGACATCCAAAGCAAAGCAGCTTCTGGAATTAGTTCCTGAGGATCTGAAAAAGCCGGAACTTACTGCAGACTGGGAGAAAAAGCTGTCTGATATTGCAAAAGGAAACCTGCGTCAGGATACCTTCCTGAAAGAGATCAGAGACTATACCTGCGAGATCGTAGATGAGATCAAGACAGGCACAGGAAGTTTCCGCCATGACAATATTACAAATAAAGTATGTCCAAACTGCGGTAAACGGCTTCTGGCAGTCAATGGCAAGAACAGCAAAATGCTGGTTTGTCAGGATCGGGAATGTGGATACAGAGAGACTGTTTCCAGAACAACAAACGCCCGCTGCCCCAAGTGTCACAAAAAAATGGAAATGATCATGAAGGGAAAAGAAGAAACCTTTGTATGTGTGTGCGGATACAAAGAAAGACTTTCTGCCTTTCAGGCAAGAAGAGCAAAGGAAGGGGCAGGAGTCAACAAAAGGGACGTGCAGAAATATATGAAACAGCAGCAAAAAGAAGCAAAGGAGCCGGTAAACAATAGTTTTGCACAGGCTCTTGCAGGAATCAAGCTGGATTAAAAATACCGTCCAAAATAAAAAAGATACTGTAAGGAGAGAAAAGAAATGCCAGTTTTTGATTTTAACCATACCTCTGAAAAGGAGAGCGTACCTGCGTGTACGTATACTACATATCTTTCAAATGAGGAAAAGGCAACGCCGGAAAAGCCTATTTTGATCCTGGATAATCACAAAAAGGAATGGCCGCATCATGCATGCGGAGTATTTACAAATCCGGTATACCGTACCTCCTTTGAGTTCAAAGAAGAAAAAGAAGCGGTCAGCGCCGATATCTTAAAAGTAGACGCTCGGTTTGTCAGCCTGATCCGCTGGCTGGGAGAAAACAGGATCCATGTGCGTCTGTCCGGTGAAAACCGCCCGGAGGGTTACTGCGTATGCAGAATCCGTGAGATTGCTTTTGGCGGAGGCAAAAAGCTGTCGGCAGAGGATGGTTTTCTTCAGTATATGATCGAACGGCTTTTTGCAAGCAGCGCTCCGGCGGAGCCTGTTCCTGAGGAGGACGAGTTGGAGGAAGGGGACGAGATGAAGCTTACCAGCCTGCAGAGTATTACTGATTTTATGACCTGCGCGGGCCGTACTCTTCCTGACAACATCCGTCTTTGGGCAAGGAGGAATCTGGCTGTGGCCCGTTCTGCAGAGGTTTCGCAGGAAGAGCGTCGCCATGCCCAGAGAGCTCTTTCTATTATGATGAACATACAGTGGAAAAATAATTATTTTGAGTCTATTGATCCTGATGAGGCAAGAAGGATCCTGGATGAAACGCTTTATGGCATGGAAAAGGTAAAGCAGAGGATCATAGAAACGATTATCCAGATCAACCGGACTCATACCCTTCCGGCATATGGACTTCTTCTTGTAGGGCCTGCAGGAACAGGAAAATCTCAGATCGCCTATGCGGTAGCTCGGATTTTGAAGCTGCCATGGACCACCCTTGATATGAGCTCCATTAATGATCCAGAGCAGCTTACAGGAAGCTCCAGAGTGTATGCCAACGCCAAGCCGGGTATTATTCTGGAAGCCTTTGCCATGGCCGGAGAATCAAATCTTGTTTTTATTATTAACGAGTTGGACAAGGCTGCGTCCGGAAAGGGCAATGGCAATCCGGCGGACGTGCTGCTGACCCTTTTGGATAATCTGGGATTTACAGACAATTATATGGAATGTATGGTTCCTACTTCCGGCGTTTATCCCATTGCTACAGCAAATGACAAGTCCCAGATCAGCGCTCCTTTGATGTCAAGATTTGCAGTGATCGAGATACCGGATTATACGCCGGAGGAGAAAAAAGAGATTTTTTCCAAATTTGCCCTGCCGAAGGTCCTGAAAAGAATGGGGCTTGCGCCAGAGGAGTGTATTGTCAAAGGCGAAGCTCTTGACGCTGTGATCAGCCGATATGCAGACACATCAGGAATCCGTGACCTGGAGCAGGCGGCGGAGCATCTGGCGGCAAACGCCCTCTATCAGATTGAGGTGGATCACGTAAAACAGGTGATTTTTACAAAAGAGGCTGTAAAGGAACTGTTGGATTGAGATAAAAATCTCCTGCCAAAAGGCAGGAGGTTTTTTGTGGGAAAATATAAAGAAAAGGACGTCGTAGATGAGTTTTACTGCTGATGATAAAAACTTAGAAAATCTGCGATTTCTCCGGCTGCTTTTTCCAAAACCTCAATACGGGGAAGATATACTACACGGAAATGATCAGGTTCTTTCCAGTTGAAGCCGCCGCCATGGATCAGAAGGATCTTTTTCTCCCGGAGAAGATCAAGAGCAAACTGTTCGTCATTGGTAATATTAAACTTCTTCGTATCGATTTTTGGGAAAATATAAAATGCAGCCTTGGGTTTTACTGCGGTAATTCCGGGGATATCGGTAAGGGATTTGTAAATATACTCCCGCTGTTCATAAATTCTTCCGCCGGGAATAATATAGTCGTTTACACTTTGATGACCACCGAGAGCAGTCTGCACAATGGATTGAGCAGGAACATTGGAACAAAGACGCATATTGGAAAGCATATTGATTCCTTCAATATAATCTTTTACATGGCGCTTATTTCCACTTAAGATCATCCATCCAATCCGGTATCCTGCGATCATATGGGATTTGGAAAGACCACTGAAGGTGACGCAGAACAGATCAGGAGCCAGAGAAGCAATGGAAATATGCTCTTCGCCGTCCATAACCAGGCGGTCGTAAATCTCGTCAGAAAAAATAATAAGCTGATGGCGTCTTGCAATATCAACGATTTTCTGAAGGATTTCTCTTGGATAAAGAGCGCCTGTAGGATTATTAGGATTTATGATTACAATAGCCTTTGTTTTATCTGTGATCTTTTTCTCGATATCGTCCATATCGGGGTACCATTCTGATTGCTCGTCGCAGATATAGTGAACGGTCTTTCCTCCTGCCAGTGTAGCGGTGGCTGTCCACAGGGGATAGTCAGGAGAGGGGATCAGGATTTCATCGCCGTTGTCAAGAAGGGCTGACATGGAAAGATTAATAAGCTCACTGACTCCGTTTCCAGTATAAATATCTCCAATAGAAACATTGGGGATTTTTTTTAGCTGGGCGTACTGCATAATTGCTTTTCTTGCAGAAAAAAGACCCTTTGCATCAGAGTAGCCTTCGCATTCTGTAAGCTGGCGGCGCATGTCATAAATAACCTCGTCCGGCGTTCTGAAACCGAAGGGGGCAGGGTTTCCGATATTCAGCTTCAGGACATGAGTGCCTTCTTCCTCCATTCGGTTAGCTTCTTCTACAACAGGGCCTCTCACATCATATAAAACATTATCCAGCTTGGATGATTTCTTAAATTCACGCATGTTCATTCCTCCTACAGGTTCAGTTTTAGCTTCTGTCTCCAGGTTGATTTTTGATTTAGAGGCAGGGTTCCTATTTGATTTTATTAAAGGTTCAATTTTGTCGTTCCCCATTAGCCATTCAGGCTCTGTATGAAGGACTTCTGCCAGAAAACAGAGAATGTCCGGCCGGGGAAGGGTCTTGCCGCTGACATACTGGCTGACATGGCTTTTACCAAGCCTTACTCCGTTTGCCTGGGCGGCTCTGACAAGATCCACCTGCTTCATATTTTGTTTTTTCATTGCGGATTGAAGCCTGTGGGCAAAAATTTCTTTTGACATGGTTTATTCCTCCTGAAAATCAGAAAGTTCAAAATTTCTAAAATAAAAAAGTTCAATCTTATAAAATGAGTATATCATATCAAAAAAATAAGTTCAATATAAAAGTTCAAAAACACATGCTTTCAAATTGAACTTAATAAAAACGGAAATAGATTCCACACTTGCAAGGCTTTGGACTGGTATTGTATAATATAGCCTATGAAGCAAGAGAGTTTTCCAGAGAGATTAAAGGAGTTCTAATTATGAAAAAAACAAATAAAAAAGTAATCAAGTGGATGCTGGCGGCAGGACTTGCTTTTGGATTGGCAGGAATCGGAGCAGGGAATGACTTTCCAGGTATAGTGACTGCTTATGCAGAGGAAAAGAAGGAAGTGGAAGAGCCAAAGGAACAGGAAATAGAAACGAAAAAAGTACGCCCTTCAGAATATGTGATGATTCCTCAGGAGACATATACCTACAGCGATATGGGGCTTACATTTACCTTGCCGGAGAGTCTTCTGGACAAAATGGAAAGCCAGGAGGTTGTTATGCTTCCGGCAGCAGTCCTTACAGAGGATGAAAGCAGTCTGGAGTATGGATTTGTACACTGGAATCTTATGACAGAGGAACAGAAGGAAACAGAGATCGCGCCGGAGGATTTTGAGGCTTATTCAGAATGGATGGATAGCCTTGAAAGAGTGGGTACTCTTGGGGTATTCCATAAAGATACAGTAAAAGAACTGGACAAGCTTACCGGCTGTACAGAACACAAGGAGCTTGGAACAAGCAAAGATGGATTGTATGTCTATTACCTCAGCACAAAAGAAGGCGCTGACGAAGACCTTGTGAAGGCCCTGGGCGAGATAAAGACAGAGATCAGTGAGATGTCGTCTTATAAAGATCAGGGCTCCGGCATGGAAGCGGGAGAATCCCTGGGCAGCTTTACCACAGAAGACATCAACGGAAAAGAATACACAGAAAAACTGTTTGAAGAGGCAGATCTTACCATGGTCAATGTATTTGCCACATGGTGCAGTCCCTGCATTAACGAGATTCCATACCTGGCTGAACTGGACAAAAACATGAAAGAGAAGGGCGTTCAGGTAGTAGGCTTTGTAATGGATGCAGTAAACGGTACAGAAAAAAATGAAGAAGGAATTGAGAAAGCAAAGATCATTGCCAAGCAGACAAAGGCAGAGTATCCTTTCCTTATTCCAGATTCCGGTTATCTGAACGGAAGGATCGCCAATATCCAGGCAGTTCCAGAAACCTTTTTCGTGGACAAAAACGGCAATATTGTAGGAGAGACTTACAGCGGAAGCCGAAGCCTTGAGGAATGGGAAGAAATTGTAGAGACAGAGCTTGAAGCTCTGTCAGAATAGGAAGCCTCATATGAAAAAAAATAAAGACGCTGGTTTTGAAAGTGAGAAGAGAGATTTTTCCCTTTTTCCAGGAATTTTACTTGCTGTTCTTGGAGTGATTTTTATGGCTATTGGAATCTGGCGAGGAGAAATGGCTGTTGTTTTTCAAAAGGCAGTAAATATCTGTATGGAGTGTATTGGCATTGGATAAAAAAAAGAAAACAAATGAATGGGGACGCCATAGAATCCAGATTCTGTGGGCTTTCCTGACGAACAGCTATCTTGCTGGATTTGCCAGAGGACGTATTTACCAGGGAAAATTAAAAAATCTCTGCGTGCCGGGCTTAAACTGCTATTCTTGCCCGGGAGCCTTAGGCTCCTGTCCGGTAGGCGCTATGCAGGCAGTGATCGGAAGCTGGAATTTTAAACTGGCCTTTTATGTGGCAGGATTTTTGATGTTTGTGGGAGCGCTGATGGGAAGATTTGTCTGCGGATGGCTCTGCCCCTTTGGACTGATCCAGGATCTTCTTCATAAAATTCCTTTTCCAAAAAAGATTAGAACTTTTCCAGGAGACAGGCTGCTGCGCAAGCTGAAATATGTGATCTTTCTGGTATTTGTGATTCTTCTTCCAATGTTTGTAGTGGATCTTCTGGGACAGGGAGCGCCTTATTTCTGCAAGCTTATCTGCCCGGCAGGCACTTTGGAGGGAGGGCTTCCTCTGGTATTGCTGAATAAAGGAATGCGTGGAGCAATAGGCTGGCTTTACGGTTGGAAAAATTTCCTTCTGGTAGCAATCCTCATACTTTCTGTAATTATTTACCGGCCTTTTTGTAAGTACATCTGTCCTCTTGGAGCAGTGTATTCTCTGTTCCAGCCCATTTCTGTATTTCATTATCAGGTGGATAAAGAACTTTGTACTCATTGCGGGGCCTGTGCAAAAGTCTGTAAGATGCAGGTCGACCCTGTGGAAAACCCCAATCACCCGGAATGTATCCGATGCGGACAGTGTAAAAAAGTCTGTCCTACAGGGGCTCTTACATATAATGTTAGAAAATTCAGAAAATGGCAAGAAACATCTTGACAAATTAAAAAAGCAGGCATATAATTTGATTATAGGTGATATAATATATTAAATCATATGCCGCGGGGTGGAGCAGTTCGGAAGCTCGTCGGGCTCATAACCCGAAGGTCGCAGGTTCAAATCCTGTCCCCGCTACTTTAGAAGGTGCCTGGTTTCAGGCACTTTTTTTTACAGAAAAAGATCCTGATCTGTTATAATTATGTTGTTGTTCACACGGCACTATTCCGCGAGGTGTTTTGGCATGTATATGCCAAAATCCCGAGACATACAAGCCAAAATTCCATTGCCGCAGGCAATTTGGAATGAATTTTGGCTCGTTGCTGTGAAGTCATGAACAGCAACATAATTATGGAAACAGGTTGCAGGAAGTTTTGCGGAACATTATAATAAAGAAAAAGAAGAGGTGTGATTATGAGTAAGAAAAAAGCGACAGACAAGTCCCCTAAGAAAAAGAAAAAAGGAGACTTTCTCCTTACCCTGGTATTGATTATCGCTATCGGCGTGTTCTGTTTTGCGGCATATAATCTCTACCATATTTATACAGAGTATAAGAAGGGTACAGATGAATATAATGAGATCGAACAGATGGCTGTTACAGACCGCGCTCCAGAAAAAGAGGAGACAGCAGGGCCGGATTCAAGTCCGCAGCCGCCTATCACCGTGGATTTTGAAAAGCTGAGAAGCATTAATCAGGATGTGATCGGATGGATCTATGTGGAAGCTCTTGAAGGAGTTAATTATCCTATCGTTCAGGGAGAGGATAATGAATTTTATCTTCATAAGACCTACGAAAAGAATTATAATTTTGCAGGAACTATTTTTGTGGATTATGAAAACAGCAGTGATTTCAGCGACTGCAATACCCTGATCTATGGACATAATATGAAAAATGGATCGATGTTCGGCAGCCTTAAGAAATTCACAGAAGACCAGTCGGTTTATGATAAAAGCCGTTATTTCTGGATTCTTACTCCTGAGAAAAACTGCCGTTATGAAATCGTTTCTGCCTATACGACAGGTGTGGACAGCGATACATATACCCTGTTTAAAGGGCCGGGAGAAGAATTTGAACAGTACCTTAAAAACATCAGAGGATATTCAGAAATTAAAACAGAGGCGGAAGAGCTGAATATTAAGGATAAGATTGTCACCTTGTCTACCTGCACAGGGAATGAATCCACCCGCTTTGTGGTGCAGGGAAGACTGGTAAATGCCATACCTGCAGCCTGAATGCAGGACAAAGGAGGATGGGTTATGGATCAGATAAAAAAATTACAGGAAATCATAGACAGTCATGACAATATTGTATTTTTTGGAGGAGCAGGCGTATCTACCGAAAGCGGTATCCCGGATTTCCGTTCTCAGGACGGGCTTTATCATCAGCAGTATGATTATCCGCCGGAGACAATTTTGAGCCACACGTTCTTTATAAATAAGCCGGAAGAGTTTTACCGCTTCTACCGCGCTAAGATGCTCTGCGATACTGCAAAGCCCAATGCCGCCCATAAGAAGCTGGCGGAGCTGGAAAGAGCCGGGAAACTGAAGGCTGTGATCACTCAGAACATTGACAACCTTCATCAGATGGCAGGAAGCAAAAAGGTACTGGAGCTTCATGGAAGCGTTTATCGGAATTACTGTATGAAATGTGGGAAGTTTTATGATTTTTCCTACATAAAAAACAGCGCCGGAATACCACGCTGCCAGTGCGGCGGTATGGTGAAGCCGGACGTGGTTCTTTACGAGGAAGGGCTGGATAATCAGATCCTCAGCGATTCTGTCCGGGCAATTTCAAAGGCGCAGGTTCTGATCATTGGAGGAACTTCCCTTGCCGTTTATCCGGCAGCCAGCCTGATTGATTATTTTAGAGGAGACTGTCTGGTTGTGATCAACAAGGCGGCAACCCCAAGGGACCGCAATGCGGATCTTCTGATCAAAGATCCTATCGGCCAGGTGTTTTCTAATATAAAGTGTGTTTAAAGGAGAATAAAAATGGATTATATCTACGAGATCGGAGATATCGTAACACTGAAAAAGGGGCATCCCTGTGGAAGCAAGGAATGGGAGATCCTTCGGGTAGGCGCAGATTTTCGGCTTAAATGCACAGGCTGCGGACATCAGATCATGGTGCCTCGCAAGATGGTAGAAAAAAATACAAGAGGATTAAAGAAACCGGAACAATAAAAATAACAGGTTTCTGAAAGGAGAGACTTATGTGGGAGAGGATAAATAAGATATTAAAAGGGCAGATCGTTACCTCAGCGCTTTATACGCTTTTGGGTCTGTGTTTTATTCTAATGCCTGTGAACACAGTTAATATTATCTGCAAATTTGTATTTGGAGTGGTGCTGATCCTGGCGGGAGCCTATCATATCCTGATCTATGTTCTGGAAAAAATAAACGCTACGCTTCTGGATCTTCTGTCAGGGGGAATGCTTCTTGTAATTGGCATATTCTTGTTTTACAATCCTCAGATCGTAGTGAAACTGCTTCCTGTTCTTCTTGGAACCTTTGTACTGGCAGATTCTATCTGGGTATTAAAGGGAGGCGTTCGCCTTAAGAAGAGCGGACGCAGTGAGTGGCGTTTTCTTGTATTTGGAAGTCTGATCTTTATTGTGCTTGGAATCGCAATGATCGTAGATCCCTTTGATATGGTGAAATATACGGTGATCTTTGCAGGCGTAGTTATGCTGGCAAACGGAGTATTTGACATTGTATTTATGATCCTGATGCGCCGGGGCTTGAAACAGGCGGAGAAGGCAGCAGAAGAAGCAGTGGAACTGGCTAAGGCGGTCGAAGGGGATAACAGACAAAAAGAAGAAAAGACAGAACAGCCGGAATATGCGCCCTGGAGTTCAAGGACAGGTTCAGAGAATACAGGACGCTTTGAGGAGAAGCCTCAGGAAGACGCAGATCTTGTGGAAGAACCCTCTTTTGGGGAAGTACAGGAAGAGCCGGAAAAGAAAGAGCCTCAGGAAGGAGAAACAGGGGAGGTGCATATAGTTGAATAATAAAATCTTGGTGATCGAGGATGACAGGGCAATTTCTGAACTGCTCTGTATGAACTTGAATGCAGCAGGATATGAAACAGCAGCAGCCTATGACGGGGAGGAAGCCCGGAGGCTGCTGTTATGGCATGAGGCTGCTTCTCTGGCTCTTGTTGATATTATGCTGCCAAAAAGAGACGGGTTTGAACTAATGGAGGATTCCAGGAAAAAACATCTTCCGGTCATTTATCTTACTGCAAAGGACGACGTAGTATCTAAAGTACGGGGACTTCGTCTTGGAGCGGAAGATTATATGGTCAAGCCCTTTGAAATGCTGGAACTTCTGGTGCGTATCGAAAAAGTTCTGGAAAGAACAGGACGGGCAAGAAGAATGCTGGAGATCCGTGATATCCAGGTAGATCTTGTACGTCATCAGGTAACAAAAAACGAAGTGATCGTAAATCTGAAACCAATGGAATATGATCTTTTTGTCCTGCTTTTGCAGAATCGTAATATTGCTCTTGGACGTGAGGAAATTTTAAGACGGGTGTGGGGAGATGAGTTTCTGGGCGAGAGCAGGACAGTGGACGTTCATATAGGACAGCTTCGCAAAAAACTTGATCTTTATGAAGAAATCCGAACTATCCCCAAGCTGGGGTATCGGCTGGAGGAAAATAAAAACAGGAGAACAGAATGAAATTATGGAAACAGACAGTGGCGTTAATGCTTGCCACTCTTTTGGGTACGCTGGTTCTTGTGGGCGGCCTGGGATTGTACATAATAGGAGAGAGAAACCTTACCAATGCAGCTTCTACTTATGCCAGACAGATGAACGCCAGCGCTTCCATGCTGGAACAATTCTGGGATTCTGTAAGATATGCCCAGATGACAGAGGTGGGACGGCGTTCCTACAGGGAGTTTCAGTTCCGTCTCTGCTGTGGGGAGGGATTTATTCTGATAGATGACGAGACAGGAAAGGCGGCTGAAAATCTGACTGCCTACAATCTAAAAGATGTCCATGCCCTTGATCTTACAGGCAAAGAAGCCGGATCTGTATACAGGCTTCAGAAAATAAAAAATCATATGCTGCTTCTCCAGCGCAAAAAACTTATAAGTCCAGAAGGGTACAGTCTTCTTTCAATCCGGGATATTTCAGAAATATTTCAGGAGCTTCTTGTTACAGGGCTTTGGTTTCTGGGGATCTGTTCCATAATCTTTTTTCTGGCAGGTATTTTTATCTGGAAAATGATGCGGAGAACCTTAAGAAGAATGGAAGAGCTTCAGGAAGTGGCAGGAAAACAGGAAATGCTTCTGGGAGCCCTTTCTCATGAAATGAAAACGCCTCTGACTTCCATTATCGGATATTCGGACACTCTCCGGGCAGTAAATCTTTCCGGGGAACAAAAAGACCGGGCTTTGGAACATATCAGCAGGGAGGGAAGAAGACTGGAGGCTCTTTCAGCAAAAATGCTTCAGATGCTTGGGCTTCACCGAAATGATGCCATTGAGAAAACCCCTTGTTCTGTTCAGGAGATTTTCAGAAGGATTGTTCAGCTTGAAGAAAAAAAGGCAGACATGCTCCTTTTGATAAAAGGTGAAGATTTTATAATGGAAATGGATCAGGCGCTTATGGAAAGCCTCCTTCTGAATCTTATGGACAATGCCATAAAAGCCTCAGAATCAGGAAAAGCAATTATTTTAAACAGCGGAAAACTGGAAACAGAGAAATACATCCAGGTCAGGGATTTTGGAAGAGGGATTCCAGAAGAAGAGCTGGATAAAATAAAAGAGCCTTTTTATATGGTAGACAAATCAAGAAGCAGACAGCAGGGGGGCGCGGGGCTTGGACTTGCTCTTTGCGTAAAGATCGCAGAGCTTCATAAAGGAAGGCTTGAAATCAAAAGCAGAGAAGGAAAGGGAACCTGCGTGACAGTTTACTTTCCTCTGAAATAGATAAATTTACATTTTGTTTACCTTTTCCTGCTTACTTTGGAAAGAGGCTGTGATAGGCTTATCTTACAAAAGATAAATACAGCGCAGAAAAGGAGGAATGAGTTATGATAAAGAAAAGTTTCCTGGTATTTACAGCGTTTATGGCAGTTGCAGGCATATTGAATCTGTCCGGCTGTGAAAGAATGGTACAGTCTGCAGTGGTAGAACCAAAAGCCCAGAGCCGAGAAAACCCAAAGGAGAATCATGATGAAACAGAGGAGATTACAGACAGTGAGAGAACTGAGGGAATGACAGTGGCGCAGCAGGTAATGGTTCCCCAACGGTATCAGGTGGATGAAACAGCCCTTGTGAGCATTCCCACAGAAGAGGGAAGTGAAGATGTCGGAAACGCAGAAACCCCGTCTTCCGGTATAACCTTTACTCTGAAAGCCAATGCAGAGGTGGAAGTTCCTGATGTGAAGGATATTTCCAAAAAGAAAGCAGTTCCCCAAAAAGCCGATGAAACAGAAATGAAAAAGATTTTTGATAAACTCAGTCAGGGCGGAAAAATTGAAAAAACTAATTCCGGCCAGGGAAGTGTCAGTACAGAGCTTACCCTAAAGGGCATTCCCTATATCTGCCAGTACAGCACAGAAGGAAACGAAAGCCTGAGCTTCTGGTGGAAGGGAGAAGTTTCTGGAGATACAGAATCGGGAGCCGTGGATGAAGCAAAGATTTTCTCGGAAGCGAGAGCTGAAAATCAGACAGTGACCGAAGAGGAGGCTCTTGATTTTATCAAGTCTTTGGGTCTTGGAGAGTTTCAGATAGCTTATACAGAAGCAGAACATATAGAAGGGGAAAATGGCTCTGTCCAGAAGGACAGCTTTCAGTTGGAACGGGTAGTAGAAGGTGTTCCTGTGAATTACGTATATGAGCATGTTCTGCCAGTATATGAAAAGGCGGCCTCCTGGGCTAATGAAGACGGAACTGTTCATGAGCCGGAGGACAGAACCTGGCGGGAAGAACTTATGAAGATCCACTATACGGCAGGCACTCTTAAGAGCTTTGTCTATACGGCAGCTCTGGATATTTCAGATCTTTCTGACGAGAAACTGTTTCTTCTTCCTTTTGAAGAAATCCAACAAATTTTCCGGGATTCTCTGATTCCACAGATTGCTGCAAGCAGAACAAATCCAAAGCTTACAGTAATAGGCACCGCAGCAGACGGATCGGGACTTGCCTGGACCCAGTATCCTTCCCCGGAGTCTGCTTCCATGGAGTTTACAGTCACAAAGGTAAAGCTTGGATATATGCGCCAGAGAGAGAATGGAAGCGCAGAACAGGGAATCCTTACTCCAGTGTGGGATTTTTACGGAACATGGAAAGCAAAGGAGCCAGACGGGCAGGGAGGATATGAGGAACATACCATGGATCATGAAGCGGTTTCCCTTATGACCATTGACGCCTGTACTGGAAGCGTAGTGCAGAGAGTTCTGGGATATTAAGCTCTTCCTCTTGTAAAAAGAATATCAGATATGTACATTTTTACTATAACAACATGAAAAAGAAACATATTTCTTGATTTTTTATCATGGCGGATCATCCTCTCTGATTCTATAATAAAAACAAGTTAAAAAGAATGTGAAACATCCAAAATTTAGCTGTAAACTATAGAAAAGGAGAGAATTTTACTATGAAAATGAAAAAACTTACAGCAATGAGCATGGCTGCGTTGATGGCAGCGTCTTTAGTTCCTGCAGTTCCGGTAATGGCAGAAGGCGAAGGAAAAGTATACTACCTGAACTTTAAACCGGAAGCTGATGAAGCATGGCAGAATCTGGCAAAAGCGTACACAGAAGAGACAGGAACAGAGGTAACGGTTGTTACAGCGGCATCCGGTCAGTATGAGACAACTTTACAGTCCGAAATGGCTAAGAGCGACGCTCCTACACTTTTCCAGGTAAACGGTCCTGTCGGTCTTAAAAACTGGAAAGATTACTGCTATGATCTTAAAGACTCTGAAATTTATTCACAGCTTACTTCAGATGCCTATGCGCTGAAAGACGGAGATACAGTTCCGGGAATCGCTTATGTAATCGAGTCCTATGGACTTATTACAAACAAGACTCTTCTTGAAAAAGCAGGATATACTCTGGACGATATCAAGAGTTACGATCAGTTAAAGGCAGTTGCGGATGATATCCAGAGCAAAAAAGACGAACTGGGAATCAAAGGCGCGTTTACTTCCGCAGGAATGGACGCATCTTCAGACTGGAGATTTAAAACTCATCTTGCAAACCTTCCGATTTATTATGAATATAAAGACGAAGGCGTAGATGACGCGGCAGAACTGAAAGGAACATACCTTGAAAATTACAAGAATCTGTTCGATCTTTATATTACAGATTCTACCTGCGATCCGGCAGAGCTTTCCGCTAAGACTGCAGACGACTCCAGAAACGAATTTGTAAACAGCGAAGCAGTATTCTATCAGAACGGTTCCTGGGAATATGCAGAACTTGCAAAAACATTCGGCGACGACGAACTGGCTATGATTCCGATTTACTTTGGCGTTGATGACGAGAACCAGGGTCTTGCAACAGGTACAGAGAACTACTGGTGTGTAAACAAAAACGCATCTGAGGAAGACATTCAGGCAACACTTGATTTCATGAATTGGTGCGTAACTTCTGAAACAGGAACAAAGGCTATGTCTGAAGATATGGGCTTCACAATTCCTTTCAAAACAGCAGTTGCTCCTACAAACGTATTTGTAAAACAGGATGCAGAATACACAGAAGCAGGACTTACACCTGTATCATGGAACTTCACAACTATGCCGTCTGAAGAGTGGAAAAACGGCGTGGGAACAGCTCTTACCTCTTATGCAGCAGAGACAGGCTCCTGGGATGAGGTTGTAAGTGCTTTCGTTGACAACTGGGCAATGGAAAAAGCTCTTACAGAGTAATAGTAGATTTCCTGAAATAAAAAAGTGATTGGAAAGGGGGCGATGCAATCAGCTCCCGGTGGAGAATCCCCGGACGATTTGCATCAGCCCCCATACTTTTTGAAGCAGGGGAAAGAGGAGAAAAAACATGGTAGGAAAAACAATTAAAAAATGGTGGCCTGTATTTGTACTGCCTACGCTGGCTGCTTTTGTCATCGGTTTTCTCTGGCCGTTTATCTGGGGAATTTATCTGTCTTTCTGCAAGTTTACCACCGTACAGGATGTAACCTTTGTAGGATTTTCAAACTATGCCAAGCTGATGCTGGATAAAACCTTCAGCAATTCTTTCTGGCTGACAGTGGCTTTTGCGTTTATTTCCAGTATTCTCATCAATGTTCTTGCCTTTGCCATTGCATTGGCTCTGACAAAGGGATTTAAGGGAACAAATGTATTCCGTACTGTATTTTTTATGCCGAACCTGATCGGCGGTATTGTTCTTGGCTATATCTGGCAGACTCTTCTCAACGGCCTTCTCTCCATGTGGGGACAGCCGCTTCTGGCATTGTCTGCAAAAAACGGCTTTATCGGTATGCTGATCCTTCTGATGTGGCAGCAGATCGGTTATATGATGATTATTTATGTGGCAGGACTGAACAACGTTTCACCGGATCTTATTGAAGCGGCGCAGATTGACGGAGCTACTTCCAGACAGATTCTCTTTAAGATCAAAATTCCGATGATCATGCCGTCTGTAACAATCTGTACTTTCCTGACACTGACAAACGGATTCAAGATGTTTGACCAGAACCTGTCTCTTACAGGCGGAGCTCCTGGCAAACAGTCACAGCTTCTTGCTTTGAACATTTACGATACCTTCTATGCCCGCAGCGGGTCAATGTGGAAGGGTATTGGACAGGCAAAGGCTGTTGTATTCTTTATCCTTGTAGTTGTGATCGCTTTGATCCAGCTTAAGGCAACATCATCCAAGGAGGTGCAGCAGTAATGGAAAATAAGAAAAAAAACCCTCTGGCAACCATCATACTGTCAGTCATCTCAATTTTATGGATGTATCCGATCGTACTGATTCTTTTTAACTCACTGAAAAAAGAATCTGCCATTACCACTTCAGGGGTTTTCAGACTTCCTGTAGGTGAAGCATGGAATGGATTTAACAACTTTATTGCCAGCGTAACACAGATGGATTTTCTGAAATCTTTCTGGTACAGTCTTGTGATCTCCATTACTTCTGTAGTGCTGATTCTTCTGTGCTGCTCCATGTGCGCCTGGTATATTGTCCGTGTAAACGGAAAACTTTCTAAGGCATTTTACTATCTCTGTGTATTTAGTATGGTAGTTCCTTTCCAGATGGTAATGTTTACTCTGGCAAAAACAGCAGATACATTAAAGCTGAATAATCCTTATAATATCTGTATTATTTATCTGGGATTCGGAGCAGGTCTTGCAGTATTTATGTTTACAGGCTTTGTAAAGGGAATCCCTCTGGAAATAGAGGAGGCTGCTCTGATCGACGGCTGCAGTCCCCTTCAGGTTTATTTCCAGATTTTGATCCCGATCCTGAAACCGACGATTATCTCTACTGCGATCCTGGAGCTGATGTGGGTATGGAACGATTACCTCCTTCCAACGCTTGTACTGGATATTAAACAGTATCGTACCATTCCCATGGCAGTCCAGTATTTCCGTGGAAGTTTTGGACATGTGCAGATGGGACCGATGATGGCAAGTATTATGATTGACATCATTCCTATTATTATTGTTTACCTGGTATGCCAGAAACATATTATTGAAGGCGTAGTAGCCGGAGCTGTAAAAGGCTGATAAGATTGAAAAATCCCTGAGGAGTAAAGATACTTTTCAGGGATTTTTTAGACTTTACCGAAAAAAATAAAAATCTTTGTACACGCTATTCTTGTGAGAAAAATAAGGAGATGATAAAATAGTAAAAACAGATTCAATGACAGACAAAGGGGAAGGATTTGGTGAGTAATATGATCAAAACATTGATTGTGGATGATGAGAAGCTGGAAAGAGAAGGAATAAAATATCTTCTTTCCCAGGAGGAAGGCGAAAGAAAAATCTTTGAGGCTTCTAATGGAAGAGAAGCGCTGAATATTCTCAGAGAAGAAGAAATAGATCTTCTTCTTACAGATATCAAAATGCCACATATGGACGGACTGGAACTTACCTTCCGGGCCAAGGAACAGAATCCTGAGCTTCCGGTAGTGATCTTCAGCGGCTACAGTGATTTTTCTTTTGCGCAAAAAGCCATGCGTTACGGAGTTACAGAATATGTGCTGAAACCAGTAGATCCAGATGAATTTCATAAGATTATAGGTAAGGCGGAGGCAATGATCTCCCGGGGAAAAGAAAAAAAGGAACAGGAGAAACAGGAACAGGATTTCCTGCAACAGTATTTTCTGGAAAATTATCTTTATACAGGAAGTCAGGAGATTCTGGAAAAGGCAAGAAAAATTGTAGACGTAAACCAGTGGGAGGAATGGCGGTGTGCCATTATGATTGAAGCGGATGCCTCTTTTTTTGACAAAGTCGAAGAAGATTTTTCCAAGGTTCTTCAAAAGGCAGTGTGCCGGAATTTCTTTTATGTAAATCTCAACTCCCGTCAGTCTGTTTTGTTTTTTAAGGATGTATACTGCGATTATCAGCTTGTGGCAAATCATATTTATACACTTTTTAAAAGAGATTACAGGGAACGGTTTTATCTTGCTGTAAGCAGAAAATTTGAAGGAAGCAAATGTCTGCCGGAAATTATGGAACAGCTTGAACAGCAGATGGAGGAAAAATTCTATCATCCTGAAAAACATATTTATACCAATGAGGAAGAGCATTTAAAATTTACAGTGGGAGAGGCTCAGGATTCTCATTTGATGCAGATGATTTCCGAGGATATCAGCAGGAAGGATACGGAGCTTTTAAGGAAGCACTTTGTGATGCTGAAGGAAAAATACATGGACAATACTCAATATTCGGCAATGTATATCAAATTTGTTTTTTCTAATGTGATCCAAGAGCTTTTTCAGGAAAATCATTTTTCGGGAGAACGGCGTCTGGAAAAAGAAATCGACAGGCTGTATAACTGCAGAAATATTATGGAGATTCTTTCTGTAACAGAAGAGAATATACGTGAATATGAAAAATTCCTGGAAAGATCCATGAGTGAATCCAGAAACGAGGTGGCTGCGGTAAAAAATTATATTTACCTGCATTATGATGAGGATCTGAATCTGGAAACCCTGGCAGAAAAGGTATATCTTTCCTCTGGATATCTGAGCTTTATCTTCAAAAAAGAAACGGGAATGAATCTGAACCGTTATATCCGGGTATTTCGAATGGAAAAAGCAGGAGAACTTTTGAAAAACACCAATATGAAGGTGGCGCAGATCAGCGAGAAGGTGGGATTTTCCAACGTATCCTATTTCTGCAGGAGCTTTAGGGAGTTCTATGGAAGAAGTCCAGAATCCTACAGGAAAGGAAGTGGAGAGGATGAAGAAACTGTATCAGAAATTTAAGAATATGAAGTACCGCAATAAGCTGAGGGCTCTTCTGGTGACAGCCAGCCTTGTTCCGGTGATCTTGATCGCTCTGTACAGTCATATGCGCATGAGCAGCTTTGTTCGCCAGAGAGAAATGGAGGATATGGTAACGCTTCTTGAGCAGACAAGAGAAAATATAGACAGTCAGATCGCAGTATATACCAGTCTTATGAATTACCTTACGTATGCTCCTGACATTGAGGAGACAATAAGAGAAAAAAATATGGATAATTATACTGCCTATGAACAGTATATGAAGGTGGCAGATCCGCTTCTTACTGTGCCAAAATCCTATCATGACGCGATCCTCCAGATCCAGCTTTTTGCAGACAGTATTAAGGTGGAGCATGAATACACTCTTGTCCCCCTGGAAAAAATAAAAGACAAATGGTGGAACGCAGAGCTGAAAGAAGACGTCAGAATCCAGTGGATGGTAGATCAGGATAAAAAAAAGATTGTGGCTGCGCGCAAAATTTATGACAGCAGAAAGCTGGAGGCAGTGCTTTGCCTGACCCTTGATTATGATAAGATTTTTCAGCCCTTTGCAGGAATGGCAGAAGGGGGAGGGGAAGTTGCGGCAACAGACGGCAGAGGACATTTGCTGTATGAAGATTTTTCATTTGAAGATATGGATAAAGAAGATCCTGCCTATCAGGCGTTTATAAGTGAGCTGAAAAATGATTTTGTTTTGCAGAAGGTGGGAGAAAAATATAATTATGCCAAAGGCAGCAGTACAGAAACAGGATGGAATTTTTATTTCTTCCGGTCAAAAAAAGCTACATCAGAAGCAGTGAAAGGGTTGTTTTTGGAAGAACTTCCGCTTATTTTCCTTTGTACGCTGCTGGTATTTGTACTGGGGACTTTCTTTTCCAGAATTTTTACAAAGAAGATTGAAGAGCTTACCAGAAATATGGACCAGGTCAATCACGGAAGTCGTGAAGTAACTGTTTTCAGCGACAGCGAGGACGAGGTGGGAATCCTTGTGCGTAGCTTCCGAAGAATGATGGATGAGATCAACAGACTGATCGACCAGGTATATGTAAATAAGATTGCCTTGAAAGAGTTTGAATTAAAAGCGCTTCAGGCTCAGATCAACCCGCATTTTCTCTACAATACTCTTTCAGCCATTAACTGGATGGCAATACGCAGCAATCAAAAAGAAATCAGTAAAGTGACGCTGGCTCTTTCGACCTTTTACCGGACCGCATTAAGTAAGGGCGAGGATATGGTGACAGTAGAAAGCTGCCTCCAGAATATAGAAGCCTATCTGGAAATCCAGCTTGTAATGCACGATAATGGATTTGAAGTACAGTGGGAAACAGATTCTTCTGTAAAAAATGAAAAAGTTCCCAAACTTCTTCTGCAGCCTGTAGTAGAAAACGCCCTGGAGCATGGACTGGATGTGAAAGAAGAAGGTGAAAAGCTCCTTAAAATCTTTATTTTGGACAAGGGCGATGAATTTGTAATGACCGTAGAAGACAATGGGCCAGGCATGGATCCGGAAAAGGCGAAAAATCTTGTTACTTATCAGGCAAAAGGCTATGGTCTGAAAAATGTCAATGACCGTATCCGGCTTCTTTATGGAGAAAGCTACGGTGTGGATATTTTCAGCCGTCCGGGAGAGGGAACAAGAGTAGAAATTCGACTTCCAAAAGAAAAAGGAGGCTTAAAAAAAGACAAATGAAAAAGTTTCTTTATCAGATAACAGTATTTTTTATCCTCCTGTGTACTTTTTGCGGCTGTACAGAGCAAAAAAAGATTCAGGATTCCGGACAGCAGATGTCGGAGGAGAGCAGAAAGACCTGGGAAAAAGCAGAGACAACGCCTTACGGAGCCTATCCGGAGCTGGTGACATATACTCTTGGACAGATGAGCGGGGCAAACAATTCGAATCTTCCTGAAGGAGATACCTATGAGGACAATGCGTATACAAGGTATCTTCGCAAAATGCTGAATATTCAAAATGATAACGTGTATATGGAAAGCGAGGACAGATACAGCGAATTTGTTAATATTATCGTGAAGGATCAGACCCTTCCTGATGTGATGGTAGTTTCTGACCGGGAAACCTTAAAAGAACTGGTGGAAAATGATCTGATAGAAGATCTGACAGATGCTTTTGAGAAATGTACTTCTCCAAGAATTAAAGAAATGTATGAAAGCTATGGCGGAGAGCTTTTGGAAGCAGGTAAATTTGACGGAAAGCTGATGGCAGTGCCGGAAACGGTAATCGATCATGGTCCGAACCTTCTCTGGCTCCGTAAGGACTGGATGGATGAACTGGGGCTTGAAGAGCCGGAAACCCTGGAAGACGCTTACGAGATTATTGAGGCTTTTGTAAAAAACAGAATGGGAACAGAGGAAGGAGAAGAACCGGTAGGGCTTGCCTGCGATACGAATCTTGTGGGAACCACCAGTTCCAGTTATTCTGTGGATACGATTTTTGACAGCTTTCATGCCAGCCCACAGAGATGGATCTGCAAAGACGGAGAGATTATGTATGGGTCTTTGACAGAAGAGACAAAAAATGCCCTTTCTGGTCTGCATGATCTTTATAAGAGAGGGTTTCTTGACAAAAATTTTGCGCTCAGGGCGCCGAACAATATCAGGGATCTTGTGGTAGAGGGAAAATGCGGCGCATTTTTCGGTCTGTGGTGGACGCCGAATAATCCTCTTATGGATGCCATGGAAAAAGACAAAACTGCAGACTGGGAACCTTATTATCTTCAAAAACCATCGGGGGAGAATGTGTATGCCTCTCTTAGGAATAACAAATATGTAGTTGTCCGTAAGGGATATGAACACCCGGAAATAGTGATGAAGATCATCAGCGTTTTGTTCGATTATACGAGATATGAGGCGGAAGACGCAGAGGAAGTAAACGGATATTTTGCTCTGAACGTGGATCCTACGGCAAGACCCCTTGTGATAAACGTGGACTATAACGAGGCAACTTATCAGGTGACGGAAAACATCCGGGCGGCGCTGAGGGGAACCTGCGAAGAAAAAGATCTTACTGCCATTGAAAAATCCTATTATCAGGCATGCAGAAATTATCTTCAAAAAGAAAGCCATACGGTAGAAGACTGGGCGGCATATAAATCCAGACTGTCGGCAGTGGGGCTTCTGGTGGACAAAAAATATACGCCGTCTGTTCACCCTTACCTGGACGATACAGACGGCGTGCTTCCTCAGTCACTAAAGCAACTGGAAAAAGATTCGTTTATTAAAATCATCATGGGAGAGGAGCCTGTCAGCTATTTTGATACCTTTGTAGAACAGTGGTATCTGCAGGGGGGCAGAGAACTGACAGAGCAGATCCGCAGATCGAATCCGGGAGAGTGATCACTCTCCCAGGTGCCAGATATCGCGGTTGTATTCTTCAATGGTACGGTCAGAAGAGAAGAAGCCGGCATGGGCGATATTGATCAATGCTCTTCTTGTCCAGTCTTTTGGATTACAGGAGTAGTCTGCCATTGCCTGTTGTTTTCTGACAACATAGGCGTTAAAATCAGGAAGCGTCTGGAACCAGTCTTTATGGATCAGCTCATTTTTGAGTCTTTCCAGATGGTCTTTCTGTCCGTATTTCTGCATTTCTTCTCCTGTAAGGAAGTCTATGGCCCGTTTCAGGTTTGGATCGCTTTCATACCAGTCTTTTGCACAGTAATCGCCCCCCGCATAACGACGGATGACCTGATCGCTGCTCTGTCCAAAGATATAGATATTGTCGCTTCCTACGCTCTGAGAGATTTCCACGTTGGCGCCGTCCATAGTTCCAAGGGTAAGGGCGCCGTTCAGCATGAATTTCATATTTCCTGTGCCTGAGGCTTCTTTGGAAGCAAGACTGATCTGTTCGGAGAGGTCGCAGGCAGGAATCATTTTTTCCGCAGCGGTGACATTATAGTTTTCCACAAAAACAAGCTGCATCCATGGAGACACATCCGGGTCGTTTTCAATGACTTTAGAAAGTGTGAGAAGACTGTGGATGATATCCTTGGCAATAATATAAGCGGGAGCGGCCTTTGCTCCAAAAATACTGACCAGCGGAGTAGATGGTTTATGTCCTGCTTTGATCTCCAGATACTGGTGGATCAAAAACAGAAGATTTAGCTGCTGACGTTTGTACTCATGAAGTCGTTTGGACTGAATAGAGAACATGGCGTCTGTGCGGACAGAAATTCCCTGTTTTTTATTCAGCCATTGCGCCAGAGCTTCTTTGTTGCGGCGTTTAATCTCGCCAAAGCGTGTCAGGACGTTTTCGTCTCCGGTAAACGTAAGAAGTTTTTCTAATTCTGTGGCGTCTTTATAAAATCCAGGTCCGATCAGGGATTCTATTTCTTTTGTAAGGGTCGGATTACATTTCATCAGCCAGCGGCGGAAGGTGATTCCGTTAGTCTTGTTATTAAATTTCTCAGGATAAAGTTCATAAAAATCATGAAGCTCACTGTTTTTCAAAATTTCAGTGTGCAGGGCGGCAACACCGTTGGTGGAATGGGAAAAATGGATATCCATATGCGCCATATGCACCAGACGGTTCTGATCTATGACAGAAACCGCTTCATTATCTGTACGGGTACGCGCCAGGGCGTCCAGCCTGCGGATGACAGGAAGAAGCTGCGGCACTACTTTTTCAAGGAAACTTTCCGGCCACTTTTCAAGAGCCTCGGAAAGAATGGTGTGATTTGTATAAGCGCAGGTATCGGTAACAATCTGAACTGCTTCTTCAAAGGTGATTCCTCTTTCCTCCAGAAGGCGGATCAGCTCGGGAATTACCATGCTGGGGTGAGTATCGTTGATCTGAATGGCCGCATAATCGGCAAGGTTATGAAGATTGCAGCCTCTCTCTTCGCATTCTTTTAATATAAGCTGCGCGCCTGCGGATACCATCATGTACTGCTGATAGATACGCAGCAGACGTCCGTCGTCATCAGAATCGTCAGGATAAAGGAAAAGCGTAAGATTTTTTGCAATATCCTTTTTGTCAAAAGAGATTCCTTCGCGGATGATGGAAGGATCTACGGTATCCAGGTCAAAAAGATTCAGGGTATTGGTACGTCCTTCATAGCCGGTTACAGGAAGGGTATAAAGCCTTGCCTGATAAGTGGTTCCCGCAAGAGATACCGGAAATACCGTATCGGTGGCCTGCGCCGCGCTGTGGGGTTCGATCCAGAAATCGGGAGATTCGTTTTGCAGACCGTTTTTGAAATCCTGATGGAACAGACCGCAGTGATAGCGAAGACCGATTCCGTCTCCGGGCAGATTTAATGTGGCAAGGCTGTCCAGAAAGCAGGCTGCCAGACGCCCGAGCCCGCCGTTTCCCAGACTTGGTTCCGGCTCGATCTCCTCAATGTCTCCAAGAGATTTTCCCGCTTCTGCAAGAACCGAAGATACCTGATCGAAAAGTCCGAGATTGATAAGGTTATTTGATAAAAGTTTTCCAATCAGAAATTCAGCGGAAATATAATAAAGTTTTTTTCCTTTGGCAACAGATACTTTTTCTTCTGCCTTTTTTTGGATCAGCTTTAAAAGTCCATAATAAATTTCCTGATCAGATGCAAGGGAAAGATCTTTTCCACAAAAATCAGTAAGTTCTTTTTTGATATCAACACACATGGTTTATCTCCTTTCTGTTGGCGAAAGATAATTGTTATTATATTTTTAACACATAAAATAAGGATAATCTAGTAAAACAATGGCAATTTATGATACAATACTATCATGTTGCAAAAATAAACAAAACATATATAATTATAGAAGAAGGAGCTTGTATGACAGAAAAAAATATGGAAACCTGTTATCAGGAAACGAAACAACATGGCAGCAGGCTGTTTCCCTTTAATATTTATCCATGCACGATCCCTCTTGATTTTCCCGCGGTACTCCTTCACTGGCACAGGGACATGGAACTGGTATTTGTAAAAAAGGGAAAAGGCAAGCTGCAGCTTGGAATAGAATTTTATGAAGGAAAGAAAGGAGATATCTTTGTGATACCTCCGGGAACTCTTCATGCCATCCACAGAGAAAACGGATGCGTCATGGAGTATGAAAATATTATTTTTGAGGTGGATTTTCTGGGCGGCGGAACGGCGGACGTCTGCGCAGGAGAATATCTGATCCCTCTGGCTTCCGGGCAGCTTCTTCCACCTGTCAGAATCCGCCGGGAAGAAGAGGGATATGAAGAGCTGGAATACTGTCTGAGGCAGATGGAATTTCTCTGTGAAAAAAAAGAGCAGGGATTTGAGCTGGGCGTTAAGGCGGCAGTTTTGCAGTTGGTGTATCTGCTTGTACGCAGATACCCGGAACGCCATCCCCATATATCCTCGGATATGGAAAAACTCAAGGCGCTTCTTCAGGAGATGGATATAAGAGAAGGAAAGAATCTGACTGTGGGAGAGATGGCGCGGTTTTGCGGATGGAGCGGCAGTCATTTTATGAGATGGTTCAAACATATGACGGGAAGCAGTTTTAACGCTTATGTAAATGACAGGAAACTGGCAGAGGCGGCAAAAGCGCTGCGGGCTACAGACAATAAGATCGTTACTGTAGCGGCAGACGTGGGATTTGAGAATCTGTCTAATTTTAACAGACAGTTTAAGGCAAAATACGGAATGACGCCCAGGCAATATCGGACAGGAAATTGATTTCATTATATTTATCGTAAAAAAATACCATTTTAATCCATACTGTTTTTTTATATTCTTATAATAGTATGCAGACTGACGTGACGGATCACGTCAGAATAAAAAACAGGATGGAAGTGAAAAAATGGAACGTTTTCGCAGAAGACTGCCGATTCTGGCAGGTACGCTTTTGATCCTTGCCGGATGCGCGGTTAAACTTTATCCTTCTGTGTGCAGCCTGTATCGGGACTGTATGGCAGGAGAAGCGATAGAGAAGTACAGGCAGGATATATCCCGGATTTCGGAACAGGAAAAAAAGCAGAGCCAAAAGGAAGCGGAAGAATATAACCGCATACTCGCTGATGAAGCTCTTCATCCGGGAAAGACGGAAAACCGTCAGGATAAAGCAGAGTACAAAGATCTGCTGGCATCCACAGAGGCAATGGCGTATCTGGAAATTCCGTCCATAGAACTCAGGCTTCCCGTTTACCATGGCGCTGACGAAGAAACGTTAAAAAAAGGAGCCGGACATATGGAGGGAACTTCTCTTCCCACAGGGGGGAGAAACGTTCATTGTGTGATCTCGGGACATACAGGAGTGCCGGGAGCCGAACTGTTTACACGTCTGGACGAACTGAAAGAAGGAGACAGATTTTATCTTTATGAAATGGATCAGAGGCTTTCTTATCAGGTTGACCGGGTCGTGACCGTACTTCCGGAAGAGACGGAGGCGATCGCCATAGAAGAAGGCAGGGATTATGTGACGCTTCTTACCTGTATTCCTTATGGAATAAACAGTCACAGGCTTCTGGTGCGCGGAGTAAGAACAGAAGATGACGGAGGTACGGAAAGATATAAACAGTTTCCGTTTTCGTCAGAAATTCTCCTGATTTTTATTGTGTCTGGAACAGCAGTTCTGTTTCTTCTGGATATCATACTTGTGCTTAAATTTTCCACAGGGAAAAAACATCAGGAGGGAAAGAATCTGTTACCTTGCGGCTTTCAGAAAAAGCACAGGGAATTGAGGTCAGCCTTTATATGGCTGCAAAGAGAAAAAATGACAAAACCCTGTGGACGGAAGCGTTTGCAGACTGCGGCGTTTCTGTAAACGGAGAAGAAACTTCAGTAGAAATGATGGAAAAGGCGGAGAAACTTTCCGACTAAGCGCCAAAGAAGATCAACTGATTATACGGGAGTTCAGTATGCCTGTGGAAGA
>NZ_CALFLA010000110.1 GCF_937880195.1 uncultured Blautia sp.
AGAGGAAGCAGTATCAATTTAATATAGCAATTATTTAATATTCGTTATACTAGTAAAGGGCGATTCAGCTTTTGAAATGCAACTAAATAGTTTTTTTGAGTATCTAACCATACAAAACATGCAGCTGCATTTTATGATGAAACAAATTAATAATATAATCCATTCACTAAAACTCAACCCCATGTCTGCTTGTATCATCTGTGTTACCAAGTATTCCGGACTAATAGTCTGACTTAATAATGTTCCACTTAAAAGAAGTATGGCGCCAATATTTGCTATCATTGTAATTGCAGCAATAATGGTGCAGACAACTGATAATAAATGTGTTGATTTTTTTAAATTTAACTGATTCATAAAATTAAGCTCCTTTCATTTCACAACTCACATCATATCATATTTTATATCTTTATCAACTATATTTTAATGATAAACATAAATTAAAATGCGTTTATCATTAAAATATGGCAAATCGTAAACAGAGGAAAATTTTTCTCTGGAATTTTTCTTACCTCTGAAATCTTAATTTTTTACTGGATTTTTTGAAATGTTCCTGTTAAACTTAAATTAAGTATGCCCGCTCACAGAAAGAAGGGCATGGACACCTTCTGTTTTTGCAGCAGATATATTTTATATAAGAAAGGAAATTCATATGCTAAAGATTAAAAGCTATGAAAGAGTAAACAGTATTGCAGAAGCTTACGAGCTGAATCAGAAAAAATCAGCCTGCGTGCTTGGCGGTATGGTATGGCTGAAAATGGGAAACCGAAATATTTCCACAGCAATTGATCTGTCTGGTCTGGGACTGGACACTGTTCAGGAGCTGGAAGATGAATTTGTGATCGGATGTATGACAACACTTCATGATCTGGAAACAAATGCAGCTATGAATGAATTTACAGGAGGAGCAGTCAGGGAGAGTCTGCGTCACATTGTAGGAGTGCAGTTTCGGAACTGCGCTACAGTTGGAGGCAGTATTTTCGGAAGATATGGATTTTCTGATGTTTTGACCATGTTTCTTGCAATGGATACCTGGGTGGATATGTATCAGGCAGGAAGAATCCCGCTTACAGAATTTGTAACACAGAAAAAAGACAGGGATATTCTCCAGTCTGTGATCGTAAAAAAGACACCTCTTAAAGTCACATATTTAAGCCAGAGAAATTCTGAGACGGATTTTCCGGTTCTTACCTGTGCGGCTTCTCTGATTGGAGACACGCCGAGAACCGTGATCGGGGCAAGACCCGGACGGGCTATGATTGTTGAGGATGCGGAAGGGATTCTGAAAGACTTTGGTGAAATGACTAAAAACCAGAAGCCGCAGGCAGCGCAGGATTTTGCCCGCTATGCCGCAGAACATGTGCCGGTGGGATCAAATATGAGAGCTTCCGAAGACTACAGAAAGCTTCTCACACAGGTACTCACAAGGCGAGCATGGGAAACAGTAGGAGGGATGAAAAAATGAAGCTGAGCTTTTGGCTGAATGGAGTTTACCGTCACGATGATGTTGAGCCGGATACATTGCTGCTGGATTTTCTGAGAGACAAAGGCTGCTACAGTGTAAAGAGAGGCTGCGAGACAGCGAACTGTGGATTATGCACTGTACTGATGGACGGAAAGCCTGTACTTTCCTGCAGCACGCTTGCGCTGAGAGCAGAAGGCAAAAAAATTGTGACCATGGAGGGAATGCAAAAAGAGGCAGAGGAGTTCGGCGCTTTCCTTGCAGATGAAGGCGCAGAACAGTGCGGCTTCTGCAATCCGGGATTTATCATGAATGTTTTTGCAATGGAAAAGGAACTTGAGAATCCTTCAGAAGAGGATGTGAAGGAGTATCTTGCCGGAAATCTCTGCAGATGCTCCGGGTTTGTGGGACAGACAAGAAGTATCCTGAAGTATCTTGAACATAAAAAATCACAGAAAAAGGAGGAGGCAGAAGAATGAGCTATGTCAGCAGGCCGGTAAGAAAAAAAGACGCCATGGCGCTTGTAACCGGAAAGCCGGTATATACAGATGATCTGGCGCCGAAAGATTGTCTGATCGTCAAAGTTTTGCGAAGCCCTCATGCCAATGCCTGGATCGAGGAGATCAAAACAGGAACTGCCCGTCAGGTAAATGGAATTGCCGCTGTTTATACATATAAAGATGTTCCCCAAAAGCGTTTTACCCTTGCAGGACAGACTTATCCGGAGCTGAGTCCGTACGATCACTATATTCTTGACCGCAGACTGAGATTTGTGGGCGATGCTGTGGCGATTGTGGCAGGTGAAACAGAGGAGGCAGTAGACAGGGCGCTGAAACGGATCAAGGTAAAATATCAGGTTGACCAGCCTGTTCTTGATATGCATAAAGCAAAAGACGCTGATATCCTGGTACATCCGGAGGAAGACTGGGAGGCAAAAATACCAGTAGGGGCAGATAATAAGAGAAATCTTTGTGCTTCAGGACTGGAGGAATCCGGTGATGTGGATAAAATTCTTGGCGAATGTAAGTATACTGTGGACCGGACCTATCACACCAAAGCAAACCAGCAGGCAATGATGGAGACTTTCCGGACCTATTGTTATATGGATCATTTCGGACGTCTGAATGTGGTATCATCCACACAGATTCCTTTCCATGTAAGAAGAATCCTGGGAAATGCTCTGGACATTCCCTCTTCGAAGGTTCGGGTGATCAAGCCAAGGATCGGAGGCGGATTTGGCGCAAAGCAGACTTCTGTCTGTGAGATTTATCCTGCATTTGTTACCTGGATGACAGGCCGTCCGTCAAAAATCATTTACTCCCGTTACGAATCCCAGATCTGCGCATCTCCCCGTCATGAGATGGAGATCCGTGTAAGAGCAGGCGCAGATGAAAACGGAATCGTTCGCGCCATTGATGTTTATACTCTTTCCAATGCAGGCGCGTACGGAGAACACAGTCCTACGACAGTTGGATTAAGCGGGCATAAATCCATTGCCCTTTATCGTCATACGGAAGCTTATCGTTTTGCCTATGATGTTGTTTATACCAATGTACAGGCAGCAGGAGCGTACCGTGGATACGGAGCAACACAGGGAATCTATGCAGTTGAATCAGCAGTGAACGAGCTGGCTGAGATCATGGGAATGGATCCGGTAAAGATCCGGGAGCTGAACATGCCTCTTCAGGGAGAGCCTCTTCCTGCATACGGAGATTGTGATACAGCAGAAAGCTGTACCATGGATCAGTGTATGGAACGGGCAAAGGAAATGATGAACTGGGATGAAAAATATCCCTGTAAGGATCTTGGAAATGGAAAAGTCCGCGGAGTAGGTGTTGCCATGGCCATGCAGGGTTCCTCGATTGCAGGAATTGACGTGGGCGGCGCAGATATGAAGCTGAATGAAGACGGTTCCTATACACTGGGACTTGGATGTGCGGATATGGGTACCGGCTGTGATACCATTCTTGCCCAGATGGCAGCTGACTGTATGGAAACTTCAATAGATAATATTGTTGTGTTTGGGGTAGATACAGATATTTCTCCATATGATTCCGGCTCCTATGCCTCAGCCACAACTTACACCACCGGAATGGCAGTAGTTCAGTCCTGTCAGGAGCTTCGCGGCAGAATCTGCGCTCTTGGCGCAAAAATTCTGCAGGCAGATCCGGAGGAAGTAAATTTTGACGGAGAATTTGTATTTACAGATGAAGAACATAAGGTTTCACTGAAAGACATTGCCATTCAGGGAACCTGCGGAAATTCTCAGGAGCTTCAGGTTACAAGAACCTATTCTTCACCGGTATCTCCGCCGCCTTTTATGGTAGGAATGGCAGAAGTAGAAGTGGATAAAGAGACCGGAAGCACAAAGGTGATCGATTATGTGGCAGTGGTGGACTGCGGAACTCCTATTAACCCGAATCTGGTACGGGTGCAGACGGAAGGAGGAATTGCACAGGGAATCGGAATGGCTCTCTATGAGGATATTCAGTATAATGAAAAAGGCGCTGTCCGCAACAATTCCTTTATGCAGTATAAGATTCCGTCCCGTCTTGATATCGGAGATATTCGGGTAGAGATCAGGGGAAGCTATGAGCCTACCGGTCCTTTTGGGGCAAAATCTGTAGGCGAGCTGGTAATAGACACTCCTTGTCCGGCAATTGCCGCAGCAGTATATAATGCCACAGGCGTCAGGGTTCGTGAACTTCCGATCACACCGGAAAAAATAGCAATGGGAATTCTTCAAAAAGAATCGGAGAAATAGTATGGGAATGGTGGTTAAACTGATTCTGGCAGGATTCTGGCTGGTTCTTGTACCGGCCGCTGCCGGAATCCCGTTTACAGGAAAAAAACAGTCCGGTTTTTCAGAAACATTTCTGAACGGATATCTGGTGCTTTTTACTGTAATGGAAATCCTTACTTTGCCTATGACAGTTATGAAAATGCCTCTCCATGTGCTGACTGCTGCCTGGGGAGGCATTGGAATAGTACTGACCGTTTCTGGACTTTTTGTGTTTGGAAAAAGGAAAGCTTCTTTTCTGTCTGCCTGGAAAGAAAAAAAACGTCCGTCCTTTTATTTCTGTATTGCCATATTACTTATTCTCCTTCAGATAGCAGTGTGTTCACTGATGGCTCATATGGATGCTGACGACTGTTTTTATGTGGCAACGGCCACAACAGACGTTTACACAGATACGATTTTTGAGGTGGATCCCTATACAGGAACTGCATACAGGGCGCTGCCCAGACGATATGTGCTTTCGCCGTTTCCGGTATTTCTGGCAGTGGTAAGTCAGCTGAGCGGAAGGCTCCATCCTGCAGTTATGGCACATATGGTATTTCCGGCAGTTTTTCTTTCAATGGCGTACATGGTGCAGGCTGTGCTGGCAAAAAAATGGTTTCCCGGAGAAAAGAAGGCCCAGGGGATCTATCTTCTTCTGGCAGCATGTATCTGCAGTTTTTCCGGCTATTCTGTTTACAATGCGGGAAACTTTCAGATGGTTCGTATCTGGCAGGGAAAAGCTGTTTTGGCTTCCGTACTTTTGCCGTATCTGCTTTGTTTGTGTATATCGTTTTTCCTCGAAAAAAAGCAGGAGATATCCTGGGTTCCACTGGTGCTTGCCAATATAAGCTGCTGCCTTCTGTCCTCTATGGGAGTGATACTTGCGCCTCTTCTGACAGGCTGCTTTTTTATCATTTCCCTGATTGTCAGAAGAGACTGGAAACGGGTATTGGCAGGATTTTTATGCTGCCTGCCTTCCATTGCTCTGGGGATCGTGTATATTTTAATACGGCTTTAGCCTGTTCAAAACATTTGCGCATCGTGCAGGTGTTTTGAACTATAATCCACCTGCTTTGCGGGTGGTGATCATCGTTATACGCAAAAATCACCTTTCCGCGTTATAATAGAGGTGTCCAGCCACTATTAAGAAAGGAAAGGTGATTTTATGGCAAAGAAAACCAATGATTTATCACACACAAAATGGATGTGTAAATATCACATTGTTTTCACTCCAAAGTATAGACGAAAAATAATTTATAATCAATACAAAGCTGATATTAGGGATATTATAAAACAGTTGTGTTCTTACAAAGGAGTGGAAATTATTGAAGGGCATCTTATGCCGGATCATATCCATATGTTGGTTAGCATACCGCCAAAATACAGTGTTTCCAGTTTTATGGGATATTTAAAGGGGAAGTCCGCACTTATGATATTTGATAGGCACGCAAATTTAAAGTATAAATTTGGAAATAGGCATTTTTGGAGTGAAGGATATTATGTAAGTACAGTAGGGGTAAATGACGCCACAGTACGTAAATACATCCAAGAACAGGAAAGATATGATATTATGCAGGATAAGCTTAG
>NZ_CALFLA010000111.1 GCF_937880195.1 uncultured Blautia sp.
TTAAAGGCTTATAGCCGTCCGTCGAGCCACCCGTTTTACGGGTGGGGGCGACTTTATAAAAATTTTATTTGTATATCTTTGGATTATCTGCTATAGTATCTATTGGTTGCAGTAAACTGTTTTTAAGAAAGAGAGAAGCGAAGGATTGAGAAAGAAATCACATATACTGTTGGCAAGATATCTGGCTGATCAGATGACTGCCTCAGAGAGTTTACAGTCACACCGAAAAGCATTTTGTCTTGGAAGTATTCTTCCAGATATCAAACCGTCTTTTATTACTAAGAGACATGAGTTTTATGGTACTTTTCATGAGGTGCAGGAGAAACTTAAGGTTCTTGTTGAGGATGGCACAGACAGATATAAGGAGAGAGTGTTCTGGCGCAGGATGGGAGAGATTTTTCATTATATTGCAGATTATTTTACCTTTCCCCATAACCGCACATTTACAGGAACTCTTGTAGAGCATAACAGCTACGAAAAAGAGCTGAAAAATCAGTTAAAGAGCTATATCCGAAACGGAGACGCGGATCAGTATGCAGGATATGCGATTCGTTTTACTAGCTTTGGACAGCTTACAGAATATATTCAGGATAAACACGCTGTATATCTGAAAAAAGAGCGGAATATCTCTGATGATATCCGTTACATATTAAACGTATGTTTTCAGGTATTTCAGGGAGTATGCAGTCTTTGCATGGAATCATTTCCTGCGCTTTCTGTTTGAAAAATATGAAGATTATATGAATTTTGTACGAAAACCGCCGGAGCCTGTGCCCCGGCGGTTGATTTTAAAAAAGGTGTATGATACAATAAAAAAGGTTATATGTAAGCAACAGTATCAAGAAAGGCATACCTTTATATAGGGGAATAAAGATATGCTCTCTGAAGGGAGCAATTCTATCAGAATGAAGAACAATTATCTTACAAAATATTTATGTATTACATTAATGTCAGCAACTGTTTTGTCTACGCCGGGAGCCGTTATGGCAGCGGCGGAGGAAACAAAGGCAGCGGCTGATTTTGGTGGCGGTTCAGACCAGGAAGAATCTGCGCCTGTACCGGCAACTCCGGCTCCAACGGTAGCTCCGGCTCCTACAGAAGCGCCGAAGCCTACTCAGGCTCCAGCTCCTACAGAAGCACCGAAGCCTACTCAGGCTCCAGCTCCTACGGAGGCGCCGAAGCCTACCCAGATTCCGCAGCCCACAGTGACACCGGAACCAACGGGAACACCAGAGCCAAGTGTGACTCCGGGGCCTACAGAAATGCCGCAGCCTACGGTAACGCCAGAACCAACGATAACACCAGAGCCAACAGTAACACCAGAGCCAAGCGTGACGCCAGAGCCAACAGAAACGCCACAGCCGGTTCCTAATGAACAGGCAATAAAAAATCTGATCGATGAAATCAATAAACTTACAAAAGAAAAGATCACTTTGAAGCATGAAGCAAGAGTAACAGCTCTTATGGCCGCTTACGATAAGCTGCCTAAGGATCAGAAGAAGCTGGTGACAAATTATAATGCTCTGGTAGAAATTCAGAACAAGATTATAGAACTGAAAAAGCAAAAAGACAATGAAACAGATAAAAAACCGGAATTTTCAGATGGATCGCCTGTGGGTCAGGAAGGTACTCCGGTATATTATAGCAGTATGGTTTCCAATCTTCATGCCGGAAGGGAATTTTATCTGGACAGTCTGAAGAATAATTACCAGCTTACTTTTTCTGATGATTTTGCTTCGGTAATGGAAGAGATCGAAAGAGAATACAAAGTAAAAAATAATCTGACAGATACTTCTGATGAGAGGGAGAATGGTTTGACCGCGTCTTCGGATTCTCTGCTTGTAAGGAACTGGCAGGATATTCTTGCAGTGTATGTTTACGAAAAAAGCCTCCAGGGAACAGAGGAGTTTAAAATGGATTCTGCTTCTAAAGGGGATCTTTCCAGGATTTTTGAGGAGATGAATCCATTGATCCGGGATGAATCGAACCCATCCCATGTTTCCTATGCAGGTTATCACATCAATCAGTACATAAAGAAGAATAAGATTGCCAAGGAAGACAGAACTCTTCTCAAAAAATACGTGGAAACAGACTGCAAGCTCTTATGTGCAATCGTTACAGATGCAAAAGGTTTTGTACGCCAGAGCGTAGGTGAAAATGTTTCAGAAGAGCGTGTGAATGTAATTACCGCAGCTTACTCCCTTGTAGGAGAGGTAGGATATTTCTGGGGAGGCAAGTCTACAGTAATTGGCAAAGATGAGGGCTGGGGAACAGCAGAGAGAGTAGATGCTGAAGGAAGTCCAAGTACAGGAACAATGAGAGCTTACGGATTGGACTGCAGCGGATTTGTTACCTGGGCGGTGATCAATGGATATTTGGATCAGAATATGCAGTCCAGTGTTGGAGACGGTACTTCTGATCAGTGGCTGAAGGCCAATGTGGTCAGCGAGGAAGATGCGCAGCCGGGAGATCTTGTTTTTCAGCGCGGCCCGGAAGCAGGAAGTAATAATCATGTAGGAATTATCTGCGGTCAGACAGACGCAGGAGACTGGATTGCAGTTCACTGTTCTTCCAGTAAGAACGGAGTAACCGTAGGGGAAGCCTATGGCGCCAGCTTCCGTTATATCCGTCAGCCGGATTTTTATCCTACAGAAGAAGAATTTAAAGCCATGCTTACTGATGGTGCAGAGGCCGATAACCTTACTGTGCCGGATAGTGAAAAGACGGAAACAGCTCCTTCTGACATACTGGATATCAGTTCGGGAATAGAATTTTCAGACAGCCTTAGCGAAAGCGGTATGGATGCTGAAGGATTGTTTTCATCAGATGGAAGCGAAGATGTGATCTTTGAGGATGCAGAGGATGCGGACTCTGAGATTGTTCTGGAACCAGAAGAAATATTTGAAGAAAATATAACGGTTTCAGATGGAAGCGCTGAGACCTCAGAGACTCTTCAGGAGATTTTAAGCCAGAATATAGGCGGTTCTCATACAGAGATTCTTCCTGTAAAACCGGATTTTGGCGATTCGGATGTTTTGTTTGAAGATTGATGTAATGAAATGATATCATATGGGGTTGCTGCAGACAGAAAGATTTGCATCAGCCCCATGATTTTTCAAAGGGAGCAAAGGATGAAGAAACGGCGATTTCCATGGCTGTGGATTCTTGCAACAGTAATTTTGTGCGCGGGGCTGTTTCACTATGTCTCTGAGATAAGAGAAAACCGGCAGACCAGTGGAAACGGAGAAAGTCTGGAAACAGCTTTTGATATGGCGGAATCTTTTTTTGGACAGGAACCAGAGGAGGTCCGATTTCTGAGAGAGCAGGAAGTTCCTGAAAAGGATCAGGGGCATCAGGAATACTATTTTCAACTTCTTTCAGAAGAAGAAAAAAGAGTTTATCGGGAAATGCTTCAGGGGATCCGGGAGAGACAGGAAGAATTTTATCTGACCTCTTCAGAAGAAAGTTTGATAGATAAGGTGTATCATGCAGTTCTGAAAGACCATCCAGAGCTTTTTTGGATCCATAACCGTCAGGCTGTATATAGAACAACTTATCCGGGTAAGGATTACAGTATGTTTTCGCCGGGTTATACTTATAGTGATCAGGAGATCCTGGAGATCCAGGCGGCAATGGAGCAGGGATATCAGGATGTTCTTGGTATGATACCGGAAGCTGCGTCTGATTATGAAAAAGTGAAGGTGGTATATACCTATTTGATCGATTATGTGGATTATGTATCTACAGAACATGATCAGAATCTTGCAGGAACTTTTTGGAAAAAGCAGGCAGTTTGCGCCGGCTATGCGCGAGGAACCCAGTATCTTTTGGAAAGGCTGGGGATTCCCTGTATTTATGTGGACGGCGACGCCAGAGATTCTGCAGAAAGCCATGCATGGAACCTTGTAAAACTTAATGGGGAGTATTATTATGTAGATGCTACAAACGGGGATCAGCCGGAATTTCTGGAAGGAGATGCAGTAAACCTGGTGGAACATAAAACCACAATGTATGATTATCTTTGCCCCTTTCCATGGGAATATGAGGAGATCTATACGTCTTCCCTGGAGTTTCCTGTGCCGGAATGTAGTTCGTCAGATCTGAATTTTTATGTGATGAACCAGGGCTGTTTTGATTTTTACGATGCACAGAGCCTGTATGATTATTGCTGTATGCGTCTTGATAACGGCGCCGCTGTGGTCAGATTTAAGTTCAGCAGTCAGGAGGCGTATAATCAGGCTTACAAAGAATGGATCCAGGAAGGGTATATTGAACGTGTAGCAGAATATTATCTGCAGCTTTACGGAATAAATTCAGTGGAGTACCACTATGGTCTTCTGGAAAATATGAAGACCATGTATTTTATGTTTTAACAGACAACTAAAGGAGGAACGAGTATATGGACGGTATCTTGGACGTTCTGCTTCGTGGAATGGATATCGTGGAGAGGCTTCGAAATGTGTCAACTGTATCTGGGATTCAGCTGATCCTGTTCGGAGTGCTTCTTGTGTTTGGTATTGTAAACTGTGTGCTGGGTTATCGGCTCCTGAGATTTTGGATGATGCTTTTTGGTTTTATCCTGGGAAGCGGATTCGGTTTTGGAGCTTCTTTTTTCATGGGAATCGAAGACAATACAGTGCGTATTGTCGTGACGGCGGCAGTGGGCATTGTGCTGGCAGTGATCGTGTTTATCAGTTATAAAGCAGGAATCTTTGTAATGGGCGCAGGTCTGGGAATCGGAATTGCAGTTTATGTACTTCATCCCACAAGTTCTCTTGTGTTTTTTATCTGTCTTTTGGCAGGGGCAGGACTTGGAAGTCTTGCAATGAAATGGGCCAGAGAGGTCATTATTGTAGGAACCAGTCTTCTGGGCGGAGCAATGGCGGGAATGTCTCTTGCCAAGCTTGGAGGCCTGGCGGATTTTCCCTATGGAATTGGGCTGAGCGCAGGTTTTGCAGCTCTTGGAATGCTGATCCAGTTTGCTACAAACAGGGTAAAATATGAGGAGCCGGAAGAATACGAAGAGCCTGTTTTGCGCAAAAAGAAAATACAAAACGAACAGAAGACCTATAAGGGCGAAAGCAGGGGATATGAGGAGATTCCAGTCCGCAGAAAGAAAAGCCCTGCGCCGTCAGAAAACCGCAGATATTCTCAGCAGGGACACGTATCCTCAGAACGGTCCCGTAGAAGCCGCATACCAGTGGATCTCCAGGTAGGAGACGAGGATATATATGCAGATTATCCCATAGAGTCAGAAAAAACCATAGTATACCGACCCCGGAGAAGGCCGGATCCGGAGTTCGACCTTCCACTGGATTCTTATGCTTATGACGATTCTTATGGAAGGCGTCCTTATCCAAAAAATTCGTCCAAGAAACAGACGTATACAGTGAGAATGAATGCAGAAGCTCCTGTTAAGAAACAGTCAGGAAAAGCTCAAAGGGAGTTTTATGCGGATCTGGACAAGAATCCTTCCCGAAAAAAAGCCCACTATAAGAAATTTCCTTATGAAGAGGATTTTGATGAAGACGATCTTGACGATCTCTATGAGGATGATCTTTATGGAGAGGATTTTTATGAAGATGATCTTTATGACGAACCTATTGATGAAGAGGAACTGGAAGACGAAATTATCCGGGAAATGATGGAGGATGACGACAGAGAAAGCATCCTTCCCTGGAAAAACAAAAGAGAAAAGAAGTCTCGGAAAGAAGGTCGAAGTGGCAAAAGAAGCTAAGACAAACGCAATGCGTATGCTGGAACGAAAGAAAATATCTTATGAAGCATTTACATATGAATGCGATGAATTTATTGATGGGATTCACAGCGCAGATCTGATCGGCGCGCCTTATGACCAGTCGTTTAAAACCCTTGTTATGGAAGGAAAAAGCGGAGCGTTCTATGTTTTTGTAGTGCCCATCGAAAAAGAAGTAGACCGCAAAGCAGCGGCCCGGGCTGTTGGAGAAAAGGCAGTGGATATGATCCATGTAAAAGATATTTTAAAGATTACCGGCTATGTCCGGGGAGGCTGCAGCCCTCTTGGAATGAAAAAGAATTACCCGGTCGTCTTTGATGCTTCAACGGAAAATTTTAATGAGATTTACATAAGCGGCGGCAGGATCGGGCTGACCCTAAAGGTTCCAATGAAGGAACTTCTGGCAGTGACAAACGGAAAAACGGCAGATATCACAGTTAAGTGATACCTGCCGTTTTGGCATGTGCGGTGATTTTAGTTGTCGTTTGCGTCTTCTTCATTCATGGTGTATACATGGCGTTTTTTAGCCATTTCATCGCTTGCCAGATACTCGTCGTAAGTTGTGATCTTGTCGATCAGAGTACCGTTTGGCAGGATCTCCATGATACGGTTTGCCGTTGTTTCTACAAACTGATGGTCATGAGAAGTGAAGAGAATAACGCCAGGGAATTTGATCAGTCCGTTGTTTAATGCAGTGATGGATTCCATGTCCAGATGGTTGGTAGGCTCGTCCAAAAGCAGGATATTAGCGCCGGAAATCATCATTTTGGAAAGGAGACAGCGGACTTTCTCTCCTCCTGAGAGAACGCGGACTTTTTTGACGCCGTCCTCTCCGGGGAAGAGCATACGTCCAAGGAATCCGCGAACATAAGTGGCGTCTTTGATCTCAGAATACTGAGTGAGCCAGTCGGTGATCGTCAGATCGTTGTCAAATTCCTGGGTGTTATCCTTGGGGAAATATGCCTGGGAGGTGGTAACGCCCCACTTGTAATTTCCTTCATCCGGTTCCATTTCGCCCATAAGGATTTTGAAAAATGTTGTGATGGCCTGTTCATTGGCTCCTACAAAGGCAACCTTGTCATTATGTCCAAGTGTAAAGGAGATATTATCCAGTACCTTTACGCCGTCAATTGTTTTAGAAAGATTCTCAACCATAAGAACTTCGTTTCCAATCTCTCTGTTGGGGCGGAAGTCGATGTACGGATATTTACGGCTGGAAGGACGCATATCATCAAGCTGGATTTTTTCAAGGGCGCGCTTACGGGAAGTTGCTTGTTTGGACTTTGATGCGTTGGCGCTGAAACGGGAAATAAACTCCTGAAGTTCCTTGATCTTTTCTTCCTTTTTCTTATTGGCTTCTTTCATCTGTTTAATGAGAAGCTGGCTGGATTCGAACCAGAAATCATAGTTTCCTGCATAAAGCTGGATCTTACCATAGTCGATGTCGGCAGTATGGGTGCAGACCTTGTTCAGAAAGTAGCGGTCATGAGATACAACGATAATGGTATTGTCAAAGTTGATAAGGAACTCTTCAAGCCATTCAATGGCCGGAAGATCCAGATGGTTGGTAGGCTCGTCAAGAAGGAGAATATCAGGATTTCCAAAAAGAGCCTGAGCAAGAAGGACTTTGACTTTCTGGCTTCCGGTAAGCTCGGACATAAGGGTGTAGTGAAGGTCTGTCTCAATACCAAGACCGTTCAAAAGAGTAGCGGCGTCGGCTTCTGCCTCCCAGCCGTTCATCTCTGCAAACTCACCCTCCAATTCACTGGCGCGGATTCCATCCTCGTCAGTAAAGTCCTCTTTCATATAGATGGCTTCTTTTTCTTTCATGATTTCATACAGTCTGGCATTTCCCATGATAACAGTGTCCAGAACCGGATACGTATCATATTTGAAATGATCCTGCTGCAGGAAAGAAAGTCTCTGTCCAGGAGTGATCACGATATCGCCTTTAGTAGGCTCAAGCTGTCCAGAAAGGATTTTCAGAAAGGTAGATTTACCTGCTCCGTTGGCTCCGATAAGGCCGTAGCAGTTTCCTTCTGTAAATTTGATGTTTACATCTTCAAACAGGGCTTTTTTTCCAACCCTCAGTGTGATGTTATTTGCTGAAATCATAAGGTACCTCTTTTCTTCATTATGGTTTCTTGTCTCTTTATTCAGGGCGCTGTTTTTGCAGCTCATTCCCATTGTACCGTAAAGCGCAGATTTTGCAAGCCTTATTTTCTTGAAAAATTAAGAAGATACTGCTATAATCTTTTTCCAAAAGACATGAAATGGTACAGATGACTGTCTGAAAACAGTAATATAATAATAGAAGGGAGACTTTTTTATGACAGAAATTATAAACGCGCTGACCAGACTTATGACAGATAATTTATGGGCGGCGCCTGTGTTGAGTTTGGCAGCAGGGATCGTGACATCATTTACTCCCTGTTCTCTTGCGTCAGTACCTATGCTTCTGGCATGTGTAGGAGCTGTGGAAGCTGACAGAAAAAAAGCTTTCCGGCTGTCTCTTTCCATGGCAGGAGGCATGGCTGTGACCTTTGGCATTTTTGGTTCTGTCGCTTCGTTTATCGGCCATCTTTTTCATGAAGCGGGACACTGGTGGACGTTTCTTATGGGAATATTAATGGTTTTGATGGCGCTTCAGGTGTTTGGGATTGTTAATGTGATTCCTCATCTTCATATGTCCAGCCATATGTCAAAAAAAGGATATGCAGGAGCCTTTTTTACAGGAGCTTTGGGAGGGGTGTTTGCTTCCCATTGTGCAGTTCCTGTTATGGTGGCTCTTCTGGCTTTGGTGGCAGATCTTGGAAGAAACGCCTGGTGGGGGATAATGCTTATGGTGCTTTACGCCCTTGGACACAGCCTGCTGCTAATAGGAGCTGGAATAGGATACGGATATGTTGAACGATTGGTGAAAGAACCTAGATATGCAAAAATAGGCCTATGGCTCAGAAGAGTGTTAGGCGTATTTATCCTGGCATTTGGCCTGTTGTTGATTTTTGCAGAAAAATAATAGAAGTAATTGTTAAAACTTGAGTTTCCGCAAACTGTAATTGAAAAATGAATATGGCTACCCAAAGTGCCA
>NZ_CALFLA010000112.1 GCF_937880195.1 uncultured Blautia sp.
AAGGGGGCATATCAAAACGGATATGCCCCCTGCTTTTACCACTGGATCGGTATTTGATTTTTAATTACATCTGAATGTGAATAACCGTCGTAGTTAGTCTTTTTATTCTGGAACGTAACCCCGGCATTTTTCATTTTTACGCTGAGAGTTGCAATCCCGTTTGTGCCGGAAATATTGACATTAGGAGTATCTGCAGACACATGCTCCAGCTTGTATCTGACAGTCTCATGTTCGCTTACTGTATAAGTTCCAATGGGAATATTAGAAAAAGTAAGCTGCATAACAGCATATTCGCCATCCATGGCATAGCTGCCTTTTGTAAATTCCACATAGTCCTCATAAGTATGTTCCTTCCCCTTCACATCTGTTCCTTCCACCTTAAATCGGAACACCGGGTTTCCATGGGCCCAGATAATATCAGATGCCTTGATCTTCTTTGTTACCGTAATCTCTCCGATAGGAGGAATGATCGGATCATTCACTGCTTCCAGCTCCAGCTCAATCAGTTCCTCTCCTGGGGTAAAGGTAACTTCTTTTTCAAATTCTCCCTCATATCCGGTAGGATTTTTTGTTTCCACAACCTTAAATTTGCCAAGGTTGTCTTCTGTGATAAGGAGATTTTCAGATTTATATTTTTTAAGAATTGACCAATATTCAATCCTACCCTTTACCCCAAGATTATTCAGATACTTATTCTGAGTCCTGCTCCACTGGTATACCTGAAACTCACCATCGGTAGGGGTGATAACTTCGTTGGTATACTTATCTTTTTTGATAATGGATACCGTACCATATTCCAAGGGTTTCATTTCATTTGGAGCATCAAAGGTTGTCTCGCTGGGAGTATCAAATAACGTAAAGTCTTTCGACCATCCTCCGTCATATCCCTGTGGAGGTGTTTTCTCTACCAGCCGAAATTTGCCCTGGTTGTTGCTGGTATAGATCAATACATTGGTATCATAAAGTCCTGTTTCTGGAGTTGCCCTTATTTCTTTCTTTAAAATCACATACTTATTCTGGTTTTTATCCCACTGATACAGTTCAAATACCGCATCGGTCAAAATCTTATTATCTTTTTTATCAAATTTTTTGATATGATAGCTTCCTTTGATCTGTCCACGGAAATAAGTGATATTTGTATTCAGGTTCTGGCCGTTTACATTGACAGTGGCCGTATTGGGAATGTAATAATAAGAGGTATTCTCATGATGTTTATGGTTTATGATGGTTTGTGCATTGGCAAGTTTAACATTGAAGTAATAGGAAAACACCTGTTTATGGTCACTTACCAGATCCAGGGATTTGGGAGTAAAGGTAATGGTATGGCTGCTGGCGTTATATGCGATATGGAAGCTGCTGGTAATATCTTCTCCGGCTTCATTCATAACATACGCAGTATTATCTGCATATGTCAGGCAGGTATCCAGTTTGTCGGTCATGGAATACGAACTATACGCCATAGGATAAGTGGTATGCCGGATGCCATACTTATAAGTGCCTCCCGGTACAGTTTCCAGGGGTCTTAATGAACTCGCTGCATTTCCGTCTGTCGTGTTATGCCATCCCATAGAATCATACTCTACGCCAGTAGGTCCACAACGCTTTGCAGGTGCATCCGGTGTGTATGTACCAATGGTTGTTGCTGTATCAAAAAATACACCTGCATGTCGGTTCGCCCCTGTTTCTGACAGTGGAGCATCCACATCATCCCCAAGCTGTACACGGACAATAAAAGAACCGTTAAAGTAAATACTGGCCCAGCCTTTTTTATCGGCGATTTCTACCCTGCCGTCAGATCCATTATAATACCGACGTCCCTTGACAAGGGTATATGCTTTACCTGAAGAGTTAGATATCCTATAGCCTGCAGCCAGGTGTGTAAGTTGTTTCTTTTTGTCTGCGCTGGTTCCGATTGTATATTTTTTATTATAAATACTTAGGCGGTCTACGCCATTATTTTCAAATACACGGAAACCGGATCCAAGGGAACGGGAAGATCCATCCAGGTCTTTAATTGTGATATGCCCTTTCGGTTTTACTTCTGTATTTGTGTTATTCAAATAAAATTTAAACTGTACCCTGATGTCATGGACAAGTCCCTGGCCGATTCCAATACGGCTGTTGTAAAATCTTACAAAAGGTTTCAGGTCATTCCCTTTGTAGTCAGTATTGATACGCAGGGGATCCGATAGAAACAGCTCCACATCAACCTTTTTTCCGTTATATACACCGACATTATAGTAACGTCTGGAAACCGTCTTTCCTTTCAGGCTTACAGGATCGTAACAGTCGCTTCCTTGGCCGGGAACCGTGATCTTTTTCACGCCGGATGGGTTAAAATCTTTATAGCCTCCATTTGGTGCGCTGCCGCTATGAAATCCAAAGGAAAAAACGTAATTTTTATCTTCCACAACGGTATCTCCTACTAAACTTGCTATAGGTGAAGTTTTCTTATCGCCCTGCATTGCGTCAGGATTATCATATGCCAATACTGGCTGGTTGCAATATTCCGACCATTTTATAAGATACTGGTATATTGCGCTGTCTTCGCCATGCGCCTGTGCTGATTCAATGGTACGGCACTCCTCCGTACATCCACAAAGCTCCTTATGGAGCCGGGAAAGGATCTCACAGTCATCGTGCATAACCCCGTCCATACCGCCGATCCCACAGGTGCAAACAGCAGCAAATGCTTTTTTTACCGCATCACAGCTGAAATCATGCTCCGTAATATGGGCGTTTCCGCTTCCACAAGTACAATCCTTCACAACAGCTTCCAGGAATAGGTCGCAATCCCAATCGTGTATATAAACGTCATTGTTTTCACACAGGCAGGTACATTCTGTTGTCGGTTCTGGTTCTGTTCCCAGATCTGCTCCGGGATCTGTTTCCGGCTCTTCCAGGACCGTTTTCACCTGTATGTCCAGAGACACATCAGATGCAGGCATGAGAAAGTCATATCTTCCATTTCCGTAATCCGTTGCGGCAAATTCGCCTATGGAAGAGTATGCTATCACCTTATCTACTTCCATTCCGTCTTGCGGTACAACATAAAAGCCCACGTTCTCCTGCTCATGATAAATGTGGTTCTGCATTTTAAGCAGCTCATAGGTATCTTTATTAAGCAGAATAGCGTCTTCTTCCGGCAAGATTTCCTTTGCAGCTTCAATGGCATCTTGGATCTCCTGATCTTCTGCCGGGGTATTTCCTGTTTCTAAAATTTCACTGTTATCTGCAGGGACAGCTTCCAGGCTGTCTGCCTCAAATACAGGAATACTCAGGCTTTCATTTCTTAATTTTTCAAGATCTGATAAAAAATATACATCCGCATTTCCGCTTAACCTGATCTCATATCCTGCATCTGCTTCCGGTTCCTGTGTATCAGGCAGTCCCGGTACGGGATCTGTCTGCGGAAGCTCCGGCAATTCTGTCTGTGGTGTCTCCGGTATTTCCGGCTCTGGCGTCTCCGGTATTTCAGGCTCTGGCTCAGGTGTCTCCGGCTGCGGTGTCTCTGCCTCTGGTATCTCAAGCTCTGGTATTTCAGGCTCTGGCTGCGGTGTTTCCGGCTGTGATATTTCTGGATTTTCTGTTTCGGGTTCCATGGTTTGTTCATTCATATCCAAGGCTGTCCCGTCACAAAACTGCGCCGCACTGGCAGAAGATACCGGAGCAGTTGCCAGAACTGCAGCAAGGATAAATGATACCATCTTTTTCTTCATCATTTTTTACCGCCTCTCTTTCTGATGTATACTGCAACAATGACAAATCCGGCAGCAATTCCACAGCAGATAAAGCCTAGAACCGGGGTTTCATCTCCTGTTTTAACCGGGGATGGTGTCGAGATACTATGCTCTGCCGGATCTGACGGTTCCTGTGGCGCGCCTGCCGGCTGGTCTTCCCTGACAGTAAAAATCCACTGGACGTCTGCGTTTCTAAGAGCATAAATGTTATTCAGTTCTTTCGGTACAGTAACCTTAAAATCCAGCTTCCCGGTTTCATCAGGCCGGTATTTTCCAAGGGAAATATATTCTTTGGAAAGCTCTTCTGCCTTTAAGTTGCCTGAATAGAGCTGTTTCCCCTTGTAACTGATCTCCAGGCCCAGCTTATTTAAAAGATCCTGTTCCTCCGGGTCTTTTGTATCAGATGCGGTGCAGAAAAAAAGTTCTGCAGTCTGATCCGTTGTGTTAGAAATATCAACAGAATCCGTAAAAACATCTCCTGGCATAGCCACGGAAAAATTACTGAAAAAGTCCTTTGGAGCAGCAATCAGTTTATGGGCTTTTCCATTAAACTCAACGGTTAGCTTTACATTTTCTTCCTTATCCAGTATTTCCCCGTCCTGCTCTTTTACCGCAAGTTCAATTACCTGATTACCCCATGGCGACATTGCAGAGAAATCAGGCTTAAAATTTGCCGACTGGACAGCTTCTGTAAGGATGGAAACAGACAGTTCCTGTTCTTCATGGGCTTCTGTCCAGTCTGCCGGAATGGAAACTGTGTCAAACAGCTCCACACCTTCTTTCGACTCCAGAATTTTTGTGTAATAAAAATACTCTCCCTTTTTCACCCAGTCTTCTGAGAATCCTGAAATATTTTCATCAGAAAGTCCTTCTAATTCTTCTGTATTTCCGTCATAGGAGATTTTAGCCCGTACATAACAGGGCTCCCCTTTATTTGTAATGCGGGGGATCTTGGAAACCTGTTCCCCCGGAAGTACGGTTTTATTATTTTCATAAGCGATCAGCTTCCCGTTTTCTTCCTGAAATTCATCCAAGCTAATATCCACAAGTCCGGTTGATATATGATTGTCCACTTTTACGGTATTGACATATGCAGCATACGTACCGCATACTCCTGTTATAACAGCAATCGCAGAAAGGAAAGCCACTAATTTCTTTTTACCCATAAATGCCTCCTTTACCGTGAATAGTGTGCAAATGCACTTTGGGGGTCTGTAAAGCCTTCAGATTGTACAGATTCTTCATATACATTGATTTCAAAATTTTTCAGGATCTCTTCATATTTTTTTGGATCTATCTTGCTGGAATCAATATGAAATCCTGTAATCAAGGGGGATGTGGATTCCCCTTTTTTCAGGATCTGATTGTAATAATAAAATCCATCCGAGTATGTCCAATCTGTTGTGTTCAATCCATCCAAGATAACTGCATTACCAATATCCGAATTTGAATAACTCAGTGCTACTCTTACAAAACAATCTACGAGAGCCTGACCCTCCCCCTTATTAGAAACCCATATTTTTTTCGTATAACTTGGATTCTTTTCCATTGGTGTCGGAGTTGGGGATGGAAATTCTTCTTCGATCGTCGTGTCATTATGTCCGATCGTTACCTGGTTTTCTTTCACCGCTACATCGGACAAATATGCAAATGTCCCGCCATAGCCCAGAAAGAAGAAGAATATCAGTATCAGTCCCAAAAGTGCAATAATCTTTTTTCTCATACTTTTTCCTTTCCGGCCCCCCCCCTAAAGAAGGGAGGGCCTGATTGATATTAATAGCTGCGTACCTGTATCTGAATTACCGGATTGTTTCCATTTCCTTCAAATTCAGGCAATATTTCCCGATAATGCTTCGCCATTCTGACCCTTATTCTGATTTACATATTTGTTATAAGCGGCCTTTGCCTGAGCGTCTACAGAGTTTTCTTTGTCTCCAGTATTCTCCGCCTGGATTGCATATCCACGGATTCCCACGTCAAGGCTCTGTTCATCCAGCTGTCCCTCGATGATATTTGCAAATTTAATGGTTTGGAACAACGGTGTCGTTGTTTCTCCTGCCTTAAGGATTTTGCTGTAATTATATGTATAAACCTTATTTGCCCCTACTTTTTTTGCTGACAACAAGGTCCACCCGGAATTTTTATTGAACGTAAAAAGCTCTGTTTCTGCTTCTGGATTCCGTGTACCGTCTTCATTCGCAGTAATCACGTTCCTTACTGGTATTGATACTTCCAGATAAACAAAGGCATCATTTTTTCCATTATTTGTTATCTGTGGGTCTTTTTTCATTTCCTCTGTAGGAACGATCTTATCATGATCATCTGGTTTCCAGTTTGGCTCTTCTACGTCAATATCTACTTTTCCTACCGTAAAAGTATTGGTTTCCTGGTCAAAATCCGTTAAATATGCTGCAGTACCTCCTGCGGTAAGAGCACCAATAAGACCAAATAATGTGAGTGTTTTTACCATTCTTTTTTTCATTTTATTCTTCCGGGGTGTCCCGATCCCCTCTCCCTTCTATTTGTTTTTCTGTTTTCTGTTTTCCCGGGACTTCTTCATTATCCAAGGCATAGGATAATAAGACTAACGCAGCAAGGAGAAGTAAAAACCCCTTGTTTTGCGTAAAAATGGCAGCATATCCCAGATAAGGTATGGAAAAAAGAACCGTTCCTTCTACTTGCTCTTGGGCGATTTTAGGATCTTTCATCACATTGGCGTCACCTTTTGTGATATATCCATCTTCTTCTATTTGTACCACTCTATGAGTTATCATGTTTCCCTTAACCTCATAAGTGATGATGTCTCCTTTTTCTGGTATTGTCCTGCCTGTATCAGTAAAAATCACGGCTCCCACAGGTAGTGCTGGCTCCATGGAACCGGATAGAACGATATAAGGTTTTATCCCCGCTATTTTGGGCAATGTAAATACAAGCCCTAATATGATCAGGAAACATAATATAACATTTACTATAGTTCGTACTATTTTCTTCAACTGCATCCACCCTTTCTGGTTTGTGTCATTCCTGACACGCCTTTTTATTTTTCCCTGTACATGGGATCTGTTATGGAGGATCCCTGCATTGCGCCATTATTTTTTTCATTCTTTTTCCTCTCACATGATGTAAAAAAACGTGTCAAAAATGACACGTCTTCACTGTTTCATCCGCTTCTGTAAACTCTGATAAAATTCTCTGGTGGCTTTCATGTATGCCGCATCTTTTCCTGAAGACGCATACTCATAGATGTATTCCGGCTCTAATCCCGCCTCAATCCCCTGCTCAATCTCCCGGATCTGGCTGGCATCAAAATCATTTTTCTTGATCAGCTCCTGCAGAAGGATAAAAGGATCCTGTATTTTCCTGTTCTCTGCATTTTTGCTTTTTCGGATATCTTCCTTCAGTTCCTGAACTGCTTTTTCATTTGCTGCCTCCTGTTGTAAGGATTCCCTGATACTTTCTTGTAAACCTTTCTGCTTCAAGAACTCTGATATCTCTTCTTCCGTAATATCTGCGCCGGATAGTGGAAGGTGTAGAAGCTGTTCTGCTGTCATTTCTGTTACACGTACAGGATCACCAGCTTTCTCTCTCTGGCGGTAATATTCTACCTGTTCAGATGTTAAAGTCTCTGTCGCCAGTTCTGATCTGTCTGCTCCGGAAGTTTCTGATCCCAGATAAACAGATCCTCCATGGTTCGGCGTCCCCGTATCTCTTCCATTGATCTTGGACGCCTCTTTAAATTCCTTAGAATCTGCTGTCTGGTACTTAAAATCCATGACTGGCGGCAGGCCACGGATCAGAATGATTTCTTTGTTATTATCCAGCATCCGTACTTCTCCGGGAGTCATAAGCTCCCGTCCAAACACATCATAGTTACGGCTGGAACTTCCATGGGCTCCCAGATTTTCTCCTGTGGTACGCTTATCCGGCGTCCATTTGTCAAGCTGTTC
>NZ_CALFLA010000113.1 GCF_937880195.1 uncultured Blautia sp.
GCGTAAGAAGAGAAGCCGCCCGGTGCTTGGTATCACCGAGAGGCTTCTTTTGGCTTTACTCTGTTTTTGTCATGTAGGCGTATATTTCAGAAGAGATATTTTGGATCGTATCTTTTGCTTTTTGATTATCCTGAAGATAACTGGTAAGCACACAGACCACATAGGGTTTCTTCTGATCCATGATAATGGCCGTGTCGTTTTCTACCTGAATAGGGTTCTGGTCTGCCGTCATATATCCTGCCATACTGGCGGTTTTGACAGTGGAAGGAAGTCCTTTGAGGAGCTTGTCTTTTGCAGTCTGCTGTTGAAGAATAGACAGCATTTCTTCAGAGGCCTGTTGATTTACCAGCGTCTTTCGGTAAATCTCTGTCAGGATCCGGCAGCAGTCGGAGGCGCTTGTAAAATTACCGGAGGTGGAATTTTGCGCCAGTCTTTCTGTTCCCATTTCTGTGGAGGTAAATCCATTGTCACGGCAGAATTGATTGACTGTTTCAACTCCCTGTTCAAAATCATTGTTTCCCAGAAGAAGCATAAGCTGCTCAGAACTGGAGGTATCGTTTTCGGCGATCATTTTTGTCAGAAGCGGCTTCAGCTTTGTTTCATAATCTTCGCAGGGAATTTCGGGAGAATCTTTAAAAACAATATCCTCAAAAACCGTGCCCATAATAAAAAGCTTGATAAGTCCTGCTGATTCCATAGCCCGGTCTGCATGAAGGGTGCTGTAATCATCTGTGGCAGGATCCATTACTGCAACTGCCCAGTTATTTCCGTTTTCTTTCAAGGCGTCTGTGCATAAGGTTTTTAGTTTTTCAGTAAGATCGCTGAGATGTGTTCCTTTTCCGGTAGTCCGGGGGGCGGTAATACTGAAATATTCGTCAATTCCGTCTGCGATTCCTGCTGCCATAACAGAGTGGTTCTGGGTATTGGTAATATAAAGGTCATCGTTCTGATTGCTCATAAATCCCATTTCCAAAATGGTGACAGGGACTGTACTCCAGTTTGTTCCCGTCATCTGGTCGGCAGAGATTATGCCCCGGCTTAACAGACCGGTAGCGGCGCAGTAATGGTTGAGAACACAGGAGGAAAGGGTGTTGCTCTTTTCGATAACATCGCCTGAAAGATATGGATTGGCAGCAGTGGGAGCCATGGTGAGCGCTCCGGCGGCAGAGGAATCCGTATCGCTGTTGGCGTGGATACGGACTGTAATATCTGCCTGCTCCCGGGTGGCAAGTTCCGCCCTTTCCTTATTGCTGATGGCTGTTTCGTTATCCGTCCTTGTCATGATCACTTTATAGCCACGGTTTTCCAGTTCCTGACGAAGAAGCAGGGAAACTTGAAGGTTTACCTCATATTCGGGAACCTGAGAATAATTTCCCTGAGTGCCGGAAGTGGCCCGGGCCTTTGTCTGGTTGGAGCCTGGAGCCATGGGCTCCTGAGCGCTCATGTCCACAGAAGGTCCCTGATGGCCGGGATCAATAACAACAGTAAAAGCATCCTGACCATAAGACCGGGAAGAGTTGTTGGCCATGCCCCAGGTATCCTGGTCTTCTCCCCGCCGGGCTGAGGACGGAGGCGCGATCATAGCCTGTTCTGACTGGTCTTCCATGGAAGGATCTGAGGCGGCGAAAACCACAGTGGGCAAAGTAAGCGCCAGACCGCAGGCAAAAATGGTCTGAATAAGTTTTTTCATAGTAGTAATCCCTTCTTTTAAGATATTTAATTTTACAGAATTTAGTTTCTTATATGATAAACTATAAGAAACAAAATGAAAAGAAAAAAATACTTGCAACGCCGCCAGATAAAAATTATAATGAGTTTATATAAAAAACCTGCTAAAATCCCCGGATGATTAGCTAAAATGTACAGGGATGAACAGAGGGCAGGAGAAGGATATTGTAAAATATATGAACAGAACCAAAATAAAAAAATCTCTGCTGGTTGTGCTGGCGTCCCTGGCAGTAGTTTTCCAGTCCGGCTGCGCAGATCCGGAACAGAACGTAAAAAAGGCGGTAGAGGTTCCCATGGAAGATCTGGGAGAAGAGCCGCCTGTAACGCCTGAAACAGAAGAGAACGCTAATATCGGGGAACAGCAGGGACCGAAGCCCCAGGCAGAAGAACCGGGCGCCCGGGAGACGATGAACCCGGAACCGCCTTCTGCTGAGGAAGAAGAGAAGGAAGACCCGGATCACCATCCGGAGCCGCCACCGGGAGAGGAGTATGCAGATGCGGAAACAGATGGATCTCTTTCTCCGCCATCTGGTTCATCCAGTATTTTTGGAGGAAACCAGGGAACAGACGCTTCAACAGACGAAGCTTTGTCAACACTGCTTTCCAGTCTGCCCTTTCCATCCGGGAACGGAAGCTGGTCCGTCTATGTATGTAATCTGGAAGAGAATACAGAGGGGATGATCAATGAACACCGGATGCAGGCAGCCAGTCTGATCAAACTTTATATTATGGGCGCCGTTTATGAGAATTATGACAGTCTTGCCGCTCAGTATGGAAGAGAAAGCCTGGATGCAAATCTCCGGGCCATGATCACAGTCAGCGACAATGACGCGGCCAACGCTCTTACCGATTATCTGGGGGGAGGAGACAGTTCAGCCGGAATGCAGGCGGTAAACAACTACTGCAGCGACAACGGTTATATGAATACCCACATGGGTCGTCTGCTTCTTCAGAGCAATCAGTATGATGATAATTATACATCGGCTGCAGACTGCGGACATTTTCTCAAAATGGTTTATGACGGATGGATGGAAGGAAATGATAAGGAATCCGCCATGTTTGAGCTTTTGGCAGCCCAGCAGAGAAGAAATAAGATACCAGCCCAGATGCCCTCAGGAGTCAGCGTGGCGAATAAGACCGGGGAGCTGGCAGATGTGGAGAACGATGCGGGGATCATTTATTATTCCGATAACGATCTGGTGATCGTATTTATGTCGGAAAATCTGTCCCAGGCAGGAGCGGCTCAAAGCACCATTGCATCCCTCAGTCGGCAGATATACGACTATTATCAGCAATAAAGGCTGTGTAATGGAACCAGACATTTAAAAAGGAAACAGCCCAGGCTGATTCATATAAATGTTTATAAAGGAGGACGACGAGATGAGTAAGAAATGGAAGAATTTTTCATTCAAAGCCCTTTTGAAATGGGCGGCAGTATTTGCCATTGTATTTACCCTTTCCCTGCCTGTAACGGCAGAGGACAGCCAGGCATCCAACACCTGGACAGTCAGTGTGAGCAAGGGATATCTGGCTCTTAGAAACGCCAAGGCTTATGACAGCAGGAACGAAATCGGCGAGCTTTATACCGGAGATACGGTAGAGGTGACAGATTCCAGTGACGCAACCTACTGGTATGTATATTCGCCTAAGCATAATAAGTCCGGCTATGTAAACAAGAATTACCTGGTAGGAAATACCAATACCTGGACAGTCAGCGTGAGCGAAGGATATCTGGCGCTTCGGACAGCCAAGGCTTATGACAGCAAAAACGAGATCGGCGAGCTTTACTCAGGAGACACAGTCGAGGTGACAGATTCCAGCGACGCAACTTACTGGTATGTATATTCACCCAAGCATAAAAAATCCGGTTATGTAAACAAGAATTACCTGATAAACACAAGTTCTTCCGGCGATACAAGAACAGTTAGCGTAAGCGAAGGATATCTGGCGCTTCGGACAGCCAAGGCTTATGACAGCAAAAACGAGATCGGCGAGCTTTACACCGGAGACACAGTTCAGCTTATTGACACCAGCGATTCTACTTACTGGTATGTATATTCGCCTAAGCATGGAAGGGAAGGTTATGTAAACAAGAACTACCTGACAGGAGGAAGTTCATCCGATGGATTTACGAAAACAGTCAGCGTTCAGAAGGGATATCTGGCGCTTCGGACAGCTAAGGCTTATGACGAAGCAAACGAGATCGGCGAGCTTTATACCGGAGATACTGTTCAGGTAATTGATACCAGTGATTCAACTTATTGGTACGTATATTCACCGAAACATGGAAAGAACGGATTTGTAAATAAAGATTATCTGTATTAATAAAGAACATATGAAGAGGAGGGGACTTTAGAGATCCCCTCCTCTTTTTCAGGTACGCTTTACGGCGTCTTTTTTATTTTTTGGGCTTTTTTGTTTTTTCCGCAGTAGGTTCTTCGCTGCGCAACTGGTCTACAAGCTGTTCAACGAGCATCTTTTTTGTATAAACGTCAAAACTGAGAAGACAGATAAAGGAAAACAGTTTGAGAAATTTCTGGTCTTCTCGGGGGGCGCTTTCAAAAGTCTTTTCTGATGTATGATAACATCGGAGAAGATTTTTTTTGAGAAGCTCCACCTGATCTTTTTCCATGCTGAAAACTTCATTATAAATTGCAGTCAGGTTCATCTCAGAATCTGATTTAAAATATTTTTCTGTTATAGGCCCAAGAAGAGTCTGAATGTCATTAATAGAAAGAATATTTTTGAAATAGTAAATAAAGATCAGCAGCAGTAAATGTTCTCTGGAATAACGCTTTTTTTCCGGCGAAGGAAGAAGATTGTTTTTGGCATAATTATTGATCATGGTTTTGGTAAGGATCTTATCTTCCGGGTAGCGTTTGGAAGAAGCCAGATGTTCCTCCATAAAAGTAGTTACCTGATCCATATATAAATCAATATTCGGTATATCTTCCGGTTTAATGTAATCAATTCTTGAAATACTTTCCAGGATGCTGCCAATCATGTCCTTTGTATCTATTGTCATAGCTTTATCACCTCTGTAGCTTATTATATAGTTTCCAAAACTACTTGTAAATGATTTTCTAAATGAAATTTATCTTGATAAAAGAAAAAATTATTTTTTTATGATTCTGTTGTTTTGGCGGTAAGTGCGTGGCGAAATCCCATAAATATTTTTGAAGGCACGTGAAAAGTGAAGCTGATTTGGATATCCAACCTGCAGACTGATTTCTTTGACAGGCATATCAGAGGTTTTCAAAAGTTCGGCAGCTTTGGACATGCGATAACGGATAAGAAATTCCTGAGGAGCCTGTCCCATAGTTGCTTTGAATATTTTACCAAAATAACTTCTGTCAAGATTGAGTCTTTGAGCCATGTCTTCTACACTGATGGGAAGAGCATAATTTTGGGCTATAAAAGATATGGCTTCGTTTGTATAAAACTGAGAGCGTTTGCCATTTTGGGTCTTGTTTATGGAGGATGATCCTGTAAGGAGAGCATCCATAATAAGATAAAGATGTCCGATCAGATTCAGTGAGGAAGTCTGGGAATTGCTGCAGGCAAGGTGGAGAAGTTCTTCTTTTAAGGTATTGCCTATCTGATCGGAAGATGGAATAAAAACAGGAGATTCCGTAGAAAGTCCCGCAGTGTCCAGAATTTCTCTGGCTTTCAGCCCGCTAAATTCTACCCAGGTATATTCCCAGGGATCTTCTCTGTCTGCAAAATATGTGTTGATCCTGTCCGGTTCAATAAGAAAACCCATTCCTCCATGAAGTTTATATTCTCTGGTGATTTCTGTGGTTTCATCAACAAGAAGAGTACCTTTTCCGGAGATAATATAGTGAAAAAGAAAATGATTGCGGATGGAAGGTCCGTAGGAGTGAAGAGGACGGCATTTTTCATAACCGTATTGATACAGGGTGAGATCCATAAAGCGTTCGTCGGAAAATACATGGAACAAGGGCTTTGCCATATTTATACCTCCTTTAATATCGAGAATTATGCAATATTAATAAAAAATAAGAGTAAAAACTGTGATATTTAAACGAAAATCAGGGAATCAATTATATTATATACCATAATGAGTAGTGACTTCAACTATATTCGAGAAAAAACGTATTAAGATATAAAAGTGGTTTCATCATTCCATTTACCATAAAAAGCTATAATGATAAAATAAACCTATGAGAAAAATCCGTATAAACTGTACAGAACAAAAACGGACTACAAAAAAGGAAAGGGGAAATTCAATGAAAAAAACGAGACTGTCTGTTATTGGAATTTTTGCAGGAATACTAGGCGCTGGAGTTTTTTTGACAGGATGTGGGGATTCTGTGACAGAAAATGGAAAAACAAAAATTGAGATGGTTCATTATAAGCCGGAGGCGGTAAAAGCCTTTGAAAAAATGGAAGAGAAATTTAACGCCTCTCATGATGATATTGAGCTGAAAATTGAATCGCCAAATGAAGCAATGACTGTTCTGAAGACCCGGTTTATCAAGGAGGATCAGCCGGATATCATTGGAATCGGAGGAGATGTGAATTACTCTAACTTTCTGGATGCAGATATGCTGAAAGACATTTCTGATTTTGAAGGGCTTGCGGATATCAAGCAGGCATACCTTGACATTGACAAGAACCTGGAAATCGTTCCAAAGAACGGAGTTTATGCTGTTCCTTATGCAGCCAACGCAGCCGGAATCCTTTATAACAAAGATATGTTTGAAGAAAATGGCTGGGAAATACCAGAAACATGGGATGAATTTATAACTCTTCTTGATACGATACAGGATTCTGGACAGCTTCCTTTATATTTTGGATTTAAGGATACCTGGACCTGTCTGGCTCCGTGGAATGCCATGGCCTGCGACCTGGCCCCTGCAGACGTATGTCAGATGGTAAACAGAGGAGAGACTACCTTTGCAAGTGAATATAAAGAGCTTGCGGAAAAGATTGTCCAGCTTCTTCCCTATGCGCAGGAAAATCCTTATGCGTACAGCTACAACGACGCATGTACGGCGTTTGCAAGAGGAGAATCCGCCATGTACTGTATCGGAAGCTATGCAGTGCCCCAGATCAAGTCGGTAAACCCGGATATGAATATTGATTCCTTTGTTTTTCCGGCAAATGACAGCGTCCAGGGACAGTATCTTAATTCCGGTATCGACCTTCAATTCTGCGTGATGGAGGATTGCGAAAATAAAGAGGCGGCTTATGAGGTGCTTCGGTTTATGCTGGAGGATGAGAATATTCAGATCTATCTGGACGATCAGAATGCAGTTCCCTGTAAGGAAGGAGATTTTAAACTTCCTTCTATGCTGGACGGAATGAAAGAATATATTGAAGCCGGCAAAATGACAGACTATCAGGATCATTATTATCCTACAGAGATGGCGGTGGATGCCATGATCCAGACCTATCTGATGGATGGAGATGCAGAAGCCTGGTTAAAGAAATTTGATAAAGACTGGAAACGCTATAATCGGGACAGAATCCGCAAGGTACAGGATTATCAGGCGGAAAATGAGGAAGGGGGAAATGAATCATGAAGGGAAACGAAAGAAAACGGACATTTTTGCTGATCACGATTCCGATTCTGGCATTGTTCTTTACATTTAACACACTGCCTCTGATCAAAGGTTTTATTTACAGCTTTACTAATTTTAAAGGATATGGAAGTTTTGACTGGGTTGGTTTTCGGAATTATGTAGATCTGTTTCAGGATGCGCGAGTAGGAAAATCTTATCTGTTTACCTTTAAGTTTGCTCTTGTTGCAACTATTGTGGTAAATGTTTTCAGCCTGATTCTTGCCTTGGGGCTGAACAGCCGCATCCGGGCCAAGAGCGCTTTAAGAGGAATTTATTTTATCCCCAACGTTCTGGGAGGCCTTGTAGTGGGCTATATTTTCAGCTTTATTTTTACTTATATCCTTCCGGCTGTGGGAAAAGCTCTGGGAATTGATTTTCTCAGCAGCAGTATGCTGGGAGATCCCAAAAGTGCCTGGTTCGCCATTGTAGTGGTAGCGGCATGGCAGGCCATAGCCATGAATACTATAATTTATATTTCTGGACTTCAGACAGTTCCAGAGGATGTGTATGAGGCAGGTTCCATTGACGGAGCTACAGGCTGGACAAAATTCAAAAGCCTGACCTTCCCTCTGATTATTCCGTTTTTTACTATTAATATGGTGCTTTGCATGAAAAACTTCCTCATGGCCTTTGACCAGATCATGGCTTTGACAAAAGGCGGTCCTGCCCAGAGTACAGAATCTATTTCCTTCCTTATTTACAAAAACGGAATGGACGGAGGACAGTTTGGATTCCAGAGCGCTAATGCGGTTCTGTTCTTTGTAGTGATCGTGGCGATTTCCATATTCCAGCTTACATTTATGAATAAGAAGGAGGAACAGTTATAATGAAAAACAGTAGTAAACATATGGGTAAAACCAACTGGCCGGTAACGATCCTTCTGATCCTGGGATGTGTCACCATCTTTTTTCCGCTATATATGGCTGTGATCATTGCCTTTAAGAAGCCCTCAGAAATGACAAACGATATTGCAGGAGCTCTTTCCTTCCCATCTTCATGGAGTCTGGATAATTTTGCGGAAGCAATGAGAGTTACTGATTTCTGGAATTCTCTTGGAAACTCTCTTCTGATTACGGCAGTGACTGTTGTGATCGCCATTCTTCTTCATTCTCTGGCAGGCTATGCCATTGGAAGAAATATGGGAAAGAGCAAATTTTATAAATTTGCCTATCTTTATATTGTCAGCGGTATGTTCGTGCCGTTTGCTATTTTGATGATGCCGTTGGTAAAACAGACTTCCCAGATGGGAATTGGAAACAGAGCAGGTGTGATCATTCTTTATGTGGTATTTTATATGCCGATGAACCTGCTTCTTTATTCAGGATATCTGAAAAATATTCCTCTTGCTCTGGAAGAGGCTGCCAGGGTGGACGGGGCAGGAACATGGAAAACTTACTGGAGTATTATTTTTCCTATTATGAAGCCCATGCATGCCACAGTAGCTGTCCTGACTGCCCTGGGTACATGGAACGACGTTATGACTCCCCTTGTTATTATGTCCGGTACAGGCAAAAACACCCTTCCTCTTGCGCAGCTTAATTTTCAGACACAGTTCGGAACAAATTATAACCTTGCATTTGCATCCTATCTGCTTGCGCTGATTCCTATACTTCTGTTTTATCTGTTCTGTCAGAAACAGATATTGAACGGAGTTGTAAACGGCGCAGTAAAATAGAAACCAAAAAATAAAATCAGAAAGAACATCCCAAAGCAGGATGAGAAGAGGAAATGATTATGGCTATATTTGCAGACAAAAACAATTCTCTGTTTACTCTTTGTACAAAAAGCAGCATGTACCAGATGAAAGTGGATCAATATGGAGTTCTTCTTCACACATATTATGGAAAGAGAACAGAAAATATGGATTTTTCCTATTTGATCCAGCGCAGAGATCATGGATTTTCCGGAAATCCCTATGAGGCGGAAACAGACAGAACATACTCTCTGGATACTCTTCCACAGGAATATTCCTGCTTTGGAGGCGGAGACTACAGGGAAAGCGCTTTGCAGGTAAGAGATTCCCGGGGGGCTTCCGCCCTGGAACTCCGTTATGAAAGTTATGAGATCAAGAAGGGAAAATATGCGATTCCCGGTCTTCCGGCCTTTTATGAAGAAGAACCGAATCAGGCGGAAACCCTTATAATTACCATGAGAAATGAAAGAAAAAATCTCCTGGTAAAGCTTTACTACAGTGTGTTTGAAGAACTGGACCTTCTTACCAGGGCCGCTATGATAAAAAACAGCAGTGAGGAGCCGATTTATCTGGAACGGGCAATGTCTCTTTGCCTGGATCAGCCTTATGGAGACTGGGACTGGATCACCTTTTATGGAAGACACGAAATGGAACGCCAGATGTCCAGAACCCCCATTCATCATGGAATCCAGTCTGCAGGAGGTCTTCGAGGAACGTCCAGTCATCAGTATAATCCTTTTGTGATCCTTGCCGATCATACAGCCACAGAAACCCAGGGAAATTGTTATGGATTTTCACTTTTGTACAGCGGAAATTTTCTGGCTGAGGCAGAAAAAGACCAGTTTAATCAGACAAGGCTGCTGATGGGGATCCATCCGGGAAATTTCTGCTATAAGCTGGAAAAGGAAGAGTGTTTTTACACCCCGGAAACGGCCATGGTATACAGTGGAGAGGGCTTTGAAAAAATGTCTCATATTTTTCACAGAGCAATCCGCAATAATCTCTGCCGTGGAAAATTCAAAAATGCAAGAAGACCTGTTCTGATCAATAACTGGGAAGGAACCTATTTTGATTTTACAGGAGAAAAGCTGCTGGCTATGGCAAAGGATGCGAAAGAAATGGGAGTGGAGCTTTTTGTAATGGACGACGGCTGGTTTGGCAAAAGGGATGATGACAACAGCGGTCTTGGCGACTGGCAGGTAAATGAAAAGAAGCTAGGTTGTACCTTAAAGGAGCTGTCTGAAAAGATCCACGGTCTGGGAATGAAGTTTGGCATCTGGTACGAGCCAGAATGTATTTCCATGGACAGCGATCTTTACCGGACGCATCCAGACTGGGCATTTCAGGTTCCAGGAAGAAATCCAGTAAGATCAAGAAATCAGCTTGTCCTTGATTTTTCCAGAAAAGATGTGAGAGATCATATTTTTGATGAGATGACAAAGGTGCTGGATGGGGCAGATGTGGATTATCTTAAATGGGATTTTAACAGAAGCATCTGCGATGTTTATTCAGCCCAGCTTCCTTCTGACCGCCAGGGAGAAGTCCTTCACCGTTATGTACTGGGACTTTATGAATTTCTGGAACGGCTGGGAAAACGTTACCCAGATATGCTGATAGAGGGATGCAGCGGCGGCGGCGGACGTTTTGACGCGGGAATGCTTCACTATACGCCCCAGATCTGGTGCAGCGACGATACAGACGCTATTGAACGTCTGGAAATCCAGTATGGGACTTCCTTCTGCTATCCTGTCAGCGCTATGGGCGCCCATGTATCTGCCTGTCCGAACCATCAGACTGGAAGAACTGTGCCTCTTGGAACAAGAGCCACAGTGGCAATGGCAGGAACCTTTGGATATGAGCTGGATCCGGCAAAGCTTACTTCCGGGGAAAAGGCTGAGATCAGAGGACAGATCAGCCGTTTTAAAGAATATTATGAACTGATCCAGAGAGGAGATTATTTCCGTCTCACTTCTCCGTCAGGTGAAAAGCATTATGCTGCATGGGAATTTGTAAGTCCAGATCAGAAGGAAGCCCTTGTAAGTGTTGTAGCCTCTAAAGTAAGGACAAATGATCCGCCGTCAAGGCTTCTTTTAAGAGGGCTGAAGGAGAACAGCATATACATTTTTGAGGGAAAAGAGTATACAGGAGGAGCCCTTATGTATGCCGGATTTCCCCTTCCTGAGGCGAAACAGGAATATCAGAGCTGGAATTTCCATTTTGTAATAAAAGAAGAATAAAACTTTTTATCCGGGCGTCGGCATCCTTTTGCCGGAAGCCCGGATATTTCTTGCTATTTTGGAAAGTCAATGATAAAATTGGATTCATGAAAATATCAGTATTGTTAATTGGAATGTATAGGAGAATTTATGAGTATCTATGAATCATTGAACAATATGCAGCAGGAGGCTGTTTACCATACAGAAGGCCCTCTTTTGATCCTTGCCGGGGCAGGCTCCGGCAAGACCAGGGTTCTGACCCACAGGGTAGCTTATCTGATTGGAGAAAAAGGGGTGAACCCCTGGAACATTCTTGCCATTACCTTTACCAATAAAGCGGCAGGAGAAATGCGCGACCGTGTAGATAAAATCGTGGGAATGGACGGAGGAAGCGTATGGGTTTCCACCTTTCATTCTACCTGTGTGAGGATCCTCAGAAAACATGCAGAGAGAATCGGGTATGACAGAAACTTTACTATTTATGATACGGACGATCAGAAAACCCTGATGAAGGACGTCTGCAGGCGTTTGAATGTTGACACCAAAAAATATAAGGAACGTTCTCTTTTGGCTCAGATTTCTCATGCAAAGGATGAGCTGATCACTCCAGATGAAATGCTTATGAACGCAGTGGATTTTAATGAAAAAAAAGTTGCGGAAATTTATAGGGAATACCAAAATTCTTTAAGAAGAAATAATGCTCTTGACTTTGACGATCTGATCGTGAAGACAGTGGAGCTGTTCCAGCACTGCGATCAGGTACTGGAAGAATACCAGGAACGGTTCCGTTATATTATGGTAGACGAGTATCAGGACACAAATACGGCCCAGTTTAAATTTGTAAGTCTTCTTGCCTCACGCTACGGCAATCTTTGCGTAGTAGGCGACGACGATCAGTCTATTTATAAATTCAGAGGCGCTAATATTGGAAATATCCTTGGATTTGAACGGGTTTTTCCTGATGCAAAAGTGATCCGTCTGGAACAGAACTACCGCTCTACACAGAATATCCTGAATGCGGCAAACGAGGTGATCGTACATAATACAGAACGTAAGCCCAAAACCCTCTGGACAGAGAATGCAGAAGGAGATAAGATCCATTTCCGGCAGTTTCTGAACGGATTCGAAGAAGCGGAATATGTGATCGGAGATATTTCCAAAAAGTACAGAGAAGGCGCCTGCCGTTACCGTGACTGCGCCATTCTTTATCGTACAAACGCTCAGTCCCGTCTTTTTGAGGAAAAGTGTCTTCTTGCAAATATTCCTTATAAGATTGTAGGAGGGGTCAACTTTTATGCCAGAAAGGAGATCAAAGATCTTCTTTCCTATATGAAGACAGTAGACAACGCCGCAGACGATCTTGCTGTACGCCGTATACTGAATGTGCCAAAAAGAGGGATTGGCGCAACAACAATAAACAGAGTTCAGGAATACGCAGATCGTATGGAGGTCAGCTTTTACGACGCCCTCCGCGTGTCAGAAGAGATTCCATCTATTGGACGGGCCCAGTCAAAAATTGAAGGCTTTGTTACCTTTATCCAGTCTCTTAAAAGCAAAGCTCAGGCTTATACCGTATCAGAGCTTCTGGAGGAGATCATAGATCTTACCGGATATGCGGACGAGCTTAGGGCAGAAGATACAGAGGAATCCAGAGCCAGACTGGAGAATATTGACGAGCTTATTTCCAAGACAGTTTCTTATCAGGAAGCCATGGAGGCAGAAGGAAGAGAAGCGTCTCTTTCCGGTTTCCTGGAAGAGATCGCATTGATCGCAGATATTGATTCTGTGGATCCCGACCAGGACTATGTGCTTCTTATGACGCTGCACAGCGCCAAGGGTCTGGAATTTCCCTGTGTATATCTGGCAGGAATGGAAGACGGCGTTTTCCCAAGCAGTATGTGTATTTTTTCTGCGGATCTTTCTGATATGGAGGAAGAAAGACGGCTTTGCTATGTGGGGATCACCAGAGCCATGAAGGATCTGACTCTTACCTGCGCCCAGCAGAGAATGATCAGAGGAGAAACGCAGTATAACCGGGTTTCACGGTTTGTCCGCGAAATTCCAAGAGAGCTGGTAGAGCTTGGACATACCATCCAGGAGAAAAAGCCCAAGCTTGCAGAGACGTCATCTTCCAAGAGCAGTTATATGCAGATGAAAATGGCTTTTCAGTCAAAGGCTTTTACCCCTCAGAGCTTTACAGTAAAAAAAGCGGATTCTCTGGATTACAGCGTAGGCGATACGGTACGCCATGTAAAATTCGGCGTGGGAATTGTGAAGGATATTGTAGAAGGCGGAAGAGATTATGAGGTGACGGTGGACTTTGACAGAGCCGGAACAAAAAAGATGTTTGCCGGATTTGCAAAGCTTAAGAAAATCTAAAATTTTATATATCTTATGGTAAAATCTTTCAGTTAGTGTTATACTATAACCTATAAAAACGGCAGAACCGGTATGCGGTATTTGCCATATGTTTACGGCAGAAGATATGCCGACAATAATAGAGAGGATGGTGCACATGATGAATTTGAATGCAAAAATTGAAGAGCTGCTGGCAGTATTAAAGAAAAAGGAAGACGACAAACAGAAAAATACAGTCCTCTGGGTGTTGGCTATTATAGGAGCCGTAGCCGCAGTTGCAGGAATTGCTTTTGCTGTTTACCGTTTCTTTGCACCGGATTATCTGGAAGATTTTGAAGAAGATTTTGACGACGATTTCGACGATTATTTTGAGGACGAGGAAGAATAAGAATTTACAGCTCCGGCTCGTACCGGAGCTGTTGTTATGAGAACAGAGATACCTTATTTGGGGGCGGGTTATAAAGGCGCTTATACATTAGATCAAGAGGAGATGTTAAGGATAAGTTTTATATGAAAAAAGGTGAAGTATACGAGGGAATCATAGAAAAAGTGGAATTTCCCAATAAGGGATATGTAATGGTGGAAGACCAGCGGGTTCTTGTAAAAAATGGAATTCCAGGACAGAGAATCCGTTTCATGATACAAAAAAAGCGTAAAAACAAGGCCCAGGGAAGAATTATGGAGGTTCTGGAAAAGTCTCCCCTGGAAAAAAGAGAGCCGGTGTGCGGCGTTTTTCCTGCCTGCGGCGGCTGTATGTACCAGACAATGCCTTACGAAGAGCAGCTTAGAATGAAGGAGCTTCAGATCCGGGAGCTTCTGGAAGACGTGCTTGTGCGGGAGAGCCAGACTGACAAAGACGGAAAGCCGGATTTCCTCTGGGAGGGGATCCATGGAAGCCCTATTGAATTTTGTTATCGGAACAAGATGGAGTTTTCTTTTGGAGACGAATATAAAGACGGTCCTCTTTCCCTGGGACTTCATAAAAAAGGAAGTACCTATGACGTTTTAAATACCGGGGACTGCAAGCTGGTCCATAAGGATATGACAGATATTCTTACCTGTGTCCGTGATTATTTTCTGGAAAGAGGGGTATCCTATTATAAAAAACTGCAGCACGTTGGTTATCTCCGCCATCTTCTTTTAAGAAGAGGGGTGACTACAGGGGAAATTCTTGTCCATCTTGTAACAACAAGCCAGGAGGAGCATGATCTGGAACCGCTGAAAGAGCTGCTTCTTTCTCTTCCCCTGGAAGGAAAGATCGTGGGGATCATGCACATAATCAACGATTCCCTTTCTGATGTAGTAAAAAGCGATGAGACAAGGATTCTTTATGGAAAGGACTGGTTCTATGAAACTCTTCTGGGGCTGAAATTCAGAATCAGCACTTTTTCCTTTTTTCAGCCAAATTCTCTGGCTGCGGAGGTTCTTTATTCTGTGGTTCGCTCATATGTTGAAGATGCAAGGGGAATGGAGGTCTTTGATCTTTACAGCGGAACAGGAACCATTGCCCAGCTTCTTGCTCCGGTGGCAAAAGAGGTAATTGGCGTAGAGATTGTTGAAGAGGCTGTAGAGGCTGCCCGTAAAAATGCAGAGCTGAACGGTCTTTCCAACTGCCGTTTTATTGCAGGAGACGTTTTGAAGGTTCTGGACGATCTTACAGAAAAACCGGATATGATCATTCTTGATCCGCCTAGGGAGGGCGTGCATCCCAAAGCTCTTCCAAAGATTTTGTCCTACGGGGTGAAGCGGATCGTATATGTGTCCTGTAAGGCTACCAGTCTTGCAGAGGACATGGAAACATTTCTGCGCTCAGGCTATCGTCTGGAAAAAGCCTGCTGCGTAGATCAGTTCTGTCAGACTGTCTGGACAGAGGCAGTGGCAGTTTTTGTCAGGGAGTGAGACAGCATGGAGAATAAAGTAGAGCGGAAGAAAAAATTTATTATTAATGTGGCGTTTTATGCTTTGATTGCAATTCTTGTATGGATCGGATGCAAATATTTGGTGTCACCTATGATGCCCTTTATTATTGCGTTTCTGGTTGCGGCAGTAATTCAGATTCCAATCCGTAAATTCAAAGTGGAAAAGAAACAAAAAAAGATTTTGTCAATTGCTTTTTGCATTATTTTTTACGGCCTACTTTTTCTGCTTGCAACCTGGCTTGGTCTTAAGCTTCTGGATGGAGTAGAAGGGCTCATACGAAAGGTTCCATATTTTTATAACTCTACAGTAGTGCCAGTGATTGAAAGTATCTCGGACTATCTGGAAGAATCCTTGGCTACCGTACATCCTTCTGTGGCAAAGACTATTGAAAACTCTTTTGAAGAAATGGTAAATAATCTGGGATCTTATGTTTCCAGTTTTTCCATGAAAGTACTCCAGATTCTTTCAGGCGGAATCAGCGGGATTCCAGGATTTGTGATCAAGCTGGTAATTACCGTAGTAGCCACTTTCTTCTTTGTGGGGGATTATGACGGAATTACAAGCTTTTTCAAGAAACTTTTAAGTTCTAAACAGCTTGCTTTGGTAGAAAAAGGTCAGTCCTATGTAAAAAACGTACTGTTTATTTATATCAGATCTTATAGCTTTTTGTTTCTTCTGACATTTGCAGAGCTGTGCGCGGGAATGTTTCTGTTGGGAATGCCTTATCCTGCCCTTCTTGCATTATGTATTGCTGTTTTTGATATTCTTCCTGTATTGGGTACAGGCGGCGTACTTCTTCCCTGGGCGGCGATCCTTTTCTTTATAGAGGAACACGGTCTGGCCATCGGCCTTCTTGTTTTATATCTGGTGATCCTGGTTGTGAGAAACATGGTAGAGCCAAGAATCGTAGGAAAACAGATTGGACTTCATCCTCTGGCAACCCTTGCCGCTTTGTTCCTTGGCCTGAAGCTGTTTGGCCTTGTAGGACTTGTGGCGTTCCCGGTTGCACTCACTGTTCTTGTGAACTTCAGCCGTGAGGAACTGATGGATAAATTATAAAAGGATGTGCGGTTATAGACTGCTGAAATAAAAGAACAAAAATTAATCCGGGGGGAAACCTCCGGATTTTTGAAATCTAAATGAAATTTGAAATTGATGCAGTAATGACAGATGTTAATTTGCGTTGCTTGTGGCAACGGCTGCTTTGATATTTAATAGTTGTATCAAAACAAAGGAGGCACAGGTTATGTTGAACGAAAATATTAAAAATCTGCGAAAAGCAAAAGGACTTTCACAGGAAGAGCTGGCTATAAAGCTAAATGTAGTAAGGCAAACCGTATCTAAATGGGAGAAAGGTTTATCGGTTCCTGATTCGAATACGCTTGTCTTATTAGCCGATGAACTGGATACTTCTGTAAGTATTTTACTTGGAGAAACGGTGCAGGAAAAGGAGTTGAATGAAGGGGATATAAAAAATATTTCTGAAAAACTTGAGATTATTAATCTTCAGCTTGCTAAAAGAAGTGAGATGAGGATTCGGACAATTCGTTACCTGCTTATTTCAGTGTGTATGATTATTGTGGCAGGATTTATTGTTTTGGCAACCATGAACAGTGAATATTTGACCTGGGATTTTACGAACCCGGAATTAGCGATTGCAGGAACTCTGATACATGGTTTTGAATTTTTATTTGTAAGACTGGCTCCGTTGGTTTTTATTGGAGCTGTAATTGGGATTGCATTCACATATAAAAAGCGATAATTGAAACATCAGATATTTTGCATACGGATATTGACAACCACAGGAATATTTTATATAATACAATCAAACATATGAATGATTGTTCATATAATAAAATGTGAAAGAAAAGGAGAAAAGTTATGAAAAAAACTTACAAGATTGATGTGGATTGCGCAAACTGTGCAAATAAGATGGAAGAGGCAGCGAAGAAGACAGAGGGCGTAAAGAACGCTACTGTGAATTTCATGATGCTGAAAATGATCGTAGAGTTTGAGGAAGGCCAGGATCCCAAAACCGTTATGAAAGAGGTTTTGAAGAACTGTAAAAAAGTGGAGGATGACTGCGAGATCTTTTTATAAATAATAAAAAGGCAGGAGGCTTTCTGAATCATTAAGCGAGGGGCGATTATGAATAAAAAACAGAAAAAAATGTTGTTTCGTGTTTTAGGAGCGTCAGCGCTTCTTATCATATTTTCCATGCTTCCGCTTCAGGGATATCTGCGGGCAGCGCTGTTTTTGATCCCGTATTTTCTCATAGGCTATGATATTCTTCTGAAAGCATGGAAGGGAATACGCAACAAACAGGTTTTTGACGAGAACTTTTTGATGGCAGTGGCCACAGTGGGAGCAATCTGCCTGGGAGATTTTAAAGAAGGAACAGCGGTTATGCTGTTTTACCAGATCGGCGAGCTGTTCCAGAGCTATGCAGTAGGCAAAAGCCGCCGCAATATCAGCGAGCTTATGGATATCCGTCCAGATTATGCTAATATAGAAAAGGACGGCGCTTTAGAGCAGGTAGACCCGGATGAGGTGGAGATTGGAAGTATCATTATTGTCCAGCCTGGAGAAAAGATTCCCATTGACGGTATTATAATAGAAGGAAAAACAACGCTGAACACAAGCGCCCTTACCGGAGAAAGCCTTCCAAGAGACGCTGAAGAAGGGGACGAGGTAATCAGCGGATGTATCAATATGAGCGGAGTTTTGAAGATCCGTACCACAAAGGAATTTGGAGATTCCACCGTATCCAGGATTCTGGATCTTATGGAAAATTCCAGTTCTTTGAAATCAAAGTCTGAGAATTTTATTTCCAAATTTGCCCGTTATTATACGCCCATTGTATGCTACAGCGCCCTGGCGCTTGCCATTTTGCCACCGGTAGTAAGGATGCTGTTTATGGGAATGGATCCCTTGTGGGGAGACTGGATCTACCGGGCGCTGACATTCCTTGTGATCAGCTGCCCCTGCGCTCTTGTGATCAGCATTCCTTTAAGCTTTTTTGCAGGAATCGGAGGAGCGGGAAATGCAGGCGTTCTTATAAAAGGATCAAATTATCTGGAAACACTTTCCAAGATCCGCTATGTTGTTTTTGATAAGACAGGCACTTTGACAAAAGGTGTGTTTGAGGTTTGCGGCGTTCATCACAACACAATGGAAGAACAGAAAATACTGGAGTTTGCAGCATTGGCAGAATGCGCGTCTTCTCATCCCATCAGCCGCAGTCTTCAGACTGCCTATGGGAAAGAAATTGACAGAAATCGTGTCAGTGACATTGAGGAAATCAGTGGAAACGGCGTGACAGCAAAGGTAGATGGAATTTTTGTTGCTGTAGGAAACGGGAAACTTATGGATCGGCTGGGAATTTCCTATAAGGAATGCAGCCAGGTGGGGACAGTTGTTCATGTTGCCATTGACGGCGCTTATGCTGGTCATATCCTTATTGCAGATATTATGAAGCCTACTTCCAAAGAGGCTGTAAGTGAACTGAAAAAATATGGAATAAAAGAAACTATTATGCTGACAGGAGACATTGACCGGGTAGCCCGTAAGGCCGCTGAAGAAATCGGTGTGGATCAGGTATATAGCGAACTGCTTCCGGCAGACAAAGTGGCAAAAGTAGAAGAGCTGCTTGCCAAAAAAGGACAAAAAGAGAAACTTGCATTTGTAGGCGACGGAATCAATGACGCTCCTGTTTTATCAAGGGCAGATGTGGGAATCGCTATGGGAGCTCTTGGATCCGATGCTGCCATTGAGGCGGCAGACGTGGTGCTGATGGACGATGATCCCATGAAAGTTGTAAAAGCTCTTCGGATCGCGCGAAAGTGTATGAGGATCGTTTATGAGAATATTTATTTTGCCATTGGTATTAAGGCGCTTTGCCTGATTCTTGGCGCAATGGGAATGGCGAATATGTGGCTGGCTATTTTCGCTGACGTAGGCGTTATGGTAATTGCAGTTCTGAATGCTATTCGGGCGCTGTTTGTGAAGAAGCTGTAAAAATCACTGTGCAGAGATATGGAGAATGTGGTATGATAGTGGAGAAAGGCAGGGAACAATATGACAGAAGAAAAAGACGCTATATGCTGTGAATCTGAAGAAATCCATGAAGAACTTTTGAAGATCGTCAATGAAACAATGCCTGACGAAACTGAGCTGGACGCGCTTGCAGAACTTTTCAAGGTGTTCGGAGATCCTACCAGAATCCGAATTTTGTTTGTACTTTTTGAAGCAGAGGTCTGTGTCTGCGATCTGGCGCGCGCATTAAATATGACTCAGTCGGCAGTATCGCACCAGCTTCGTATTCTGAAGCAGAGCCGCCTGGTAAAAAACAGGCGGGAAGGAAAATCAGTATTTTACTCACTGGCAGACGATCATGTACGGACTGTGATCGCTCAGGGACGGGAACATATATTAGAATAGGAAAAGAAGAGGAGCTGGGGCGTAAAGCCGCGGTTCCTTTTTGGCAGAAAAGGAGAAGAACCTTGAAATACCAGGAATTTTATAAGATTTTGGAAAAAAACATAGAAAAGAAGCAAAACATACTGGCAACTGTTATGGAAGGCCCGGGACAGGGAAGCCACCTTTTCTTTTCAGAGGGAGAGCTTGCGGCGCAGTGCCAGGAACACACTATGAGGCCGGAAGAGCTTCGAGAGCTGGCTGATATGGAAGAAAGCAGGATGCTGTCTTTTGGAGAGCGCAAAATCTTTGCGGAGGTTCTTCGTAAGCCTGCCAGACTGGTGATCTGCGGAGGAGGCCATGTGGCGCAGCAGGTGGTAAGCCTTGCAAAGAGAACAGGATTTACAGTAACTGTACTGGAGGATCGTCCTTATTTTGCTGACGAGGCGAGACGAGCCGGAGCAGACCAGGTTATCTGTCAGGATTTTTCCAAAGGACTGAATGAGATTTCAGGAAACAGCGATACCTATTTCCTTGTTGTGACAAGGGGACACAGATATGACGGAATCTGCCTGGAATCCATTCTCAAAAAAGAAAGAGCCTATGTAGGAATGATGGCCAGCCGGAAGCGTGGCATTCTTCTGAAAAAGAAACTGGTAGAGGATGGTTTTGCTCAAAAAGAAGTAGACAGTATTCATACGCCGGTAGGAATCAGCATACATGCAGAAACCCCGGAAGAAATCGCGGTGTCTATTCTTGCAGAATTGATCATGATAAAAAACAGTACAAAAAAAACAAGCGGTTATGATAAAGAAATGCTGTCATATCTGACCGGAGAAGAAGCCCTGGAACAGAAAAAAGCCCTTGCTACCATTGTAGCCAGAAGAGGATCCGCACCAAGAGAGATTGGAACCAAAATGCTTGTTCTTGAGGACGGAAGGCTTATCGGCACTATCGGAGGCGGATGTATGGAAAGCAGAATAAGACAGCGCTGCCTTCATATGTTAAAAAACGGTGAAACAGAAGGCCGTCTGGTCTGCGAGGACATGACCGGAACAGAGGCGGAAGAAGAAGGATTGGTCTGCGGCGGTACGATACAGGTGTACCTGGAGGTACTGGACAACTGATTTATATTGGGAAAATATGAAATACAAAAACACATAAAACTATGTTATAATATGAACACTTAACGAATTCAAGTCGAAGACGCAGAATGAGTTTAGTGAGAATATATACCTGGACACTTGATGAATTCAAGTCAAAGACGCAGAATGAATCTAGTGACCATGGTATTACCGAAGAAGAAAAATGAGCACGAGCGCAGCGAGTATTCATTTTTATCTGATAAATCAACGACAGAATCAGCAAGCACGTAGTGCGATGACTGCGAAGCAGGCATGATTCTGGAGTTATGTACGAAGACGCAGAATGAGTTTAGTGAGAATATATACCTGGACACTTGATGAACTCAAAAATATTTATATAAATGTGGAGGACAGAAAAATGAAAAAAAGAAACGTGATCGCAGCCCTTATCTGCAGTGCATGTCTTGTAGCAGGAAGCACAGTTCCTGCTATGGCAGATTCCAGTAAGGTGGTTACTCTGGGCGCAGACCTTACCCAGGATCAGAAAAATACCATGATGCGTTATTTTAAGGCAGATGCAAATCAGGTGCAGATCCTTACCATTACAAACCAGGACGAAAGAGAACAGCTTGGAGATTACATTCCCTTAGAACAGATCGGAACAAGAACCTTAAGCTGCGCATATGTGAAGCCGACACAGTCCGGCGGAATCAAAGTCCGTACTGCAAACCTGAACTATGTAACTGGAAATATGATCGCCAATGCGCTTTCCACAGCCGGAGTTACAAACTGTGAGGCTGTTGCAGCCTGCCCTTACGAAGTATCAGGAACAGGAGCTTTGACAGGTGTGATCATGGCTTATGAAAATGCCAGCGGTCAGAAGCTTGACAGCACCAAGAAAGATCTGGCTACCCAGGAGGTAGTAGTAACCGGAAACCTTTCCCAGCAGGTAGGACAGGACAATGCCACCAATATCATTAACCAGGCTAAACTTCAGATCATTGGCGAGAATGTGCAGAATGCAGACGAAATCTACAATATTGTAAACAACATTGCCATTGAAAACAATATATCTCTCAGCGAGGATGAGATGAATACCATTGTTTCTCTTCTTCAGCAGATCGCCCAGCAGAGCTATGATATTGAGCAGATGAAAAACACTCTGGAAAATATTCAGCAGAATCTTGATAAGGCAGAGAATAATGGAGAGACTCAGACAGAAACAGAGGATGACGGATCAGAGGAAGACGGCGAGGATATTACAGAGAACGTAGATACAGACGCTCTTGGAGAAGATATCAAGGAAAGTTCTACAGAAGACCCGACTCTCCAGGAAGAAACTATGGGCGAAGGAACAGAGCAGGCAGGAGATTCCGGCGAAACAGAAATCCCGGACGCAGCAGATGACGGTACAGTTCTTGACGGAACAGCTCAGGATGACGGCGTTGTAGATCCGGAGAATGGTACAGAAATTCCAACGGAAGGCGAAAATACAGAGGATCCGTTAAACACAGATGCTCTTACAGAAGAAGGAAAAGCATCCTTTGAAAAAGCCCGGTCTTTCTGTAAAGGAGAATATGAGGGAGACACAGCAGCGCTTCAGTCAGTAATGGGAGAAACTGCGGTAGCTTCAGTTACTATCGCGCCGGAAACAGGTGCGCAGCTTACTGAGAAAGTTCTGGAAGCTTATATCAATGTTCTGAAAGACGGCGGACTGAGCTTTATTCCTGCAGAGACAGATCCTTATATGTCAGCAGAGCTTAACATGGTAAATACTTCTCTTAAGACTATTTTCAGCATTGAGGCAGATCCGGCTGAGGATGATCTTCTGTATAATGAGACGCCAGAGACACGTCAGGCGCTTTATAACGATACTCTGAAGTTCTTCGAGACACTTTATGGAGAGAACACAGAAGCAGCAGAGACTTCCGGGGATACGGCTGCAGAAGCTCCTGCTGAAACAGCAGAAACTCCAGAGGAGGCTTACACAGAAGAGGCTTATGATGCAGCTCTGGAAGCAATTCCAGAAGCAACAGAAGATGTTGTATATTGATTTGCCTGATGAACAGAACAGCAGGCGCAGGATTTTCTAAAAATAATAGATAACAGATAAAAGAGATTTCATGATTGGCAGACCAGCCTTTATGAAATCTCTTTTTTCTCTGTGATCTGTGATTTCTTTGTGACTTCCTGGAAATGCTGGAAAAATTGATTTGTCTATGCTACAATAAACAGAAATGCTGACGAATACAGAGGAAAAATGGTTACTGTAAGCAGTAATAAAAAGTTTCCGAAAGGAGAAAATACATGAGCATGGCTGTTGTTACGCTGAAAAAAGGCGAAGGCCGTCTTTTAAAATCCGGCGGAATGTGGGTTTTTGACAATGAGATCGCTTCGATAATGGGGAGCTTTTTGAACGGAGATATAGTTCTTATCCGGGATTTTGACGGATATCCTTTGGGAAGAGGGTTTATTAACACAAATTCTAAAATTGTGATCCGTCTTCTGACAAGAGATGAAAACCAGAAGATCGATGATGCTTTTCTGGAACAGCGTGTCCGGGATGCCTGGGAATACCGTAAAAAAGTGACAGATACCGGAAGCTGCCGTCTGATTTTTGGAGAGGCGGATTTCTTGCCAGGACTTGTGGTGGATAAGTTTTCAGACGTTCTTGTTGTACAGTCTCTGGCTTTAGGAATTGACAAGCTGAAAATTCAGATTTTGGATCTTCTGAAAAAAGTGCTTGCTGAGGACGGAATTCAGATCCGGGGGATATTTGAGAGGAGCGACGCCAAAGTTCGCCGTCAGGAAGGAATGGAGCTATATAAAGGCTTTATTGGTCCGGAATTTCCTACTCTGGTGCAGATTGAGGAAAACGGGGTAAAATATCAGGTGGATATTCGAGACGGTCAGAAAACAGGATTTTTCCTGGATCAAAAATATAACCGTCTAGCAATTCAGAAACTCTGCAAAAATGCAAGAGTGCTGGACTGCTTTACCCATACAGGGTCTTTTGCACTTAATGCAGGAATTGCCGGAGCGTCTGAGGTGACAGGGGTAGATGCGTCCCAGCTTGCTGTGGATCAGGCTACGGCCAATGCAGCCCTGAACGGCCTCCAGGAAAGAGTTAAATTTATCTGTGAGGATGTATTTGAACTTCTTCCTTCCCTTGAGGAACAGGAAGAAAAATATGATGTGGTGATTCTTGACCCACCTGCTTTTACAAAATCAAGAAATTCAGTAAAGAATGCAGTAAAAGGCTACAGAGAGATTAATCTTCGGGCCATGAAGCTTGTGAAGGACGGAGGTTTTCTTGCTACCTGTTCCTGTTCTCATTTTATGACATATGAACTGTTTACCAAGACCATCGGACAGGCGGCTCGAAGTGCTCATAAACGGCTGCGGCAGGTAGAATACAGAACCCAGGCTCCAGATCATCCTATCCTTTGGGCTTCCGATGAATCCTACTATCTGAAATTCTATATTTTTCAGGTGTGCAGTGATAAATAATGCTGTAAACAGCAATGAAATAACAGAATAAAGGACGAATCATTTCAGAAGAGGTGTTTTACATGAAAGAAAAGTTTATGAAGTTTATGGAAGGACGTTATGGAGTGGATGCTTTTGCCCGCTTTACTATGGGAGCAGCTTTGGCCTGCATTGTTGTTTCTATCTTTTTTCCAAATGGAAGTACAATAGGCGCAATCTTAAATACTTTGGGGCTGGCTGCGATTATTTATACATATTTTCGTATGCTTTCCAGAAATATATCTAAGCGGTATGCAGAAAACCAGAAGTATCTGTCAAAGACTTCCAAACTGAGACAGCGTCTGAACCGTGAAAAAAATATGATGATGCAGAGAAAAACACATCATATTTATACCTGCCCAAACTGCGGACAAAAAATACGTGTTCCCAGAGGAAGCGGCAAAAGGGTAGAGATTGACTGCCCCAAATGCCATACGAAGTTTATCAAAAAAATCTGAGCCTGAAGAGAAAAAGGGGGAGATTTTATGTTTGGCTATGTTGTCATGAACCGGCCGGAAATGAAAATTAAAGATTATGATATGTATCGGTCTTTTTACTGCGGCTTATGCAGGGAACTTCGGGAACGCTACGGGATTACAGGACAGCTTACCCTGACTTACGATATGACCTTTGTGATCATGCTTTTAAGCGGACTTTATGAGCCGCCCACAAAGGTGGGAACCAGCCGATGCATTGTGCATCCGGTGCGTAAACAGCCTGTGCGCAAAAATGAAGTTACGGAATATGCGGCAGATATGAATGTTTTTCTGGCTTATTATAAGTGCGTAGACGATTGGAAGGATGAAAAAAAGGTTCTTCGTCTGGCCTACAGTAAACTTCTGAAAAATAAGGACAAAAAAGCTGAAGCTCTGTGGAAGAAAAAAACAGATGCCATTGTTGGTTATCTAAATGAAATCTCTGCAATGGAGAAGGCAGGAGAAACAGATATTGACCGGATATCAGGATGCTTTGGCAGGGTTATGGAAGAAATCCTTGCATGGAAAGCGGATCAGTGGGAGCCCTCTCTTCGACGTATGGGATTTTATCTTGGTAAGTTTATTTATCTTATGGACGCTTATGAGGATGTGGAGGATGACCTGGAAAAAGGAAATTACAATCCTTTTGCCACAGATTATATAATGGAAGGGTTCCAGGATAGGGTGCGCCAGATCCTGATCATGATGATGGCAGAAGCCAGCAGAGAATTTGAGAAACTTCCTATTATAAAATACGCAGATATTTTGCGAAATATTTTGTATTCTGGAGTATGGTGCCGGTTTGAGACCGTATCAGAAAAGAGGAAGGAAAAACAGGAGAAAGAACATGTTTGATCCATACAGTATTCTGGGTGTATCCAGAGATGCATCTGATGAAGAAATAAAAAAGGCATATAGAAAACTCAGCCGGAAATACCATCCGGACGCTAATATCAATAATCCCAATAAAGATCAGGCGGAGGAGAAATTTAAAGAGATCCAGCAGGCCTATGATCAGATCATGAAGGAACGGGAATACGGCGCTTCTGGAGGAAACTATGGAAACAGCGGATATGGAGGCTTTTCCGGTTATGGAAATCAGAGAAATACAGGCTATCAGGATGAGGAAGCAATCCGCAGACAGGCAGCGGCTAATTATGTACAGAGCGGACATTATCAGGAAGCAATGAACGTTCTTTCATCTCTGAAAGAACATAATGGACAATGGTACTATCTTTCTGCAGTTGCCAACATGGGACTTGGCAATAACGTAAATGCCTTAAGCCATATTCGTGAGGCTGTCAGGATGGAACCGGATAATATGCAGTACAGGATGATGCTGCAGCGTATGGAGGGAGGCGGAACCTGGTATCAGGAGCAGCAGAATCCCTTTGGAGGAATGCCTGCAGGAGGAAACGATCTCTGTATGAAATGTCTTCTGGCAAATATGGCATGCAGCTGTTGCTGTCCGGGCAGCGGTGTGATCTGCTGTTGATCCTTACAGAAAAAAATTGACATTTGGCGGACAGACGTTTAAGATAAAAACAGTACAGAACGAGGAGGAAATTATTATGAGCATTCGTATTGGAATTATGGGCTACGGCAATCTGGGACGAGGCGTGGAATGTGCCATTAAGCATAATCCGGATCTGGAACTGAAAGCAGTTTTTACGAGACGTGATCCGAAAGATGTGAAGATCCTGACAGAGACAGCCAGAGTGCTTCGTGCTGATGAGGCTGAAAGCATGAAGGATGAGATTGATGTTATGATTATTTGCGGCGGAAGCGCAACAGACCTTCCGGTACAGACGCCGAAGCTTGCCAAGTGGTTCCATGTGGTAGACAGTTTTGACACTCATAAGAAAATCCCAGAGCATTTTGCAAATGTGGACAAAGCCGCTGCAGAAAGCGGTCATGTAGGAATCATCTCCGTAGGCTGGGATCCGGGAATGTTTTCTCTGAACAGAATGTATGCAAATGCGATTCTGACCAATGGCAACGATTACACCTTCTGGGGAAAGGGCGTAAGCCAGGGACATTCAGACGCTATTCGCAGAATTGACGGAGTTAAGGACGGAAAGCAGTATACCATTCCTGTAGAAGCGGCTCTGGAGTCTGTAAGGAACGGCGAAAATCCAGAACTTACAACAAGACAGAAGCATACAAGAGAGTGCTTCGTAGTAGCTGAGGAAGGCGCTGATCTTGCCCGTATCGAGCAGGAGATCAAGACCATGCCGAACTACTTTGACGAGTATGATACAACAGTACATTTTATTTCTGAAGAAGAACTGAAGAGAGATCACAGCGGTATTCCTCATGGAGGGTTTGTGATCCGTACAGGAACAACGGGATGGAATAATGAGCATAAGCATGTGATCGAGTACAGCTTGAAGCTTGATTCTAATCCAGAATTTACCTCCTCTGTAATAGTGGCTTATGCAAGAGCTGCATATCGTATGAGCCAGGAAGGACAGAAAGGATGCAAAACAGTGTTTGATGTGGCTCCGGCATATTTAAGTCCATTAGATGGAGCAGAACTGAGAAAACACCTTCTTTAAATTTAATAGAATTATTACAAAAGGGTGAAGTTGATACAGACTTCACCTTTTTGTTCATATATATCCCTGAAATTTCAGGTGTTTTACAAAAATTAATAAAAAGATTGACGCATGGAAAAAACTGAGATATAATAATTACACAATATTGTAACAACATTGTAAAATTTAAGGGACATGAAGAGGGACATGATATGAAGAAGGTATGTAAAAAGTGGAAAGTTTGGGGATTGCTGTTAGGGCTGATGCTTTTTGCAGCAGGATTTGCCATGCAGTCGACTGCTGTGGAGACGCAGGCAGCGCCAAGAAACGGCTTCCGAACTGTAGCAGGAAAAACATACTACTATAAGAACGGCCGCAAGATGAAGGGCTGGATCACTGTTGGAAGAAACAAGTATTATATGAATAAAAGGACTGGCGCGGCATATAAAGGCTGGTATAAGATCAGGGGAAACAGAGTAAGATATTTTGATCCCAAGACCGGCGCCCTGAAGCGCGGACTTACAAAAGTCAAGGGGAAATCTTATTATTTTGATCTGAAAACCGGCTGGGCGAAATCAGGATTTTTACGCGCCAAAAACGGAAACACCAGGTATTTCAGCCCCACGAATCATGTTATGGCCACGGGCTGGATGCGGAACACCAAGAAACAGAAATGGTATTTCCATCCGCGAAGCGGCGTTATGTACACAGGACTTAAGAAAGTCGGAAGCTATACCTATTATTTTGATCCTAAGACAGGAGCAACTGTAAGAGGTTTTGTAAAAGATGGAGCTCGCACTCGCTTCTTCAGGGCAAACTACAGAATGACAACTGGCTGGCTTAAAAGCGGAAGCGGTCAAAAACGTTATTTTTACCCCAAAAACGGTATTATGTTTACAGGAAGAAAACGGGTTAGCGGTAAGTGGTATTTCTTTGACAAAAAGAATGGCGTTGCCTTGGGAGGCTGGGTAACAGAGAACGGGGTGAAACGATACTTTGATCCAAAGACCTTTGTTATGGTAACAGGAACAAAGACCATTGACGGAGTAAAATATACCTTTGGTTCAGACGGCGCCCTGAAAGAAAACTGTAATGATAGTGTGACGAACGATCCGATAACGCCTATTACCCCTACTTCGGAAAGAACGGTTAAGAATTATCTTGTAAATGCATTGCAGCCTGTTGGAAGAACTCTTTATATCTGGGGCGGCGGTCATGGAATTAAGGATGCCACAAGAAAAGGCATCAGTACCGCATGGACGCAGTTTTTTAACAGCCAGAACAGCAGCTATAATTACAAGTCGCATAATTATAATGACCTCAGCGAGAAAAACAGAGCAAAAGGCCTTGATTGTTCCGGATATGTAGGTTGGTCTACATACCAGGTTATGGGAATTCATTCCACTGTAGTTTCCGGTGAGATCGGAGGACTTTACAAAGGTCGGGGATGGGGCAACGTCTATAATCAGAATTATCTGAATAAAACAGGATATAAACTGTATCCGGGAGATATCGGATTTGATTCCGAACATACCTGGATCGTGCTGGGACAGTGCAGCGATAAGAGCGCAGTGATCCTTCATTCCACGCCAAACGCAGGCGTACAGATTTCCGGAACACCTACTCCGAATGGAAATTATTCCAGTCAGGCGGTATCTCTTGCAAAGAAATATATGCAGAGATTCCCCGGATATCAGAAGATGGGAGCTGAATTTTACCATACCAGCGCAGGTAACTATGTTCGAAGAGGTAATTACTTCAGGTGGAATGAGAATATCTTAAGAGATGTCAATGGATATAAATATAAGACGGCAGATCAGATTCTTGGAGATCTGCTTGGCTGGTAAAAGGATTTTTTAAAGAACAGAGGGAGATGCGAGTAAGGCATCTCCCTTTTACTGTTTCACATTCATTAACAAATATTACAAAATATTAAACTTTTAATCAATTTCTACTTGCAATCTGAGAAGAGCTATGTTAATATGTAAAAGAACTTAAGAAAGATATTTCACAAATGTTACAAAACAGGTTAATTATAAGAGGTGAGAAACATGAAAAAACGTATTGTATGTCTGATGTTAGCAGTTATGATGATGGGTACACAGGTTGCTACTGTAAGCGCATCCAGAGAGGAAGAGCTGAGAGAAGAGCAGGCTTGGACAAGCGCACAGCTTGACGCTACATATGCTCAGATCGATCAGTTTTATGCAGCTAAGGAGCAGCTCCAGAATGAGATTGCAGCACTGGACGCTAATCTTGTAAATGTCATGGTCTCCATTCAGACTCTGGAAGGAGATATCAGCAATAAACAGACTGATATTGAGCAGACACAGTCAGATCTTCAGAAAGCACAGAATGCTAAGGATAAACAGTATGAGGCAATGAAGCAGCGTATCCAGTATCTTTATGAGAAGGGTGGAAACGACGCATGGTTCCAGATGATGGTTAATGCAGAGAATCTTTCCGAACTTCTTACAAAGGCTGAGTACACACAGAAGATGTACGAATACGACAGACAGAGCCTTGAGAAATATGTAAATACAATTGAGCAGGTAACTCAGCTTAGCAACCAGTACCAGCAGGAGAAAGCAGAGCTGGAAGGAATGAAGCAGGAATACGAAGCTGAATCCGTGAATCTCCAGACTGCTATTGACGAAAGAAAAGCAACATCTGCAAATTATGACAATGAGATCGCATATGCACAGCAGATGGCCAATGATTATGCAGCCCTGATTCAGCAGCAGCAGGCTGAGATTGAACAGCTGGAAGCTGAGAGGATTGCAGCAGAAGAGGAAGCAAGACGTCAGGCTGAGCTTGCAGCAGCAGAAGAAGCAGCACGTCAGGAAGCAGCAGCTCAGGAAGAGACAACTGTATATGACGAAGAAGGCAATGAGGTGGATGCAGAAGACGCAGCTGCAAACGGCGATGTTGTATATGATGAGGAAGGCAATGAGGTTGATCCTAATGAGGTAGTTACAGAGGACAGCAGTGATGAGGTAGAGTATGATGAGTACGGCAATGTGATCGACAGCGACAATACTGTAGATCCTTCTGAATATGAGAGTTCTAGCTCAGGTTCAGGTTCAGGTTCAGGCTCTTCTGTAGTAGATTACGCTACACAGTTTGTAGGCAATCCTTATGTATGGGGAGGAACCAGTCTTACAAGCGGAGCAGACTGCTCAGGATTTGTACAGAGTGTATACGCTAACTTTGGAGTAAGTCTTCCGAGAACTTCCTATGAACAGCAGAATGCAGGTACAGAGGTATCTTATGCAGACGCACAGCCGGGAGATCTGATCTGCTATGGCGGCCATGTGGCAATTTACATGGGCGACGGTAAGATCGTACATGCTTCCAACTCCAGAGATGGTATTAAGATCAGTGATGATGCAACATACAGAACCATTCTTTCTGTAAGACGTCTTGTATAATAGAATAAAGAATTTTTTAGGGGCTGTCCTTTTGGACAGCCCTTGTTTATGTATAAGGAAAGTAGTATATTTTATATGGATCTTTTTTACATAAAAATGCCTTACTAGGATTGAGAGAGTTTGAAAGAGAGCTTGTCTGATTTTTCTATGCAGCATTATTGATACTATTTTAAAAATAAAACCAGAAAAGGAGAAAACAGGATGAAAGTTTTAGTTTATAGAAAATGCAGTACCTGCCTGAAAGCATTGAAATGGCTGCAGGCACATGAGATTGTTTTTGAAGAGAGAGCAATTGTAGAAGAGAATCCTTCTTATGAGGAATTGAAGGAATGGTATGAAAAAAGCGGAATGCCTCTGAAAAAGTTTTTTAATACAAGCGGAAAGCTTTATAAGGAAATGAATCTGAAGGATCGTTTAAAAGAAATGTCAGAGGAGGAACAGCTTCGGCTGCTTTCTACAGACGGTATGCTGGTAAAGCGTCCTCTTGTAGTAGGGGAAGGATTTGTCCTGACTGGTTTCCGCGAAAAAGAATGGGAAGAAAAGATGGTTTGAATTTAATACTTTAACATTGTACCGTAAAAAATACTTCTGAAATATTGTATTTTTATGAATAATTGTGTATCATAAAATACAATTTTAAATCCATGAGAAAAAGAGAAACGGAGGAGTACATATGTCAGATCATGAAATGGTCAATCTTGATGAAATGGGAAATATGAAGACGAGCATGGAGGCTCTTCAGGAGGAGCTTCTTCATAATCACCGGATCGACCCAAATCTTTATATTGAATATGATGTAAAAAGAGGCCTGAGAGACTCTGCAGGAAAGGGCGTACTTACCGGACTTACAGAGATTTCTGACGTCAATGCATATGACCTGGTAAACGGCAGGAAAATACCGGCAGAAGGAAGCCTTTATTATCAGGGATATAATATCTATGACCTTGTAAGCGGGATGGAAGGACGTAAGTTCGGGTTTGAAGAAACTATTTATCTGCTGCTTTTTGGGCGTCTGCCTTCAGAAAAGGATATGGAAATGTTTAAAGGCATTATGGCTCATTTTGAAACTTTGTCCGGCCGTTTTGTCCGCGATGTTGTGATGAAGGCGTCTAATGCAGATATTATGAATTCTATGCAGAGATGTATTCTTACTCTTTATACATACGATTCCAAACCAGAGGATACTTCAGCGGAAAACGTTCTGCGCCAGTCTATTGAGCTAATTGCAAAGCTGCCGCTGATCGCTGTGTATTCTTATCATTCTTACTGTCATTTCCGTAAGGATGAGACACTTTTTATCCGAAATCCGCAGAAGGATCTTTCTCTTGCAGAAAATATCCTTTTGATGCTCCGCCCGGACAGCGTGTATACAGAACTTGAGGCCAAGGTTCTGGACATTGCTCTGATTCTTCACGCAGAGCATGGAGGCGGAAATAACTCCACCTTTACAACTCATGTGGTGACCTCCTCAGGAACAGACACCTATTCTTCTGTAGCTGCATCTATCGGATCATTAAAAGGTCCCCGTCATGGCGGCGCGAACCTGAAGGTTCAGGATATGTTTGAGGATATCAAAGTAAATGTAAAGGACTGGGAAGACGAGGCGGAAGTGGAAGCATATCTTCGTAAGATTTTGAATAAGGAAGCATTTGACCGCTCTGGACTTATTTATGGAATGGGACATGCAGTGTATACTCTTTCCGATCCGCGAGAAGTAATCCTGAAAAAATTTGCCCGTGAGCTTGCAGTGGAAAAGGGAATGATGAAAGAATTTGCCCTTTATGAGCTGGTAGAACGTCTGGCTGGACGGCTTGTGATGGAGCAGCGCCGTCTGTTTAAAAATGTTTGTGCCAATGTGGACTTTTACAGTGGTTTTGTTTATACCATGCTGGGGATCCCCAAGGAATTGTTTACTCCTATCTTTGCTATTGCCCGTATTCCAGGATGGAGCGCCCATCGTCTGGAAGAAATCCTTAATGCCAATAAGATTATCCGTCCCGCATACAAATATGTAGGAAAGCATGTGGATTTTGTTCCTATGCCTAAAAGAGATACAGGTATTGACACAGAGGAAGCTCTGGTAGAGCAGATGGCCAGAGAAGTTCCTGCTGAAGACACGGAGGAATAGAAATGGGATTATGGGAACTTTTTGTGATCGCAGTAGGTTTGTCAATGGACGCTTTCTCTGTGGCGGTCTGTAAGGGGCTCTCTGTCTGTCAGGTAAAGAAAAAACAAATACTGACAGTGGGATTGTATTTTGGGCTTTTTCAGGGTTTTATGCCTTTGATGGGATATCTTTTGGGAACTGGGTTCCAGGAGGCCATCCAGAGCATTGACCATTGGATCGCATTTATCCTTTTGACGTTGATCGGTATTAATATGATCCGGGAGTCAAGAGGAGAGGCAGAAAACCTGGACGCCTGTTTTACTTTTCAGGCAATGCTGCCTCTTGCAATAGCCACCAGTATAGACGCTCTGGCGGTAGGCGTTACCTTTGCATTTTTGAAAGTCCAGATTCTTCCAGCAGTTCTGTTTATAGGAATTACTACTTTTGTGATCTCCTGCGCAGGTGTGCTGATCGGAAACCGTTTTGGCGCAAAGTACAAATCAAAAGCAGAACTGGCAGGCGGTATGGTGCTGATCCTGATGGGAATTAAGATCCTGGCAGAGCATACGATTCTTGCATGAGAGAAGGAGATCTATTGTTGCTGTAAACAGTAACAATAGATTTTTTCTATAGAATTTTTTCACCTTTCAAAGTAGGAAATCCACTTGACATAGATTTTA
>NZ_CALFLA010000114.1 GCF_937880195.1 uncultured Blautia sp.
TTTTCCGTCTGTGGTACAGGTTGGCTCAATGCTCTTATTTACGTCTTTCACCCATCTGTGACCGCCAAAGTTTACGGACACAGAAAGGTTGTCTTCTTCTGCTACTATATAGAAGTAGTATGTCTGGCCCTTTTTCAACGCAGCAGCCATCTCATATCGACTCATACCGTTAGACAGATAAGTGTAGCCGTCTTTGTCTTTGTATTTTTCAACAATATAGCCGCCTGTTATTTCAAAATTGTGCAAACCGTTTTCAGTAGCTGTATACTGAACAGGGATTCTTTCTCCCTTAGACGCCTTAAAGCTGGTGGTACTCTGAAGCTTCTGCATCTGCTCCAGATCTCCTGAGATCACATCAAAAGTAACCTGATATCCGCCAAGCTCTGCATACACTCTTCCGTGTTCGGCGTCAAGCCATTTCAAAGAAGAAAAGCTCAGTCTTCTTCCGCAGGAGTCTGTCTTTCCATAGGTGATGATTTCCGTGCTGTTATCTGCATAGGTAGCTTTTACCTGCATTCCTGTCAGAGACGCCATCTCAATTCCATTTATAAAACACTTCGGACGATCCGGCGCTTTTACAAGCTCCAGGTTTTTCAGCGCTTTTGCCCTGTGGAGACTAAAAGTAATATCCTTCTTCGCAAATCTACTACTAGCGACCTGGAACTGATAAACCATACCCTTCTCCAGGTATACGGAATAAGCCCCTTCTCCTGCTGACTCTGTTCTCAGATTTGATACTCCATTATCATAATTGGAGCCACTACAATATGCTATATTTGCATACCATCTTTCGTTTTCGCTGCCATCCATAGACAGAATATACTCTCCGGTTTCCGAAGGAATAAAGCTGTAGTTGGCTACTTCGTTCACCTTACCTGTATAGCTTCTGTTCAGTTCCATTGCAGCATAGGAAGCCAGCCCCTTCATTGTGATCTTCTGCACCTTGGTTTTGTGCCATTGATCTTCTCCCGGCATCCTATACTCAAAATACGCGTCATAAACGACTTCTTTATCTGTTGCCAGGGATGATGAGCTTGACTCGAACATAAACTCATTTCCATAAACATCATCTTCGTAAACGCCCATAGGTTCTGAAGTCGTACCGTCTTCATAGATGATAATCTTCTGGCAATAAGCAACTATATCCATAGTTGGATTATTATTGATCAGACTGTCATTTAAAACAAGGCGGATGTCTTTGATCTTTTTGGTATTTATTTTATTACATGTCAGCCGATAAGTTTCATTCATGTGATAATAGTCTTTCAACCTCAGCTTATAATGATAAGTTTTTCCTTTTTGCAGATACTCGCAGCTCTGTATTCCGCAGAATTCGCCTCCGATCAGAATTTCCACATCATAATTCATCATATCATTCAGCTTCAACGAATAATATCCGTTTTCTTCTGGAGTAAATTCTGCAGAAATTTCTTCTACTGTCTGGTTGACAAACGTATCTGTTCCGTCCTTTAGAATAATCGGACCGTTTGTTATAACCGGGTGTCTGGTAAGCTTAATTTTGCTGTTTCCTGACGAGTGTACGACAATAAAGCACGTCTCATTCTTATCCAGTTTTATCTTACTATTGTCATATCCATCCACTGTAAGCTGATTATCTTTATTCTTATAGAGCTGTGCATAAATCCAGTCAGATTCTTGTGAATGTTTTGTCTCGTAAGTATAAACACCTGCCTCTGGCGCTGTGAATTTATAATATGCCTCTCCGTTTTCTGTATTTTTCACCTCTGTCCAGTCTTCAGCAAGGGACGGCAGAGCATTAAAATCAGGAAGAACTGTCTGAATAGTTACCGACGTTCCTTCTAACATAACTGTTTCCTGTCCGCCTGCCGGACTTTTCACCAAATAAGGAGTAATGGTCCATGTTCCTACTGGCAGCGATTCGCCATATCCTTTTTCTTCCTCTCCGTTTTCAATCCGGTACCGAAGAAGATATCCGTTAATTTCCGCATATCCCTGAACTTTGTA
>NZ_CALFLA010000115.1 GCF_937880195.1 uncultured Blautia sp.
TGACCGGCGCCGGAATGATGGACTGTAAGAAAGCTCTTACAGCTACAGAAGGCGATATGGATAAAGCAGTAGAGTTCCTTCGCGAAAAAGGACTTGCAACTGCTCAGAAAAAAGCAAGCCGCGTAGCAGCAGAGGGTCTTTGCAAGACTGTTGTTTCCGAGGATGCTAAGAGCGCAGTTGTTGTTGAGGTTAATGCAGAAACTGACTTCGTAGCAAAGAATGAGAAATTCCAGAACTACGTTGCAGATGTTGCTGCACAGGCTCTTACAACTACAGCAGCAGATATCGACGCTTTCCTTGCAGAGCCATGGGCGCTGAACAATGAGCAGACTGTAAAAGAAGCTCTTGCAGCTCAGATCGCAGTAATCGGCGAGAACATGAACATCAGAAGATTTGCTCAGGTAAAAGAAGAGAACGGATTTGTTGCTTCCTATACTCATATGGGCGGAAAGATCGGCGTTCTTGTAGACGTTGTGACAGACGTTGTAAATGATGCAGTAAAAGAGATGGCTAAGAACGTTGCAATGCAGATTGCAGCTCTGAAACCACAGTACACAAGCGACAGCGAAGTAAGCGCAGATTACCTTGCACATGAGAGAGAAATCCTTATGGCTCAGATCATGAACGATCCGAAAGAGTCCCAGAAGCCTGAGAAGGTTATCAAAGGAATGATCGAAGGACGTATCAAGAAAGAGCTGAAAGAAATCTGCCTTCTTGACCAGACTTACGTTAAAGCAGAGGATGGAAAACAGTCCGTTGCTAAATACGTAGAGCAGGTTGCTAAAGAGAACGGCGCAAACATTACCATCAAAGGCTTTGTTCGTTTCGAGACTGGTGAAGGAATCGAGAAGAAGGAAGAAGATTTTGCAGCTGAGGTTGCAAAACAGATGGGAAACTAATTCCTGATTTTAATAAGTTATCATAACTTAATAGAGCTTATTAAAACCCCAGAAAACCTAGTGTTTCTGGGGTTTTTTACGTCTAAGGCACTTCTCGTAAGCTGGTGCAAATTGGCACATGTTATTATACGGATTTTTGTTAAATTTTTCTTATTATTATAAAAACATCAATACAAAAGAAAATATTTAAGCTATAATCATGAATGTTGAGAAATCCAGACTGGGATTAAAGGGACATGGTACAGTGGAGATTATGAATGTAAAATGTGATCCTGAAATGGCAGGAATGATTGTTCAGACCAGCGGATTTTTACCGGGATATCATATGAATAAGCGGCATTGGGTCACAATTTTGCTGGATGGAACAGTGGAAAAATCAAAGATCTTAGATTTTCTTGATATGAGTTATGCTCTGATTGAGGGAAAAGGAAAAAACAGCGTTTAAAGAAACAATGATGATATATGGAATAAAATTAGAATAGAAAAGGAATATTAAACTATGGAAGAAAATAAGAAAAATACAGAATTAAAGTCATATGAGAAATTTTATAAAAGCGTTTTGGATCAGGACAGAAGCGCAGTTGTCATATGCAATCTGGAACATGAGATTATCTATATGAACTCGACAGCTGTTCTTAATTATAAGAAATGGGGCGGAGAAAAGTTGCTTGGAAGAAGCCTTATGGATTGTCATACTCAGAAAGCCAGAGAAAAGATTCAGCAGGTAGTAGACTGGTTTGCAGAAGATAAAAGCCATAATATAATCTATACTTTTCATAATGAAAAGGAGAACAAGGATGTGTATATGGTAGCCCTTAGAGATGGGGAAGGGCTGATCGGGTATTACGAGAAGCACGAGTACAGAAATGCAGAGACGATGAAACTTTATGATATGTAAAAAATCATGCTCCTGCACCCAGCAAAGTTATTATTTTGATCCATATATCACATGGAAATCAGAAATCTGATGCAGCTGGAAATGCAGGAGCAGACCCCGTATTTATTTTAAAGCATTTAATTCTCTGAAAGCACTTTCCAGATCTTTTCGGATAGAAATAGACTGGGGGCATACAGTTTCGCATTTGCCGCATTTCTGGCACTGATCTCCTCTGGAAGCTGGGGAAAGATCCTGGAAAAATGCCTGTTTTGCCTTTTCTTTGTTTCCATACATGGAGAAGTCATTCCAGATACGGAAGTTTTTGGGAATATCTACGCCAAATGGACAAGGCATGCAGTAAGCGCATCCGGTACATCCGTTTTTGGTACGTTTTTTTATGTTGTCTGCCACCTCTGCAACCAGAGCAGTTTCTTCTTCTGTGAGAGGCTCAAAATTTTCAAAGGTATGAAGGTTGTCTTCTACCTGCTCCATGGTAGACATACCGCTCAAAACAACTTTTACATTTGGCTTACTGGCTGCCCAGCGAAGAGCCCAGGAAGAAATGCTGCTGTCTGGACGGGCTTTGGTAAAGGGAATTGTAACATCTTTGGGAAGCTGTGCCAGTGAACCGCCCTTTACAGGTTCCATAATAACCAGAGGAATGCCAAGCTTTTCTGTCAGGGCATAGCCTCTGTCACCTGCCTGGATATCTGTGTCCACATAATTATACTGAATCTGACAGAAATTCCAGGGTCGGTAGGTGGCAATTGTTTCAAACACTTCGTAATCATCATGGAAAGAGAATCCAAAATAACGAATCTTTCCCTCTGCTTTCATTTCTTCAAAATACGGGATCAGTCCAAGATCCAGAACCTTCTGCCATTTCTCTTTATCCAGACAGTGGAGAAGATAAAAGTCCACGTATTCTACCTGGAGGCGGTCAAGCTGCTCCTGAAATAATCGTTTTGCGTCATCCAGGGTATTTACATTCCACACAGGAAGCTTAGTGGCCAGAAAGAAATCTTCTCGATCATATTTTTTCAGTACACGGCCAAGAAACGGCTCACTGTCCCCATTGTGGTAAGGATATGCAGTATCTATGTATGTCACACCAGAAGCAATGGCAGTATCAAGCATTTTTTCTGCCTCTGGTTCACAAATAGAGCCGTCTTTGTTCAGAGGGAAGCGCATACAGCCAAATCCCAGAAGTGAAGGAGCAACTCCAAGTTTTTCAAATTTACGATATTCCATTATTCAAATGCTTATTCAGTACAGAAAATCCGCATTTTTTTTAGTATAACATATGAAACGAAAATCTCGCAAAAAAATTTTTCTCTGTGAGAATTTTGTGACATTTGGATGTTATACTGAATACAAAGGAGCGTGATAAAATGCGGATTTTAGTGATTGAGGACGACAGACTTTTGAATCATACCCTGTGCTATAACTTAAATGCAGCAGGTTATGTTGTTGACGGCGTTATGTCCAAACAGGAGGCAGAAGCCTTTTTGAAAAAGCAGGATTATGATCTGATGGTACTGGATGTGAATCTGCCGGATGGAAATGGATTTGAGTTTTGTAAGGAGGTAAAAGAGCGCCGCCCGGACACAGCAGTAATTTTTTTGACGGCAAAGGATATGGAAAGCGATATGCTGAAAGGCTATGAACTAGGGGCGGAGGACTATGTGACAAAGCCTTTTCATATGAGTGTTTTTCAAAGAAAACTGGCTGTGATGATGAGACGGATCGCAAAAAAATCAGGCGGCGACTGCTATGAGGACGGCGCGCTGACAATTAATTTTTCTGAAATGACAGCCACACTTTTTGACAGGCCTTTGATCTTGTCCTCTCTTGAGTATCGGCTTTTAAAGATACTGTCAAAAAATCCCAATATTGTTTTAACAAGGCAGGTACTTCTTGAAAAACTGTGGGATGCAGACGGTAATTTTGTGGATGAACATGCTTTAACTGCTGCTGTCAGCCGTGTGCGCAATAAAATAGAAACAAAAGATCTCCAGTACATTAAAACAGTGTACGGCATGGGATATATGTGGATTGGAGGGATGCAGAAATGAGCATGAAAAAATTCTCCATCAACAGAATCTGCGGCATTTTAGGGATGCTTTTGATGCTGTCATCAGGCACAGCTTCCGTTATGGTATATCTGTTTACTGGGAACAAAAACGCTGTCTGGTGCGTTGTGCTGTTCAGCTTATTTGTACTTTTCTGCGCTATATGCTTTGTGGTTTTGATCCGTTGTAAGTTAGTGGATTTTTCTGATTCCTTTTGTCTTTTGATGGACGAGATGCTGTCTGGCGCTAAGATACCACAACAGGCTTTAGAGGAAGAAAGCCTGTTTTATAAAATCAATTATCGGCTTGGACGGCTGTATGAAGTGATGCAGGAAAATAAAAATCGTATTGCAAAAGAGAGGACGGATCTGCAGGAGTTGATTTCTGATATTTCTCATCAGGTAAAAACTCCTGTGGCAAATCTGAAAATGATAAACAGTACCCTTTTGGAACAGAAGATATCAAAAGAAAAGCAGAGGGAATTTTTAGAAGCGCAGGAAAATCAGATTGATAAACTTGATTTTCTCATGCAGGCCATGATCAAAACCTCTCGTCTGGAAACAGGCGTTATTTCTCTTGAAAAGAAAATCCAGCCGATTTATGTCACCCTTGCTGCCTCCTTAGGCGGTATTTTGCTTAATGCAGAAAAGAAAAAGATCAATGTTCAGGTAAAGTGTTCGGAAATGCTTACTGCATCTCATGACCGCAAATGGACAGGCGAAGCGCTGTTTAATATTCTTGACAATGCTGTAAAATATACACCGGTTGGAGGTCAGATCTATGTGGCGGCGGAATGTTGGGAAATGTATGTGAAGATTGATATTGCCGATACAGGCATCGGCATCCCGGAACAGCATCAGGGGACTATATTTAAAAGATTTTACAGGGAAGATGCTGTGCATGATATAGACGGTATTGGGATCGGCCTGTATCTAGCTCGTGAGATCGTAACTCTGCAGGGCGGTTATATCCGTGTGGAATCTGAGCC
>NZ_CALFLA010000116.1 GCF_937880195.1 uncultured Blautia sp.
CTCCTCAATTTTTGATCAATAAAACTGAAAGTTATCTAAATCTTTCCATATTAATAGGAATTCTTCTATCAAACTATTTATCATCTCCGGTTTATCTGTATTAGAATTATGACCGGCCCCTTCAATCCATTTTAAAGGAATTTTCGTTTTTTGATGCCATGCTCTGTTATACCTTATGCATGAGCCAGCATGATCCTTTGTGCCACATATCAACAAGGAAGGACATTTGATTTCATATGGCAGATCCTTTTCCATTGCCTCTGCCAGAATACGAAATCCATGCCCGGCAATTTGTGCATAACGATGCTGATCACCATCATAGACCAGCATCATTTCTTTCATCAGGTTTCTGCCATAATTAGAAGTTGCAACTCCCTCAGTTCCGGATTTCAAAAGCAACTTCCATGGGTAATGTGTATATATTGGTTCCATTCTTTTCAGAAGCCAGATCTCCACTGCTGTAACATAGTTTCTCTGCAGCGGTGCTGAATCAATGGAAATAAAACCAGCCAGCCGATCGGGATACAATTGTGCATAAGCCTGTCCTACATATCCTCCCATTGATTGACCGATTATAATTGGTTTTATGATTTCTTCTTTTTCAAGAATCTCATTCAACCATTTTGCCTTATCAAACAGGTCAAAATCAAACTGGAACGGCCAGGAGGATGCATGAGCCGGTGCATCCCATACAATGATATTATATTTTCCCTCGAAGTACTCAACCTGCTTATCAAACAATCTATGATCAGCAGTCAGCCCTGGGAGAAATACAAGCGTCGTTGTATCCAAGCTCAGAATACCTGACCAATAGTGAATCGTTCCACAAGGAGTTTTATATGTACTTTCTTTCACAAATTCACCTCCGCAATTTTCATTTTTACTGATTTCCTGTTTTTATTTTCTATCTAAGACAATAAGATCTGACGCAGTGCGTAGCCATTTGGGAACGTCAAATAAAACTGCCTCATATTTTTTAAATTTGCAACCGTAAACCCTTTTCCAAAATCCAAAATTCCAAACTGATATTTCTATTTTACCCTTTTTAGACCGTTCTGCCTACTGCAATTTTATATTCTCATACAATAATGAGGTCGCATTCCACGACCTCATCACATTCATTTAAACATAAATCAATTCCTTGAGAACAATCTCTTCCACAATTGCTCTGGCCTGATTCAAAATTCTTACCCATGCCATCTAGCCTTTCTGCTTATCTGACAATGGTTCTTTTTCTTCTAACTGCTTCGGGATTACTTTTTCTCTTTCTCTGGCTGCCTTGTCCACTTCCAGAAGATGTTTGCCAATGATATCCTGCAGAAGCATAACCTGACAATAAGTAAGATTCGGAATCAGGTATCCCTTTACATTCGTATACGTTATATAAATAGGACATTCACAATCCGCTTTTTCTGCTGTTTACGCTTTAAAATCATACCGATAGGGAACCGTCGCCTTCTCCCCATGCTGGCTTTCGTATAATTCACTCCAGAGCTGTGCCACTGAGTCTTCTCCCTCACGGATATCTTCTATTACAAGACCTCCATTTTCTTCCAGAAGCTCATAGGCCTTTTTGTCCTCTCCCAGCATATGAAGCGCATGAATATAATAATATTTCAGTTTTCCCACTTCCTGGATTTCTCTGTCCTGGCTTTCATAGATATCTGCCGCCGCTTTATACGCTCCGCAAAGAGACAGGATTTTAAGCCCCTCCTTCAAATAAGAAATTCTATTCTCTGCCATATAAAGGCCTCGTTTCATCCATTCTGCCGCTTTCTTCTTCTGATCTGTCAAAAAATAGGTGCAGGCCAGCCCATGACAGGCCCATGGATTTTCTTTCAGCTTCCAAGATTCCAAAAGAAATTTTTCTCCATGCTGATAATATTCTTCTTCAAAACAGCCGATTCCCGCCTGATAATAAGCATACCAGTTCTCTTTATTTACAGTCTTAAGCGTATCCACAAGAAAGCTGAGATTACTTTTGTCAATCATAAATTCATCCGGTGGCTGATTTGCCGGAGGCTCCTGAAGGATTCCTGTTTCAAAAAAATTTTTCCATTGCTTCAGAGAATCCTTTTCAGCAATAAATTCCAGATGTTCTGTCCATGGCCCATGTTTCACCATAGCCCCATAGCCGCTTCCTGCAGCCACCAATTCTGCGCCATTCTTTGCCATTGACGCCGTTTCTTTCAGTTCTTGTTCCATCTGCTCCATACAGCCTTTTTCTTTCAGCATTCCAGTAAGATATGCTTCTCTCTCCCTGTGAGGAACAACGTTTTCCGGTATTTGCACTGGTCCATACTTCTCCATCCACTCCCATGCGGTGTGAGGCGCCATGGGAATACAGCCATACTGTGTCTTTCCAAGACCTGCCTGGATTTCCAGATACCGTCCTGCCTGATCTGTCAAAAACTCCTGCCAGTGATCAGATGCCTGAGAATTTCCCCAGGAAAAAAGTTTTCTGCTGCCCAGTCTTCTGGTAGAGACATGCAGAAGACCATAGCCTTTCCCATCCAGATTTGCAATATATTTTGGTTTGTCCTCATCAAGGTCAAAAAAATAATCTACAGATCTGGGTATTTTTTTATAATCCGTAACATCCACCCCGTTTACCATTGGAATATCTACCTTGTACACGCCTCCCTCTGAATTTGTAAAGGCCTTTCTGGCTGGAACTGTAACATGTCCCCCTTCATATTCAGGAACAGCGATGTTGCTCCACCAGTACATAGGAACCACCTGGTCGCTTTCATTGACGATCCTCATTCTGCAGTTCAAAAAACGATCCTCTTCTTCCAGCCAGAAATCCATCTGATAAGGGACCTTCCGTATTCTCTCATACTCATAAAACCGCAGCACCGGAGCTCCTGCCTCAGTTTTTGTCACTGCGGTATACAATGGCTCTGTTGTAAAAGGCGTATGGCCGATAAGACTGATATTCCATTCCACGCCTCCGCTGAACCAGGCGTTTCTAATAGCAAGATTACTGAACCTTAATACGTCATTTGTATAAAGAAGATTTTTTCCTGTATTCTTATCCCAAAGTTCCCAGAGTCTTCCGCCATATTCCGGCAAAAAAACAGCCTTTAAATGATCATTCTCCAAAATGGCAGTACGAACTTCTTTTTCCCCAATCTTCCTTGTATAGGTATTATATTGTCTGTATGGATAAGCGTTTTTCCTTTTTCCATATCCCTCATAAATCTCATCATCTTCATCCAAGTGAAATTCCAGATGATTCTGCAGAATATGTTCTCCCAGAAGATCCGGCACACAGCCTTCCTCTCCCAGGTCTGCCGCCTGTATTATCTTTGTCCCAAAACGTAATTCCTGCATTCTCAGACCCTCCCGTTTCTGTTTGTTTATGCTTCTCCTTAGCATTATAAAATAATATTTTTTGTCTTTTCAACAATATATCCTGTGATTTTATTGTTAAAAATTGCTTATTTCTGAAAACCTTCTCCTGTCATACAGCAAAACAGCCCCGGAAAACCTTCCTGGCATTCCGGGGCTGTGATCAAAAAATCTTTTCTATATAATATAGCAGCGCTTTATCCTTCTTACTCAATAGGTTCAAAGTCCGCTACACCATGCTTGCACAGAGGACAGATATAATCCTCTGGAAGCTCGTCACCCTCATAAATAAATCCGCAGACTTTACATACAAAACCTTTTTTGCCTTCTGTCTGAGGTTTCGGTTTTACGTTCTTCTGGTAGTAGGTATATGTCATTGTGTCCTTATCGCTCATAACTCTTGCTTCTGTTACAGAACAGATAAACATGCCGTGAGTTCCAAGGTCTACATACTGATCAACCTTCAGAGACATAAAAGCATTGATATATTTAGGAAGGAATACAAGTCCGTTGTCTGAACGAAGTTTTTCAACCCCTGCAAACTTATCTGTCTGGCGTCCGCTCTGGAAACCATATCTCTGGAATACTTCAAAAGGAGCTTCTACAGACAGGCAGTTTACATTCATAACTCCAGTCTGTTTGATCACATGGTGAGAATAATTCTCTTTATTGATATTTACAGCAACACGATAAGGGTTGTCTGTAAGCTGTGTTACAGTATTAACGATCAGGCCGTTATCTTTATTTCCGTCATTGGAAGTTACAACATATAAACCATATCCGATCTTAAACAGAGCAGTCATATCTTTCTTATTTGCAGTCTCAGAAGACTGTGCCACATATTCTCTGCAAAGCTCGTCAGCCATTGCCTCAAGCTGATCCATATTCTCAGAGCTTAAGGAAGACATGATCTTAACAGTCTTGTCCAGCCATGTGATATTTTTGCTCTTTTCAAACTCGTCCTTCATGATCTTAGCTGCCAGAGGCGCCCAGCTTCCGTTTTCAATAAGGCCGATAGTACGGTTCTGGTAATTTCTCTCTGTCAGATGGTCGATAAATTCACGCATAAATGGGAAGATTTCCGCATTGTAGGTTGTTGTAGCAAGCACCAGTTTATTATAACGGAAAGCATCTGCTACTGCCTTGGACATATCGTCTCTTGCAAGATCGTATACTACAACTTTCGGACATCCCTTTTCTTTCAGCTTATCAGCCAGAAGCTCTGCTGCTTTTTTGGTATTTCCATAAACAGAAGTGTAGGCAACTACAATTCCTTCATCCTCTGCCTTATAGGAAGACCAGATATCATATTTCTCAATATAATGTCCCAGGTTCTCCTTCAGCACCGGTCCGTGAAGAGGGCAGATCACCTGAATATCCAGTGTGCCAGCCACTTTCAGAAGTTTCTGTACCTGTGCGCCGTACTTTCCAACGATTCCAATATAATAACGGCGAGCCTCGTCGTCCCAGTCCTCCTCTACATCAAGAGCGCCAAACTTACCAAAGCCGTCTGCTGCAAACAGAACCTTATCTGTGCTGTCGTAAGTTACCATAACCTCCGGCCAGTGAACCATAGGTGCAAATACAAAGGTAAGAACATGTTTGCCAAGTGTCAGGGAATCTCCGTTTCCAACCTCAAGAGTTCTTCCCTCCAGGCTCATATTACGGAAAAAGTTCTGCATCATTACAAAAGTTTTTGCATTTGCAACAATAGTAGTATCTGGATACACCTTCATAAAATTCTCAATATTGGCAGCATGATCCGGCTCCATATGCTGTACGATCAGATAATCCGGCTTCGCGCTTCCAAGAACCTTCTCAATATTATCCAGCCATTCATGAGTAAATCTTGCGTCTACAGTATCCATTACTGCAATTTTTTCATCCTTGATCACATAGGAATTGTAGGCCATTCCACTAGGTACTACATACTGTCCCTCAAACAGATCTACATCATGGTCATTTACGCCTACATACAAAATATCGTTTGTGATTGTCATTGTATTGCCGCCTCCTTATGGTTCTTTCGTTACTGTTCACATGGCACTATTCCGCGAGGTGTTTTGGCATGTATATGCCAAAATCCCGAGACATACAAGCCAAAATTCCATTGCCGCCGGCAATTTGGAATGAATTTTGGCTCGTTACTGTGAAGGTCATGAACAGTAACGTTCTTTCTTTATCAGTTATCCCTATTATATCTGTTCTTTATACGAAAATCAATAGATTTCCGTTAAATTCTTAACAAATTTTGTCAGGTTTCTTTTATCTTCCGTATTTTTTTGCCAAAGCCTTCATTTTTTCCTGAAGCTCTCCGGTAAACTGACCGGATTTCAGCCTCCATTTCCAGTTTTTGCCCAGGGTGGACGGCTGATTCATTCTGGCTGAATTATCAAGACCAAGGTAATCCTGCATTGGAATAACACAAAGATTCGCTACACTTCTCATAACAAGACAGATCAGGTTTTTGCAAATTTCTTCATCCGAACTGTGAAAATCATTCAAATACTCCCGCACCTGTCTCCGCTCCAAAGGAGTAATATCCTGAAACCAGGAAAGAAGAGTTTCATTATCATGGGTTCCTGTATAAACCACACAATTCTGAGGATAATTATGAGGAAGATAATCGCTGGCATTTCCCGTATCTCTCTCGTCAAAAGCAAATTCAATGACTTTCATATTCGGATAGCCGCTTTCTTTTACAAGCTGCTTCACTGTTTCCGTCATATATCCCAAATCCTCTGCAATGATATCCCGTTCCCCAAGGCGGGCGGAAATTGCCCGGAAAAGCTCAATTCCCGGTCCCTTTTCCCACCAGCCAAACTCGGCAGTCTCATCTCCGTAAGGAATGGCATAATATTCGTCAAAGCCCCGGAAATGATCGATTCGAACCACATCATAAAGACGGAAGCAATGCTCGATACGACGGATCCACCACTCATAGCCGGTATTTTTGTGAACCTCCCAGTTATAAAGGGGATTTCCCCAGAGCTGGCCTGTGGCAGAAAATCCATCCGGCGGACAGCCGGCAACCTGTGTAGGACAATTTTTTTCATCCAGCTTAAACAGCCACGGGCTTGCCCAGGTGTCAGCGCTGTCCATGGCAACGTAGATCGGAATATCCCCAATGATCCTGATTCCCTGTTTATTAGCATAAGCCTTCAGTTTCATCCACTGTTCTCTGAACTTAAACTGCATATATTCCTGAAATTCAATTTCAAAATAAAGTTCTTCTCTGTAATAATCCAAAGCGTTCTGCCACCGGAGACGGATATCCTCCGCCCATTCTCCCCAGGGCTTTCCGTCAAACCGCTGCTTCACGGCCATAAAAAGAGCATAATCTTTCAGCCACCAGGCTTCTTCCTGCTGGAATTGCTGAAAATCCTTATTTTCTGCAATCTTACTTCTTTCATAAGCTTTTCTCAGAAGTCCTGTACGGCTCTGATAAATCTTCGCATAATCCACACTGGAGGGATCTGCGCCAAAATCTGCAGCATCGCACTCTTTTTTTGTAAGCACTCCTTCTTCGATCAGATCCTCCAAACTGATAAAATAAGGATTTCCTGCAAAAGTAGAAAAGCTCTGATAGGGCGAATCGCCATAGCTGGTAGGACCCAGGGGAAGAATCTGCCAACAGCTCTGTCCCGCAGCCTTTAGGGCATCTACAAATTCATAAGCGCTTTTAGAAAAACATCCGATTCCATATTTAGACGGCAGGCTGCTAATTGGCAGCAGCACGCCGCATTCTCTTTTTCCCGACATATTTTTTCTCCTTTTATTTTCTCATCTTATAGTGTCACAGGAGAAAAAAAGTGTCAATATTAAATTTCTAAGATTCCTGTCATTCTGCCGCTTTTTCTGCGTATTCCGTAATAACAAGCTCATCATAGGAAACTCTTTTTTCAAGCTCTCCGGCATCCTCAAGAATATCCTGAAGAAGGTCAAAGCTTTTTTCTTCAAAAATCAGATTTTCTTTCCAAGTGTCCTGATCATAATATCGCTTTACAATAGTTGTCAGTGTTTCCATATCTGTTTCCGGAAACTGAGGCGCGATCACCTCCGCAATCTCCCCAGGAGTATGAATCTGTACAAATTCCATTCCCTTTTGCAGACCATTTGTAAAGCTCTGTATGATTTCTGGATTCTTTTCCAGGTAACTTGTTTTTGCGCTGTAGGAAGTATAAGGCACGTATCCTGAATCCACGCCCAGAGAAGCCACCACATGACCGGTTCCTTCTTTTTCAAGAGCTGTTGCAGAGGGTTCAAACTCTACCGTAAAATCAGAAGAAGTCTCTCCTGCAAAAGCTGCCGCCGTAGAGCCAAAATCAATGCTCTGGTCTATGGAAAGATCCTTCTTAGGATCCAGATTGTTTTGTTTTAAGATATACTCAAAAACCATTTCCGGCATACCACCTTTTCTTCCTCCAAGCACTTTCTTTCCCTTCAGATCAGACCACTGAAAATCCGGCATTTCTTCTCGCGCCACCAAGAAATTTCCCGCCCGCTGGGTAAGCTGGGCAAAATTCACTGCAGGGTCTGTTGCCCCTTCCTGATATGCGTAAACAGAAGCCTCTGCTCCCATAAAGCCAATGTCCGCTTCTCCTGAGATCAACGCTGTCAGAACCTTATCCGCGCCAAACCCTGTCACCAGCTCCACATCCAGCCCCTCTTCTTTAAAATATCCCTTTTCAATGGCTACATACTGCGGGGCATAAAAGATGGAATGAGCAACCTCGTTTAAGGTTACTTTTTTAAGAGGCTTCTCTTTTTTGTCTGCCATCACAGCGCAGGGCAGGGCGCATACTGCCAGAAGTGCGGCAAGTAATGCCGCCGCCAGTCTTTTTTTACTTTTCATAAATCACTTACTCCTTTTCTCTTCCTTCCTAGCATATGAAAGAAAAAGAAAAAGTTGAATATGGCCTGACCACCTTTTTTTATACCTGTCTCCCTCATAATACCACCAAGATCCTTCATTCTACCTCAGAGGGGTGTTCATTTTTTTGATTATTATCTATAATTAACCTA
>NZ_CALFLA010000117.1 GCF_937880195.1 uncultured Blautia sp.
TTGGTTGTTTCTGCCATGTATTCTTTCCCCTTTCTATTCTTCGTCATCAAGAGTTCCGTCGAAGTCAAAGAAGTCTTCTCCTTCTTCCTCGTCTTCCTCTTCCACATCTACAAGTTCTTCACCATCGAACTCCTGCTGTGTATAACCGTGTTTACCGAAGGACTCCTGATCTCTGTCTCTGTTGTGTCTGTCGCCTTCGATCACGGAACGAAGATCTGTATCGCCGTAATCCACAGTTTCCATGATCTCTACCTCAGTATTGTCGTCTCTTAAAACCTTAACATCAAGACCAAGAGACTGCAGCTCTTTCAGCAGAACCTTAAAGGATTCTGGAATTCCCGGCTCAGGAATATTATCACCTTTGATAATTGCTTCATAAGTCTTCACACGACCTACTACATCGTCTGACTTCACAGTCAGAATCTCCTGCAGTGTATAAGATGCTCCATATGCCTCCAGAGCCCAAACCTCCATCTCTCCGAAACGCTGGCCGCCGAACTGAGCTTTACCGCCCAGAGGCTGCTGTGTTACCAGGGAGTATGGACCTGTAGAACGTGCATGGATCTTATCGTCTACCAGATGGTGCAGTTTCAGGTAGTGCATGTGTCCGATAGTTACCGGACTGTCAAAATATTCTCCGGTACGTCCGTCGCGAAGACGAACCTTACCGTCTCTGGAAATCGGAACACCTTTCCACAGGCTTCTGTGGGCCTTGTTCTCATCCAGATACTGCATAACATCAGGAGCAAGAGTATCCTGGTATTTTGCACGGAACTCCTCAAAGTCCTCAATGTTTACATAATCATTTGCAAGCTCCAGAGTATCCTGGATGTCGTTCTCGTTAGCGCCGTCAAATACTGGAGTTGCCACATTAAATCCAAGAGCTTTAGCAGCAAGACTTAAGTGTATCTCAAGCACCTGTCCGATGTTCATACGGGAAGGCACGCCAAGAGGGTTCAGTACGATATCCAACGGACGTCCGTTAGGAAGGAACGGCATGTCTTCTACAGGAAGTACACGGGAAACAACACCCTTGTTACCATGACGTCCGGCCATCTTGTCACCTACAGAAATCTTACGTTTCTGCGCAATGTAAATGCGTACGGACTGGTTTACTCCCGGTGAAAGCTCGTCTCCGTTCTCTCTTGTAAATACCTTGGCGTCTACGATAATACCGTACTCGCCGTGAGGAACCTTGAGAGAGGTGTCGCGCACTTCTCTTGCTTTTTCTCCAAAGATCGCGCGGAGCAGACGCTCCTCAGCAGTAAGCTCTGTCTCTCCCTTAGGAGTTACTTTACCAACCAGGATATCTCCCGCACGAACTTCAGCTCCAATACGGATGATTCCGCGCTCGTCCAGATCCTTTAACGCATCGTCGCCCACACCCGGAACGTCTCTTGTGATCTCTTCCGGTCCCAGCTTGGTATCTCTTGCTTCTGCTTCATATTCTTCAATATGGACAGATGTATACACATCGTCCTGAACAAGTTTTTCACTTAAAAGGACAGCATCCTCGTAGTTGTAACCTTCCCAGGTCATAAATCCGATCAGCGGGTTCTTACCAAGGGCAAGCTCTCCGTTAGCAGTGGACGGACCGTCTGCAATTACCTGTCCTGCCTCTACATGCTCTCCCTGGAACACGATAGGCTTCTGGTTATAGCAGTTACTCTGGTTACTTCTGAGGAATTTTGTCAGATGGTAATCGTCCTTTGTTCCGTCATCATTCTTAATGCTGATATCTGTTGATGTGGAACGAAGTACTGTACCGGCTTTTTTAGCTACGACGCATACACCGGAGTCAACAGCTGTCTTTGTTTCCATACCGGTTCCTACCACAGGAGCCTCTGTAGTAAGAAGCGGAACCGCCTGACGCTGCATGTTGGATCCCATCAGCGCACGGTTGGCGTCGTCGTTCTGCAGGAACGGAATCAGGGCTGTAGCAACGGAAAATACCATCTTAGGAGATACGTCCATGTAATCAAACACCTGTTTCTCGTATTCCTGCGTCTCCTCGCGGAAACGACCGGATACATTCTTATGGATAAAATGTCCATCTGCATCCAGAGGCTCGTTGGCCTGCGCTACGTGGTAATTATCTTCCTCATCTGCTGTCATATAAACAACATCGTCTGTTACTCTTGGATTAGACGGATCCGCCTTATCAATCTTTCTGTACGGAGCCTCAATGAAACCGTACTGGTTGATTCTTGCATAGGATGCAAGAGAGTTGATAAGACCGATGTTCGGACCCTCAGGAGTCTCGATAGGACACATACGTCCATAATGAGAGTAGTGAACGTCTCGAACCTCGAATCCGGCTCTGTCTCGTGACAGACCTCCTGGTCCCAGGGCAGACAGACGTCTCTTATGGGTCAGCTCGCCAAGAGGGTTGTTCTGATCCATGAACTGAGAAAGCTGTGAAGAACCGAAAAATTCTTTCACTGCCGCTGTTACAGGCTTAATATTGATCAGGGACTGCGGAGAAATATTCTCTGTGTCCTGTGTAGTCATACGCTCACGTACCACTCTCTCCAGTCTGGAAAGACCGATACGGTACTGGTTCTGAAGAAGCTCTCCAACAGAACGGATACGGCGGTTGCCCAGATGGTCGATGTCGTCATCGTTTCCAAGGCCGTACTCCAGATGCATATTATAGTTAATGGAAGCCAGGATGTCTTCTTTTGTAATGTGTTTCGGAATCAAATCATGGATATCTCTGCGAATAGCATCCTTAATATCTTCCAGGCTGTCATTTTCTTCCAGAATTTTTTGGAGAACAGGGTAATATACTAATTCTGTAACACCTAAGTCTTTCGGATCACAGTCAAGCTCAACATGAGCAGAAAGATCTACCATAAGGTTGGAAAGTACCTTGATCTTACGGTCTTCCTCACCCTGGATCCATACAAAAGGAGCAGCGCTGTTCTGAATCCTGTCAGCCAGCTCTTTTGTTACGTTTGCGCCTTCCTCTGCAAGGATCTCGCCTGTAGAAGGATCCACAACTGCCTCTGCAAGCTTATGTCCCACAATTCTCTTGTTAAAATGAAGCTTCTTATTAAATTTGTAACGTCCGACTTTGGCAAGATCGTATCTTCTCGGATCAAAAAACATTGCCATGATCAGGCTCTCTGCGCTCTCTACTGCCAGCGGCTCGCCTGGACGGATCTTTTTGTACAGCTCCAGAAGACCTTCCTGATAGTTGGTGGAAGTATCTTTTGTGAAGCTGGCAAGAATCTTAGGTTCTTCACCAAACAGGTCTACGATTTCCGCGTTGGTGCCGATACCCAGGGCACGAATCAGCACAGTGATCGGAACCTTTCTGGTTCTGTCTACTCGAACATAAAATACATCATTGGAATCTGTCTCATATTCCAGCCATGCACCTCTGTTGGGGATTACGGTACTGGAAAATAACCTTTTACCAACTTTATCATGTGCGATTGCATAATAGATTCCAGGGGAACGTACCAACTGGCTTACGATGACACGCTCTGCTCCGTTGATGACAAATGTACCTGTTTCCGTCATTAACGGAAGGTCTCCCATGAAAATCTCGTGTTCGTTGATCTCTTCTGTTTCCTTGTTAATCAGTCTCACTCGAACCTTCAAAGGTGCGGCGTAAGTCACGTCACGTTCTTTACACTGCTCAATTGTATACTTCGCATCCTTTGCGTCAAATGTAAAGTCGATGAACTCCAGACTAAGCTTTCCGCCATAATCCCCGATTGGAGAAATATCATCAAATACTTCTTTTAACCCTTCGTCGAGGAACCATTTGTAGGAATCTTTCTGGACTTCGATCAGATTCGGCATTTCCAGGACTTCTTTTTGTCTCTGGTAGCTCATGCGCATGCTTTTTCCAGTTTTTACAGAACGAATTCTGTTTTTTTCCATTGACGTTTCACCCCTGTTTTTTTATTTATTACAACATGATCCTGTCTACAATTTTAGGCAAACAGGCATATCTTGCCATAATATAGCATTTTTCACTATAACACACTGCTGTCAACCTGTCAACCTGAAATGTTATTTTTTCAAAATTTTTTATAAGCAAAAGAAAACGCAGGAACACCAAAGCGTTCCTGCGCGTATCTTTTGTACAAACCGAATTATTTCAGAGTGATCTTAGCTCCCTCTGCCTCAAGTTTAGTCTTGATGTCCTCAGCCTCAGCCTTGGATGCGCCCTCTTTAACTACCTTCGGAGCGCCGTCAACTACAGCCTTAGCTTCTTTCAGACCAAGTCCTGTTACTTCACGAACAACTTTGATAACTTTAACCTTGTTCGGGCCTACTTCTGTAAGCTCTACATCGAACTCGTCTTTCTCTTCAGCTGCTTCTGCTGCGCCGCCTGCTGCTGCAACTACAACGCCTGCTGCTGCGGATACGCCGAACTCTTCCTCACAAGCTTTTACAAGTTCATTTAACTCTAATACAGATAACTCTTTGATTGCTGCAATAAATTCTTCTGTTGTTAATTTTGCCATTTTAAATTCCCTCCATATAATATTATTTTTTGAAATTTATTCTGCCGCTGCTGCGGTTTCTCCCTGTGCCTCTGCAATCTGATTAAGCACACGAGCGAAGTTTGTGATCGGAGACTGAATGCTTCCAAGAAGTTTTCCAAGGAGCTCTTCTCTGGACGGAACCTGAGAAAGTGCCTGGATACCAGCCTGATCATTGTAGTTGCCCTCAACTACACCTGCGATAAGCTCCAGAGCCGGGAACTGTTTCGCATATTTAGCAAGGATTCTAGCAGGTGCTGTCGCATCTGTAGAAGAGATTGCCAGTGCGTTTGTACCTTCCAGATGTTTGGAAAGGCTCTCGCAGTCTGTTCCTTCAAAAGCACGTTTCATCATTGTGTTTTTGTAAACTTTGTACTGAACACCAGCTTCTCTTAATTCCTTACGCAGAATAGTGTCCTGCTCAACAGTAAGACCACTGTAGTTTACAAGAACTACAGACTGAGCGTCTTTAATGCTGTTTGCAATTTCTTCTACGATTGGTTGTTTCAGTTCTACTTTTGCCATAAATGGTACACCTCCTTATAGATTTTGATATACCGCCGTTGCAATGGATACTGAGATAAAAAAAGCCTCACTGTACCATGACAGTAAGGTCTCCTGTAATCTTATCAGAATACTAAGTCCTCGGTAGGCGTTTTGATCCTTATGCCTTACGGCACCTACTGTCTTCGGCAGCGTTCTGGAATAGAATATCATGGGTTAAACACTGTGTCAAGAGATTTATTTAAAAAAAATCGTTTTTTTACGATTAAAAATATTTAAAATTTGTTACACTCATGTTATAATTATGTAATGTTTCAAACAGCAGTTTTTATTTTACGGCGTCTTTGCTGCGCCGTCATTGATATGGAGGACTTATGAGCATTACAAATCAAAAATATCCGGGATTTCCCCTGCTGAATAAATGTAAAGGCATTCTGAACATAAAAAAAGCCCAGTCTGCTGACAGCAGCCTTACCCTTACCATAGAATTGCCCTCTGCCGCACAGAAGGACAGTATTCGCTTCCTTATTCAAAAAGAAAATGATTCAACGCCAGAACAGCTTTCCTTCTGTCCCTTAGAAGATTCTTCCTTCCTTCTGGATCTTTCTCCTCTTAAGGAAGAAGTTACCTTTGGAAAAAAAGTCACCTTTTGCTTCTTTATAGAATGTATCCAGGACGGGGAGAAACAGCTTTATGCACTAAAAGAAGAAACTCCCCCTTCTGTTCTGGCAGACAGATACCGACTGTTTGCCCAAAACCTCTGGCTTTCCCCTTCCCCTGATGTTCTTCCTGTAGAATATGTGGGAATCGCAGCCGGCAAAGTTAATATGGAGGACTTTTTCTGCGCCGCTCTCTGCAGCCGTAACCACTATCTTGAATTAAGCCACAGCTGTAATCTCCGCTCCTTCAAGATGCCCCGGGGAAAGCTCCGCATCTGTTTCGATCTGGAAACCGGAAATTATGAATATACAAAAACAGAACTGGCATTTCGAAGCAAGCTTGCCAGCGATGCAGCAGCATATGATTTTGAAACAATTTCCACCAAACGCCGGGGAAATATGCTTCGGGTAACTGCCTTACTGGATTTTAACAAAATTCAGTGGAAAAGCCTTTACTGGGGCGTGGACGTACATCTTAAAGATTCCATTACCGGAAATACCGGAAAGGTTTCCATTACCATGAACACTCCTTTCCGAATGTTCCTGAAATTTTTGTACAACAGATCTTTACCGGGAGAAAAGAACTTTTTCCTTTTTCCCTATTATACTGCTGCGAGAAAGCTGGCGTTTACCTACCGTGAAAAAAATCCCTATGACGGACTGGACATTGTCTTTAAGGAATTTCTTTCCATGTTCCTTTACCGGATCGCCAAACCATACTGGAAAAAGAAGCACATCCTTCTTGTATGTGAAAAATTTTCTTCCATGGCCCAGGACAACGGCTATTACTTCTTTAAGCACTGCATGGACGAGAATGAAGAAGCATACCTAAAAAAGAATATTTACTATATTATAACAAAGGATTCTCCTGACAGAAGCAAACTGGCGCCATATAAAGATCATGTTCTGGATTTTATGAGCATCCGCCATATGTGTTATCTTCTGGCCGCTGACCTTATTGTCAGCTCAGACTCCAGATATCACACCTACCCTCTCCAGAGCCGTCACAGTGTTTTTAACCGCGACATCAAGAAGATCCCCTTTGTCTTCCTGCAGCATGGCGTCATTGCCCTGAAACGCGTAGATAATTTTTATGGAAAGGGTCAGAAGGGCGGCAGCGACCTGTTTGTTGTTTCCACCAATGCAGAAAAGAAGATTATCGTAGATAATTTTGGTTATGAACCGGAGGAGGTAATTAATACAGGTCTTCCCCGCTGGGACGTACTGAAAGACAATTCTCAGGGCAAACGGGAAATTCTTATTATGCCTACCTGGAGGAACTGGCTTGATTCTGTGCCGGATAAGGATTTTGAAGAAAGCGATTATTTCCGCAGCTACATGAGCCTTCTAAATTCCCGGAGGCTTGCAGACATCCTGGAAAAATATGATCTGGAGATTAATTTCTATCTTCACGCAAAATTCCAGGAATATTCCGATCAGTTCCAGTCCAAAAGCCACCGCATCCATCTGATCTCCTTTGGTGAAGTGGCTGTAAATGAAATGCTGATGCGCTGCCGAATGCTGATCACAGACTATTCCAGCGTATGCTGGGACGTCCTTTATCAGGATAAGCCCTCTCTCTTTTATCAGTTTGACCTGGATAAATACGACGAAGCCCATGGAAGCTATCTGGATATGAAAACAGAGCTTTTCGGCGACAGAGCAGAAAACGAGGAACAGCTTCTCACCCTTTTGGAAGAACAGATCAAAAACGATTTCCGGCTGAAGCCTCAGTATGAGGAAATGCGAAAATCTTATTTCCAGTTTAAGGACCAGGCTCACAGCCGCCATATCTGCGAAGAAATCAAAGAAAAACTTTTATAGAAGGAACAGGATTATGGATTACCAAAAAGCAGCCCATGCCTTTCAGGAATATCTGAAGGAATACGACCAGACAAATGATAAAATCCGCTTAAAGATCGTCCATACTTACGGCGTTGTAGATAAAGCCCGGGAAGTCTGCCGCCGTATGAACCTAAATCAGGAAGACACCTCTCTGGCAGAGATCATCGCTCTTCTTCATGATATTGGACGTTTTGAACAGCTAAAAAGATTTAACAGTTTTGAACCGACTACCATGAACCATGCCGCATATGGGGTTCAGATTTTGTTTGAGGAAGGAATGATACGGCGTTTTGTAAAAGAAGATTCCTATGATGATATCATACGTACTGCTGTTGCAAAGCACAGTGATTTTATCCTGGAAGGAATCTCGGATCCCCGTACGCTGTTTCACGCAAGGCTGATCCGGGATGCGGATAAACTTGATAATTTCCGTGTAAAACTTGAGGATGCTCTTCCTACCTTTATGGGAATGGAAGGAGAAGAAATCGGCGCTTTGAAGATTTCCCCAAAGGTTTATGATACGATTTTTCAAGACAGTACCATCTTATCCTCCGACCGGGTTACAAAAATGGATTACTGGGTATCGTATATTGTTCATGTGTTTGATCTGAATTTCCGGGAAAGCATGGATATTGTGGAAGAAAACAATTATGTCAGCCGTCTGGTAAAAAGGATTCCTTATTCTGACCCGGACACTGCCGCACAGATGCCTGTTATACAGCGTCACATAGAAAAATATGTCAGAGAGTTTAAAGGGGTGTAGACCGCCCCTTTTTTCTGTCCATGATTTTGCAGAAGATCACTGCCGCTATTGTGCTGATCCCTGTAGCCAGTATTCCGGGACCTACAATCGCCGCCGGATCTGTACTTCCGTATTTTGCCCGGTAAGCTATAAGATTCATAGGGATCAGCTGCAAGGAGGAAACATTAATGATCAAAAAAGTACACATTTCTTTTGTTGCTGTGGCCTCTCCTGTTTTTTCTTTTTCAGTTCCTTTCTCCTTACTTCTTCTCAGTCTGTCCAGCTCCTTCATGGCGCGCAGCCCTGCGCTGGTGCTGGCCCATGATATCCCAAACAGATTTGACAAAAAATTCAGGGAAATATAATGACCTGCCGGGGATTCCGGGTCTAGCCCCGGAAAAAGAAACCGAAGAACCGGACGCATTTTTTCTGCCAGAGATGTTACCAAGCCTGTGTTTTCTGCAATTTTCATAATCCCTGTCCACATGGCAGTAATTCCAGCCATAGTAATACAGAGGCTGACAGCCTCTCCCGCAGAAGAAACCACAGCCTCTGTTACCGCCTGCAGATTTCCTGCAAAGGCGCCATATATAATTCCCATTAAAATCATCCCGCCCCAAAGATATGTCATGATCCATTTCCCTTTTCGGTCTCTTTTACATATCCTATGCGGCGGGAATTTTGTTTATGTTTTTTCAGTTATCAAATCGAAATCACTTTATCTTGATTCCCTTTTTATTGTAACTGCTTTTAATAATTTTATTTCCGTTTTTACGGTATGCGCGAACTGTATATATATATTTCCTGTTACGCCCTGCCCCGCGGTCTGTAAAAGCAACTACAGAGCCTTTTGTAATAGTTTTTACAAGTGTCCATTTCTTTCCCGGAAGTTTACGGTAAACATAATATCCCTGAGCGCCGGCGCTCTTTTTCCATCTCAGTTGTACATTTCTGCCTGCCTTCTTTGCAGAAACAAGCTTTGGCGCGCTTAAAGATGTTTTTGCAGAAATGCCTCTTGTATTATATTTTCCCTGATATGTTCCAAGTCCATTTGACTGATATGCCCGGACTGTGTATGTATATTTTGTTCCAGGAACAGCCTTTTTGTCCATGTAAGCTACTGTTTTGTTATTCTTGATCGTAGCAATTCTCTTCCATGAACCATTGTTTTCCTTGCGGTAAACCATATATCCTCTGGCATTGTTTACCTTTTTCCAGGTAATCTTAATACGGTTATAAGCTGTTGCTTTTGCAGAAACAAGCTTCGGCGCTGCAAGAGGAATAGTAACAGAAACACCCTTACTGTCATAACCACTTGTGATTATTCTTGATCCGTTTTTGCAAAAAGCACGTACTGTATAAATATATCTCCTGTTCTTTCCTGCATTTCTGTCAGTAAATGTTACTGTATTTCCAGAGTTGATCGTTTTAATTTTAGACCAGTTCTTTCCCGGAATCTTTCTGTAAACATAATATCCCCTGGCTCCGACTGTCTTTTTCCAGTTTACCTTTACGTGACTTCCTGATACTTTTGCAGAAACCATTTTGGGAGCTGCAAAGTCTATGCTGAATGTTTTTGTAACGCTTCCTTTACAGTGTCCTTTTCCGGTGATCTGCACTGTCGCCGTTCCCGGATAAACATTATTTTTGTAAGTCACTGTATAATCTGTGTTCTCTCTCAGTAAGTTTCCATTCATGGCAACAGTCACCGAAGGAGTCACAGCCTTTCCGTTATAGGCAAAGGATGTTCCGCTGATCTTAACCTCTGCATTCTTAAGGTCTGCGTCACTTATGTTAAATGTTTTTGTAACAGCGCCTTCATAAACCCCTTTTCCAGTGATCTGCATGGTTGCTGTTCCCGGATAAACATTATTCTTATAAGTAACCGTATAATCCTTATTTGGCCTCAGTCTGATACCGCTCATGGAAATATCTACAGAAGGAGTAACTGCTTTACCATTATAAACGAAGGAGTTTCCGTTTAACTTGATGTCCGCATACTTCTGAATATCCAGAGATTGGACCAAAATAATCGGTATGTCATAGCAAGCTATCGTTGCATTTTCCCCTCTAAGTCTGTAAGATATTACATCTGGGGCGTCTCCTTCTCCCGGAAACATCATCCAAGGCTCCACATAATAATCTGCATGGGTGGTGTTTGTTGCAACCCCTACGTTTTCTGAAAAGCCGTCTTCGTAAGTCAGTTTTACAATCACATTGGAAAGGTATTCTTTTACCTCAGGATCTGTGCAGAAATTCTCTCCCACTCCTCCTGTCCAATCTCTCAGGTAATAAATCCTGGATGGGCTTACCAGCTCCATCTTATTTACCATAAGGTTAGTTTCCTGAAGTTCCATTGTTTCTGTTACTGCCGCACTTGTCTCATTTTTTACAACAACCGTATACGGAGCGCCTGCCTGCAGATATCTGCTGGTGTCCCATGCATTTCCTGCTTCAATCTTTCCTGTAAGCGAGGACAGGCCAATGATTTTATATCTTGCTGTTTTTTTAGGCGTAAGCTTGTAATATTTCGTTTCTCCCGGCTGCAGAGTAACCTGTGTTCTGCTTCCATTCCAGTTTTCAGCCTCTTCATCCTTACTTAAAAAAGTAATTGTATTTTCCGGGTCCATCTCATCTGCATACGCCTCAGTTCCATTGTCTGTCCAGCATTTAAGTCTGTATGTTCCTGCAGGAAGCTCATGGATCTTTCCCGGAGAATATACCTTACCTGCCTCATCACAGAGCCCTACATATACTTTCTGTCCAAGCAGTTCAAAATAACACTGCTCCACTCCTTTTTTGATCGGATTGTCATTCCCAAAGCCTCTGGAAGCCTGTTTTCCGTTAGATAAACAGACTACTATACCTAATCCGCAGAGCAGACCGTTTCCATCGTCATATACCTCGTCCCTGGTAGGATACATGGAAACTCTGTAAACTTTATTATAGAAGTATCCTGATATCCGTAGACCTGTAACTTCCACGCCAGCCTCCTCAGCCCCGGCTGCTTCTGCCGCATCTTCGTCAGCAAAAAGCTGCTCTGTTTCTTCCTGTACCTCCGATTCTTCCAGAATGGCGCTTTCCTCCTCTGTAAAAGCAACATCTTCCTGGGAATCTGTCTCTTCCTCTGTTCCCTCAGCTTCAAACCCTTCCTGGATTTCCTCCTCCGTAACAGACTCCTCTGTGTCTGCAGACTGGTCTGAAAAAATTTCTTCTTCAGCTGACTCTTCCACTGGAGTCTCTTCTGCTGTCTCTTCTGTCATTTCCTCTGACAACGCTTCTGTAACCGCCGCTCCTCCGTCAGAAAAATCCGCGCCATAAACCGGGGCAAAAGAGCCCGATACCATAGCTGCCGACAAAAGCACTGCTAAAAACTTCTTTCTCATGATTTGCCTCCTTAAATTTTTTATAATCCCATTATACCCCCCCCGTAAAAAATAGCAACATGTCCGGATCTGCATATCCTATAAGAAACATCTGAAACTCTGAGGTTTTTATGGAAATAAAAGGAATTGACGTAAGCGCCTATAATCCTGTTACGGATTATGCCAAGGTAAGGGAGGCCGGAATCAGAGCCGCCATACTCCGCATTACCCAGTCTGACAACAGCCCCGACCCTACATTTTTAAAAAATTATAAAGGATTTCGAGATCAGAAGTTAAAAATCGGCGTTTACAAATACAGCTATGCCCTAAATGAAACACAAGCCTATGAAGAAGCGGAAGCTGTACTCAGGACACTGAACAACCGCGCTCTTGACTTTCCTGTATTTTATGATCTGGAATGGTCCCGCCAGAGGGCTCTTGGCGCCTCTGCCATTACAAAAATTGTAAAGGCCTTCCGCCGGGTTATTCTTGCCGGAGGTTATCTTTTTGGAATCTACTGCAATCTCGACTGGTATTCCCATGTTCTTGATACAGAAAGCCTTCCCTATGATTACTGGCTGGCCTCCTATCCTTCCAATGACCAGGGAGTTCTTGTAGAAGCCCTTCGGCCCTCTGTGGGAATTGGCTGGCAGTACAGCTCCAAAGGACGGGTTCCGGGAATTTCCGGGGACGTAGATCTTGACGTATTTTATAAAACATATCCTGTACGGCCAAAGTCCAACTGCAACCTGCCTCCTGAGACGGAAACGCCAGAGCATGAAAGCCCTGATTTCTTCTTATATACCATCCGCCCCGGCGATACCCTTTCAGCTATTGCAGAAAAATATCATACCACTGTCCAAAAGCTGGTCCTGCTTAATCATATTGCTGACCCTGACCTGATCTTTGCCGGAGAAACCCTAAAAATCCCACGATAAACTTCTGTTAAACATGCAAAAAAGGAGGCAGCCCTTACGGCTGCCCCAAACTGTCTTATTTATTTTGTCTCGATCATAACCTTATCCAGATGCCAGATATCATCTACATACTCCTGGATAGTTCTGTCAGATGTGAATTTGCCGCTGCATGCAGTATTCATCATTGCCATACGAGCCCAGCGTTTTTCATCACGATAAGCCTCTTCCACACGCTTCTGCGCTGCCGCATAGGAACGGAAGTCTGCCAGGATGAAGTATCTGTCTGCACGGTCTGTATTCTTTGTTGTAAGAAGAGAATCGTACAGATCGCGGAACAGCTCTGTATCTTTGGAGAAGGTTCCATTGATCAGCTCCATAAGCACCTGACGGATCTCGCCGTCTGTGTTGTAGATCACATTAGGATCATAGCCGCCATTGTTCTCATAATTGATAACTTCATCAGAGCTGAGACCAAAGATGAATGCGTTCTCCTCTCCTACTTCCTCAACGATCTCCACGTTAGCGCCGTCCATAGTTCCCAGTGTAGGAGCGCCGTTCAGCATGAACTTCATGTTTCCTGTACCGGAAGCCTCTTTACTTGCTGTAGAGATCTGCTCGGAAACGTCCGCTGCAGCAAAGATCATCTCTGCGTTAGATACACGGTAGTTCTCAATAAATACAACCTTCAGCTTATTGTTAATGGACTTGTCGTTATTTACAACATCTGCAACAGAATTGATCAGTTTAATGATCTTCTTTGCAGTATGATAACCTGCAGAAGCCTTTGCACCGAAGATAAATGTTCTTGGATAGAAGTCCATCTCCGGGTGAAGTTTGATCTGATCGTACAGATAGATAACGTGAAGGATGTTCAGAAGCTGACGCTTGTACTCGTGAAGTCTCTTAACCTGAACGTCAAAGATAGAACGAGGATCAACTTCAACGCCGTTATGCTCCAGAATATATTTTGCAAGGCGTACCTTGTTCTGGTATTTAATGTTCATGAACTCCTGCTGCGCTTTCTCGTCATCCACATAAAGTTTCAGTTTACTGATCTGAGAAAGGTCTGTGATCCATTCCGGTCCGATATGGTCTGTTACCCAGTTTGCAAGAAGCTGGTTTCCATGAAGCAGAAAACGTCTCTGTGTGATACCGTTTGTCTTATTATTGAATTTCTCCGGCATCATTTCGTAGAAGTCTCTCAGCTCCTGGTTTTTCAGGATCTCTGTGTGCAGTCTTGCAACGCCGTTTACGGAAAATCCTGCTACGATGGCAAGGTGAGCCATTTTTACCTGACCGTCATAAATGATAGCCATTTTTTTGATCTTTTCATAGTTGCCCGGATATTTTGCCTGGATATCAAGGATAAATCTTCTGTTGATCTCCTCAATGATCTGGTATACACGGGGAAGAAGTCTGGAGAACAGCTCGATAGGCCATTTTTCCAGCGCCTCGGACATGATCGTATGGTTTGTATATGCCACGCACTTTGTAGTGATCTCCCATGCCTCGTCCCATCCAAGACCTTCTTCATCCATAAGAATACGCATAAGCTCTGCAACTGCAACAGTAGGATGAGTGTCGTTCATCTGGAAGACAACCTTCTCATAAAGCTTGCGGATATCGTCATGGTCTTTTTTGTATTTCTCAATAGCTGCCTGAAGGCTGGCTGATACAAAGAAATACTGCTGTTTCAGACGAAGCTCTTTTCCTGCCATATGGTTGTCGTTGGGATAAAGCACCTCTACGATATTGCGGGCAAGGTTTTCCTGCTCTACCGCCTTTTTGTAGTCACCCTTATCAAAGGAATCCAGTCCGAAGTCAACGATCGGCTCTGCGTCCCAGATACGGAGAGTGTTTACGATCTTGTTGTTATATCCAAGGATAGGCATATCAAACGGAACTGCCTTTACTGCCTGATATCCTTCATGGATGAATTTATTTGTGCCGGTAGCCTGATCGTACTCTACGCGCACATATCCGCCGAAATGCACTTCCTTTGCATATTCCGGACGACGCAGTTCAAAAGGATATCCGTTTTTCAGCCAGTTGTCCGGAACCTCATACTGGAAACCATCCTTGATCTGCTGTTTGAACATACCGTAGCGGTAACGGATACCGCAGCCGTATGCACAGTAGTTCAAAGTTGCCAAAGAATCCAAGAAGCATGCTGCCAGACGTCCCAGACCGCCGTTTCCAAGAGCTGGATCCGGCTCCTGGTCTTCAATTACATTCAGGTCAAGGCCCAGCTCCTCAAGAGCTTCCTTTACCTCATCATAAGCGGTAAGGTTCAGAAGATTGTTTCCAAGTGCGCGTCCCATAAGGAACTCCATGGACATATAATAAACGATCTTTGGGTCTTTTTCGCGATATGCATTCTGTGACTCCAGCCAGTCGTCGATGATCACGTCCTTTACTGTATAGCTAACTGCCTGAAAAATCTGCTCCTGAGTAGCTTCCTCAAGAGTTTTGCGGTACAGAAACTTTACATTTTCTTTTACGCTTTCTTTAAACGCCTCTTTTTTAAACTGCTTGTTAATCATTTCCTCTTTCCTCCTACTTTCTGGCTACGCCAAGAACGACATTTTCTTTATTGATATTCCACTCTTTTACATAGCCATCGGTTTCATTGAGTACCATGTTCTCTGCAAGAACTTCTGACATGATTTCTTCTTTATGATTGTTCATCAGCTCTGTAATACGCTCATTATCTTTTGCATAAATACAGATCTTATCCATAACCTCAAAGCCAGCCTCTTTTCTCATTGTCTGGATCTTACTGATGATTTCACGTACAAAGCCTTCCTCGATCAGCTCCGGTGTCAGGTTTGTGTCAAGAACGACTGATGTATCTCCGTCTGTCTCTGTTACATAACCCTCTGTCTGAGCTGTCTCGATCAAAAGATCTTCCTCTGCCAGTTCCACTTTGTTTCCGTTAATATCCAGGGTAAGAAGTCCTGTTTCCTTCAGTTCCTTCATAGCTTCTGTACCGTTAAGCTCTGTAAGGGCTGTACGGATACCGCCCAGAAGCTTACCATATTTCGGTCCCACAGTACGAAGCTGCGGCTTAAAGCTGTAGGAAATAAAGGATTCTACATCTTTTGCAAATTTAACCTCTTTTACATTCAGCTCATCTGCAATAATGTCTGTGTAGAACTGATCCATTTCTTTCTCAGCTTTTACATACATTGTACCAATGGGCTGACGGTTTTTGATATTTGCCGTATTTCTTGCCGCACGTCCAAGAACAACCACTTTCAGAAGAGCTTCCATATCCTCTTCCAGCTCTTTGTTGATCCATTCTGTTTTTACCTCAGGGAAATCACAGAGATGGATACTTTCCGGTGTATTCTTATCTACACTTCTTACCAGGTTCTGGTACATGTCCTCTGTCATAAACGGGATCATAGGCGCTGCAGCCTTGGAGATTGTCACAAGGGCTGTATAAAGAGTCATATAGGCATTGATCTTATCCTGCTCCATTCCCTTCGCCCAGAAACGCTCACGGCTTCTTCTTACATACCAGTTACTCATCTCATCTACAAATTCCTGGAGAGCTCTTGCACTCTCAGGAATCCTGTAGTTTGCCAGATTCTCATCCACAGCTTTTACTACTGAGTTCAGCTTGCTTAAAAGCCATTTGTCCATAACAGGAAGCTGATCGTAATCAAGAGTATATTTCGTCGGATCAAATTCATCAATATTTGCATAAAGCACAAAGAACGCATAAGTATTCCAAAGTGTGCTCATAAATTTACGCTGTCCTTCTACAACTGCTTTGCCATGGAAACGGTTTGGAAGCCATGGAGCGCTGTTGATATAGAAATACCAGCGGATAGCGTCTGCACCGTATTTTTCAAGAGCGTCAAAAGGATCTACTGCATTTCCTTTGGATTTACTCATCTTCTGTCCGTTTTCATCCTGTACATGGCCAAGAACAATAACATTTCTGTACGGAGCCTTGTTAAACA
>NZ_CALFLA010000118.1 GCF_937880195.1 uncultured Blautia sp.
CAGAAGGCGCTCGCGGAATGCAGGCAGCTAATGTTACAAAATTATAATAAGTTATCTCGCAAAGAAATCCCCGGCAGATGCCGGGGATTTCTTATTAAAGTTATTATGATTCTTATTCTTTTTTATTCTACAGTATCTGCGTCCAGTTCGGATAAATAATTCTCAAGGGCAGAAACATCTACGGACGTTTCTGTTACAACAGAACCCTTTTTCTCTTCCACCTTATCATAAACAGAATAACCGATCCATGCAACAAGGGCAACGCAGACCAGAACGCCGACTACCTTTTCCAGCCAGTCATAAAACAGTTCTTTTTTTTGTTCTTTGGAACGGTTAGCCTTGCTTTTTTTATAATTATCTACTTTTTTTTGGCTCATTACCATATCTCCTTTGCCGTAATAATTCAAGAACACAGATGCGTTCTTGCTGCGAATGCGCGCTGTAAAATACTGTCTTCTTCTGCGCATTTCTGCAATCTGAAATTTATTATACCACAGCAAATTACTTCGTGCAATCCTTTCAACAGCGCTGTACAATAGTTTCAGATCGCTACGATCACACCGCCGTCATTGGCGTACATACTGCTGACTCCTGCTGTATCTAAAACAACGATCCTCTTCACAGAAAGTTTCTCCTGAAGAGCATTCTTCAGAAGTTCCGCGCGTTCTGCACAATTACAGTGTGAAATTGCCAGTGCCTTATTCTCACTGTTCTGTGTTTTATCCACAATATGCTGAACCATTTTTACCAGAGCCTTGTTCATTCCCCTTGCCTGATCAAACTGGCAGATTGTTCCCTCAGGTGTGGCTCCCATCACTGGTTTAATCTTCAGAGCGCTTGCCACAAGAGACTTTACGCCGCTTAAACGGCCGTTTTTACGAAGTGTCTCCAGATTGTCCAGTACAAAAAATGTATTCTGTTCTTCAATATACGCTTCCACCTGTTCTACCGTTTCCTCAAAAGAACAGCCTGCTTCTTCACACTCCTGAATCTTCATTCCGATGAGAGTTTCCCCTATTGAAGCAGATTTAGAATTAAACACATGAACCTTCTTTTCCGGCTGCTCTTCCAGAATAAGATTTTTTCCAAGGACAGCGCTATTATAAGATCCGCTAAGCTCTGCTGAAAGAGTAACTGCATAAATATGATCTGCCTGGCAGTCATATGCTTTCATGTATCTCTCTGGAGACGGGCATGCAGACTTCGGACTATCCGGGCATGCCGCTACTTTTTTCAAAAAAGAAGACTGGTCGAAAGTCTCATCGTCAATCACTGTTTCACCGCCTACATTCAATGTAAGGGGTACTGATTCAAAACGTTCGTCTTCCTTCCACTCTGTCAGAAATTCACCGCAACTATCTATAATAATTTTGTAACTCAATTATCTCGTCCTCTTTTCCATTATATGTAGTATCAAATACCACATTTATATTACCATATCGCTTTCTATTTGAAAAGGCTTTTTATAAAAACTCTGTCTTTTTTTTTATTTCTGTTTTATAATAGAGAAAACATACAAGGAGCCAGATTATGCTTGCATTAAAAATCACAGATGTCAAAGGATTTATGAACCAGCTTCTTATCGGAGATACCTTTGATTCTTTTCCCATGGCAGAAGCCTCTATTACAACCTTTAACACCTTTTCCATTGACGGAATGCTCAATAAAGTTTTTTTTGATACAGATATGCAGGATATCCTTACCCAGAAGGGACAGGTCTATTCTTTATGGAAAGATCTCAAGCCATTCTGCTTTTCCGTTATCCGAGGTAAACGTACTCCCCTTCATTTCAAGATCATTTTTCAGCTTACGCCCTCTCAGCTTCCCAGGCTGACAGGTGAGGAAGAAAGCGCAGCCTTTGCCAATATCAGCAGCTTGTTTCTGAATATCCAATACAAAAACAATTTTCTCTTATGCACCACAGGGACCTTCCAAAAATCTTTTTCTATGGATAAGTCGGCAGAGCAGCTCTGGGATCAGATTATACAAAAGTTCTTTCTCAGTCAAAATATTGTAAGCGAAACTGTATGATCTTAAAAACCAGTTATTTTTCTGTGCTTAGATAATATGCCAGCATATCTACAAATTCGCTGTTGGTGGGTTTATAATCCAGAGAATGCCCGGCAATAAGATCCATTTTATCTTTATTCTCCAACCAGCATATGTTCACAACTGTTCGGATATTATGTTCGATATTATTTGGTGTGCATTTATATTTTCTTGCTAACGGTGGGTAAACATCTTTTGTAATCTTCAAAGGATAATCCGGTTCTTCCATAGACAGCATTACAGCGTCTGCGACAAAATAATAACCTTTATACTTTGAAGTTACTCCCATTTGCCTGATCAGGTGATACACTCTTCTCATTTTCCTCTCACATAGAACCCATCCATGAATAGCATAAAAACAATATACCCCTTTGTCAATATCATTTTTCAGACTACTAAATTATTTTTTTCATAAAAAGAACCCTGCATAAAAATGCAGGATTCTTTTGTGTGTAATAGGAAAATAATATATTTTATACTAAGTTTCTATTTATTTTGTCAGAAGAAGAAGGATCTCATTGCTTCTCTGTACAAATTTTGTCATTTCTTCCGGTGAAAGCTGTTTATGGCTGATCATAGCAAGATCATAAAGCTGTTCACAGATCACAGACGCGTGTTCGCCTTCCTGGTTGGACGCAAGATACTGTACCAGCGGATGGTTTGCATTCAGAACAAGGGTCTCCTGTCCGCCAAACATGCCCGGATCCATACCGTACATATTATACATTTTCATCATGTCCTGCATACGGCGGCTTTCTTCAGAAAGAACCATCATAGCAGATACAGATTCATTTTTCAGATTTTCAACTCTAACTTCCAGTTTCTCCTTATTCAGGCATTTACGGAAAAGCTCTGTCAGCGTTTTTGCTGTTTCCTCATCTGCAGCGCCTTCTCCCTTCAGCTCCTCAGTAAGATCCGCGTCAATTCTTTTAAACTGAATTGTCTGATCCCTCTGTTCCAGATGAGAAATAAATGCAGTGTCAATATTATGAGAAAGAATTACAGCATTTTTTTCTGCCTCTTTAAACATATTAATATACTGGCTCTGCTGTACCGGATCTGTCACATAGAAAAGTGTGGTTTTCTCCGGTTCCTTTGCTTCATCTTTTTTATCTTCATCCTTCTTCTCTTCTGTTTCTTCACAAGGCTCTTCTTTTTTATTCAAAGCTGTAAAGTCTTTTAAAGTCAGATATTTGTTGTCAAGATCTTTAAACAGGATAAAGTCATGAAGCTTGTCTGCAAATTTGCCGTCTTTAATACAACCGAATTTGATAAAGGGGCTGATATCGTCCCAGTATTTCTCATAAGACTCTCTATCTGTCTTGCACATCCCAGTGAGCTTGTCTGCAACCTTTTTAGAAATATACTCGGAAATTTTCTGCACAAATCCATCGTTCTGAAGCGCGCTTCGTGACACATTAAGAGGAAGATCCGGGCAGTCGATCACACCTTTCAAAAGAAGAAGAAATTCTGGAATAACTTCTTTGATGTTATCTGCAATAAATACCTGATTGTTATACAGCTTAATGGTTCCTTCAATAGAATCATATTCTGTATTGATCTTAGGGAAGTAAAGAATACCTTTAAGGTTAAAAGGATAGTCCATATTCAGATGGATCCAGAACAGAGGCTCTTTATAATCCATAAATACCTTGCGGTAAAACTCTTTATATTCCTCATCCGTACATTCATTGGGATGTTTCATCCAAAGTGGATTAGGATCGCTTAAGGAAACCGGACGTTTATTGATCTTTACACGATTTCTTGCAGGAGAAACCTCTACAATCTCCTTCGCGCCGTTCTCGTTTTCTTTTTCTTCTGTTTTTGCATCTTCATGAATATGTTCTACTACTACATCATCATCCCTGAGATCCGCCTCGTCGATCGTCTCATATTCCTGTTCTGCGTTTTCTTTAGAAAGATAAATGTTTACCGGCATGAAAGAACAATATTTTTCAAGAACCTCTCTCATACGGTATTCATTGCAAAATTCCAGGCTTTCTTCATTAAGGAAAAGAGTAATCTCTGTACCTGCTGCAGTTTTATTTCCATCCTGGATGTCGTATTCTGTGCCTCCATCGCAGGTCCAGTGTACCGGGACAGCTCCCTCTTTATAAGAAAGCGTATCAATATGCACCTCGTCTGCAACCATAAATGCAGAATAAAATCCAAGTCCAAAATGACCGATCATCTGGTCATCTGTTGTCTTGTCCTTATATTTTTCCAAAAACTCTGTTGCGCCTGAAAAAGCAATCTGAGTAATATATTCTTCTACCTCGTCTGCAGTCATACCAATACCGTTGTCGATAAATTTCAGAGTTTTTTTCTCAGAATCTACAACAACCTGAATGGCTGGCTTATAATCATCCGGAAAAGTATATTCGCCCATTACCTCAAGCTTCTTCAGCTTGGTGATCGCATCGCATCCGTTAGACACCAGCTCACGTACAAAAATATCATGGTCTGAATAAAGCCATTTTTTTATGATAGGAAAAATATTTTCACTGTTGATTGATAAGTTACCATGCTTTGCAGCCATAGTTTCCACACTCCTTTAAGATTTTCATTTCTGTTCTGTGATATATAGTAATACCCTTTTTAACAAAAGTCAAGAAAAAACTAGCACTCATTTAAAATGAGTGCTAGCAATTATTTCTGATCTGAAAATCTCTGTTTATTTCTTTCTGCGGTAGATAATCACTCCTGCAATAGCAGCCACTGCAACAACAAGGATAATCACAAATCCTGCGATGGGCGTATCATCGCCTGTCTTTACAGCGTTTCTGCGGTTTGCCGCAGGTGTAAGATTCTGTCCCGGCGCAGTTACTTTTGCTTTTGAAATGGTGAAGGGTACTTTTCTGGTGTCGTATTTCTCTTCACTCTGCCAGTTCTTTCCATCATAGGTCTGAAGCTGGAAGTTTACCTTAAGAGTATAATCTCCGCTTTTTGCCATTCCAAAAGATGCGCTGTAGGAATCCGGTTTCAAGTTATAGGTGTTAATCACATTCCATGTCACTGGCAGATAACGGGTATCTCCTGTTCTGGGAGCCGTGTTATCCATACCTGCGCCTACTGCTGCGAAGGAAATCTTGGACTGTGTCGTATAAACGCCGTTATATTCGATTCCAGTCACCTTATTATCTTCTGCAGAAGCCAGTTTCGGGGTATACCCCTTTACATTCACCTGGATCGTGGTTTCAAGAGTCAGATTATTATTATTGTCAACGCCTTCTGGAAGTCTTACTTTTCCTTTAACAGTAAAGGTCTGTTCCTGCGTACTGGAGGGATCATATTCACAATTCTCTACATCCCATACAACAGAAGCATTCATACTTCCAGAGCTTGTTCCGATAACAACAGCGGGAAGCCCCATAGCTTTTGCGTTTTTCTTTGTTCCGTTTGGAAGGCCTTTAATGGCTTTTGGCGTTTCGATCTTATTAATTGTGGCCGTTCCCTTAATTACCTGGAACGACAGCGCAACGCTAACTTCCGCTGCCTGGGATGCAATCTTAAGGGTTTCCTGATAAGTATTTACATCAAGTCCTGTCTTTGGTCTTACGGTAAAACTTACAGAGCCGCCCGGCTGGACTGTCAGAGCAGAAGCTTCTACCTGACTTACTTCAAAATTACCGCCAGAAGGCTGAACCAGAGTTTCTGCCACATTACCATTGTTTGTCACAGTGATCTGCTGCGCTTCTATCTGTCCATATCCCTTTTTCACAGCCGCAAATTCCAACTTAGAAACAGATGCGCTTAAACTGTGCTTCACAGGAGCTACTGTCATTCTTGCAGTAACCACAATCTTGTTTCCCGTAGTCTGATCTGTAACTGTAAAACTCTCACTGTAGCTTTCCGCTGTCAGTCCGGTCTTTGGAACAACTGTCAAAATCGCCGTTTCTCCTGCCGGAAGATCTGTTTTGTCCAGTGTAACGTCAAAGTACTTAGCCTCTCCGTTCTGGCTGACCGGAGGTGAAAGGACTGCCGCTCCCTTTCCGTTGTTTTTAAGATTCACTGTCTGAGAGCCGGGGGCCTGTGCATATCCCTCGATCACAGTTCCAAAATCCAGATCCGACTTGTCTGCAGCTACATCGCTTTTTTCCGGTTCTGTTGGTACAACTGCTCTAACAGAAACAGCTACCTTATTTTCTTCATTGGCTGTATCTGTAAAGGTAACCGTATCTGTATATTCCCGTCCTGCCTCTAAAGTGTCTGACAGGGTAATGGTAAATTCCTGGGTTCCTCCTGCCGGAACAGTCACTTCACCATCAGGAACAGCGATCACATATCCATTGGCGGTTGAAGCCTTCAGAGTGATATCTGCATCTGAACTGTTGGTAATAATAACTGTCTGAGATTCCTTTGACTCAAAAAGAAGCTCTGTCTTATCCAGCTTCAGAGACGGTTCTGTCGGTGTAGTAACAGGATCCTCGGTCAGCTCCATATTAACGGTAAAGGAAACTGTTACTCCCTCTACTGTTTGATATTCGATCCGGGTATCACTATAGGAATTAGGTGCCAGAGTTTCCCGAGGCCATATTGCAACAGTAATTTCTTGCTGTGACTCCAACGTTCCTATGTCGTTGCCTGCAAAATACGGAGAAGTAGTTTCATCAATAGGGATAAAAGTCAAAGGAACATTTCCTGTATTTTTGATCGTAATATACCGTTCCGGTTTCTCCATAAGCTGGCTTACAGTAAGCGTACCAAAATCAAGCACACTACTGCCTACGATCTCTGCTGCAGGAGCATCTGTTTCCGGTGTTTCTCCGCTGTCGCCGTTTCCATTCTCTTCTCCAGGAGTTTCCATCACCTCGTCCTGAGAAGGATCGTCCGGCTGCGCCTGCGGAATGCCGTCTACAGATTCACTTCCGGCTTCTTCTGTATCAGAAGGATCATCTGGGACCAGGATCTGATCTTCCAAAAGATCTTCCTCTGATGTTCCGGTCGTATCTTCTTCAGAAACTGTTCCGTCTTCCTGAGCTGCCGGGATTCCATCCATTGCCTCGCTTCCGGCTTCTTCTGAAGTATCTTCCGAATCTTCTGTATACGGAAGATCCTCGTAGCTCTCTTCTGTTTCTGGAACTTCCTCTATAAATTCCTCTGTTTCAGTCTCTGGAATAGGTTCCAGAACCTCTTCTTCAGGAACCTCTGCCGTCTCCTGAGACTGTTCCGGCGTTTCTTGAGGCTGAACTTCTGTATCCTCTGTCTGAGTATCTGCAGTTTCGTTTTCCTGGGATGAAGTATCTGATGGAGCCTCTGTCACCTCGCCAGTCTCCGCCTTCAGGGTTCCGCTGAATCCCTTGTCTTCCAGACCAGTGATCACAAGGACAATCTTGGATCCCAAATCCTCCTGTGTCAGGGTATAGGTCTTTTCCTTACTGATCTCCTTCAGATTCTTATTCTCTGTATCAGCAGAAGCCTTACGTGACCAGATATAGCTTATGCCGTCTTCTGAAAGGCCCTCCGGCTTCACTTCCTTCAGGTCTGCGCTGAGTTTCTCTCCTACTGCCGCAGTTCCCTGGATCTTAAGATTCCCTTCCAATGCTGTGACAGCTGCCGCAAATACAGTAGATGGAAGAAGGGAAAGCATCATGAAAACAGACATGAGAACTGCCGTGATCTTCTTATCTCTCATAAGTCATCCTCCTTTCTGTATGGGTATTATACCATACGGAAAAAACAATGTGTAATCTCTGCTTTACGTAAACTACCCAGTGGGATTGCGGCAGCCCTATTTCAAAAATCCGCTGATGATCTGCTCCTCAGCCTCAGCCTCTGTCAGTCCAAGAGTCATAAGTTTGATAATCTGCTCTCCTGCTATTTTGCCAATAGCCGCCTCGTGAATCAAGGCCGCGTCTACATGGTCGGCGGAAAGCTCTGGAACAGCGCTGATCTTTGCGTCTTCCATAATGATCGCGTCACATTCTGTATGTCCGCTGCAGCGGTTGTTTCCGCAAAGTCTTGACTGAAAAAGCTGATAGGAGGAATCTCTTGCAACTGACCGGGAAACAATATTTGCCGACGAGTCCTCCCCGTCCAGCTTCACGTCAAAATAGCTTTCTGCCTTCTGCTCCCCATGAGTCATAAGCCTTTCCATAACAACAAGCTTAGCTCCCGCCTTAAGCTGAGCTATATTTTCTCTTTTTGTGGAATCCACACCCTTGATCTGGACGGTATCCATTTCCATAAAGCTATCTTCATCCATATGGATCTCTGTTACGGGATTCATAATACGTTCGCCTTTACCGTCGCCGCTTCCATAATGTTTTTCCACATATTTGACATGAGCATTTTTTTCAATAAAAAATCTGTGGATTCCATCATGACGGCTTGCCGCGTCTCCTCCGTTATGAATACCGCATCCGGCAATGATCGTCACATCCGCCCCTTCGCCTATATAAAAATCATTATATACCACTTCTTCAAGACCGGACTGGCTCATAATAACCGGAATGTGTACGCTTTCTTTTTTTGTGCCAGGTTTGATGTGGATTTCAATACCATTTTTGTCCGGTTTTGTGACAATCTCAATATTTCCTGTACTCTTACGTTCCACACTCTGTCCGTTGGCGCGAATATTATAGGCTCCCACAGGAATTTCATGAAGCCCTGTTACCTGCATTAATAATTCTCTCTGTATTGCATCCATCTTCACTTACTCCCCCTTATTTGCCGTTTGTACCTTGCCGCAGGAGGCTGCTGCATTGGCAGTACCCAGAAGCTCTGGAAGAATTTCGTCTTTTGTTCCTTTTTTTACCAGTCTTCCGTCTGCGATCAACAGGATCTCGTCTGCAATATTTAAAATTCTTTCCTGATGAGAAATGATCAGAATAGAGCCGTGAAGCTGCTGATGCATTTCTTCAAACACCTGGATCAGATTCTGGAAGCTCCACAGATCGATTCCTGCCTCCGGCTCGTCAAACACAGAAACCTTTGTTTTTCTGGCAAGGATCGTAGCGATCTCAATCCTTTTGATCTCTCCGCCGGAAAGACTTCCGTTTACTTCTCTTCGAATGTAGTCCTTAGCGCAAAGTCCCACTTTTGACAGATACTCACAGGCTCCTGCCACAGAGATATCCTTGCCCGCAGCAAGACGCAGAAGGTCAAACACTGTTACCCCCTTAAATCTTACAGGCTGCTGAAACGCATAGCTGATCCCCAGCTTTGCCCTGTCTGTAATACTCATTTCCGTAATATCCTGACCATCCCACAGAATCTGTCCTGAAGTAGGTTTTTCGATTCCGGCAATAATTTTTGCAAGAGTAGATTTACCGCCCCCGTTAGGACCTGTGATCACCACAAACTTATTGTCCTCCAAAGTCAGGCTGACATCATTCAGAATCCCTATTTCCTTTGCATTTCTCGCCTTCTCATCAGAAACCTGAAAACTGATATTCTTCAATTCCAACATTTCTTCTGTTCCTCCGTTTTTCTTATCCTTCTACGATCAGATAGCCGCCTGAAGGAAGCGCAAATACTTCGCTTGCTTCTTCCAGCTCTTCGTCGCTCATTCCATCTACATCGGCTCCGGCCTCATCCAGATAACGACGCACTTCTTTTATGCTTTTTACCTCTGCTGCCATGCAGTCCTCCAGAAACTCTTCTGCTTCTTCATAGGATTCTGCTACAGGCTCGTCATAAAGCCTGCCCTGTTCTTTTAAAAATGTTTCTACACTTTCTTTTGTATACATCAAATTATCTCCTCTGCTCTTCCATTTGCACCAATCAGCTTTTCCAGTACGTGCTCTACTCTGTCTGCTGTAAAAGCCGCAGCCTCCTTCACACCCTGTTTGGAATGTGACATGGCAAAGCTCCACGGGGTGCTTTTCAGCATTTCAATATCATTATATTCATCGCCAAAAACCATGCACTCCTCCGGGCGGATTCCGAGAAGTTTCTGGTATTCTTTCAATCCTCTTGCCTTATTCGTTCCAAAAGGAATAAAATCCACCCATTCCATGCCGGAAGTCACTACCGTACAGCGGTCAGAAAAACGGCTTCTCCAGTACCTGATAGAATCCTCCTGAACTCCCGCTCTTTCGTATACGGCAAGCTTCATACAGGGTTCTGTGATTTCATCAAAACTTTCAACCACGCGGCTTGTTGTTTTTACCACCTTTGTCATAAGATCCAGATAGTGCTGCGTCTTTGGCTTAATATAGTAAAACTCTCTTGTGGCGCAGGAAAATTCCGCTCCCTCTCTTGCGTCAATAGCCTCCACGATCTCTCTTGTCAGTTCCGGCTCAAAATTATCCTGATACAGAACCTTCTCATTCCAGACTGCCAGCGCTCCGTTTTCACAGATAAACGCCATATCTTCTGCTACCGGATCAAAAAGTCTTCTCATATTGGGGTATTGACGTCCGCTGGCCGCAACAAAAAGGATCCCCTGTTTTTTTAGTTCGCGGATCAAAGGAAAAATCTCTTCCGGCAGAGTCTGCGCCCGGTTCAGAAGAAGAGTCCCATCAAGATCGCTTGCAATTAACTTTATCATTTTTGTTTTTATACTCCTCGTAAATTTCCAGTATTTCCAACGGCTGTTCCACAATACGTTCCGCGCCGTTTTCCAGCAGTTCTTTCCTGTCCCGGAACCCCCACAGAACGCCTATGGTGTGCATTTTTGCAGCATTTCCGGTCTGCATATCCGTCCCCGTATCGCCTATGTACAGACATTCATCAGGACAGACGCCGAAAACCTCCGCTGCCTTCAAAGGGGCGTCTGGAGCCGGTTTTCGGCGTATTTGTTCTCTTTGACCAATTACATAGTCAAAGGTGTCTCCAAAAAGAGCTTGTACCACCTTAACTGCAGCACTGTGAGGCTTGTTAGAACAAACTGCCAGTTTTATATTTATTTCTTTTAGTTTTTGAAGGAGTTCTGGAATCCCCTGGTAGATTCTTACTTTATATAAAGGATCTGCGTCAAACCTCTCCCTGTATATCCGGCGCGCCTCCTCATAATGTACAAGGTTAGGATCCCCGGCGTCTTTCAGACAGCGGCTGACCAGCATATCGGCTCCTTCTCCGCAATAATATCTAAAATTATCCACTGGCATTTCCTTAAGCCCCAGCTCTGTCATAAGTTCATTTGCCACAGACGCCATAGACTCCAGTGTATCTGCCAATGTTCCGTCAAGATCAAATATACATGCTCTGGTCATTTTCTCACATCACCTCAGTTCTATTCCTATTTCCTTTGTTTCATAAAACAGTCTTCCCACAGGGAGGCCTACCACGTTGGAATACTCTCCTGAAATTTTCTTCACATAAATTCCAAACCTGCCCTGAATGCCATAGCTTCCGGCTTTGTCCATAGGTTCTCCTGTTTTTACGTAATCCCGTATCTCCTCTTCGCTGACAGGGTAGAATGTAACGTCTGTCCGTTCTGCAAAGGTATGGGATTCCCACTGGCCTTTTTTATATTCCAGAACTGTCACTCCTGTATACACCTGATGGGTATTTCCCTGAAGCTGCATAAGCGTCTGCACCGCATCTTCTTCATCACAGGGTTTCCCCAGAATCTTTCCCTGATAAGCCACAAGCGTATCAGAGCCTATGATCACAGTCCCTTCTTCTGCCGAAAAAACTGCTGCAAGGGCTTTTTGTTCAGAAAGCTCCTTCACAACCTCTTCTGGGTCACTGCTGGTAATCTTTTCCTCTCCTGAAGCCGGACGTACTTCAAACTTTACGCCTGCCTGGGAGAGAAGCTCTCTGCGTCTGGGGGAAGCAGAGGCCAAAATAATATTTCTCATAGCTTTCATTCCCTTCTATTCCTGTTACAGTATACTCTTTGTAAGAAAATGCCGCAACCGAAAAATCCGGTTTCCTATATATTTATATTTACAACAAAAAAAACCTGCAAACCATTCAAATGATTTCCAGGCCTTTTATGATAAGCTGATGACGGGAATTGAACCCGTGACCCCTTCCTTACCAAGGAAGTGCTCTACCTCTGAGCCACATCAGCATTCTATGATCAGCAGCTTTCCTCCTGCTCACAGTTGATAATACTACCAGAAGTAGCCGGAGTTGTCAACACTTTATTTTTAATTTTTTATCTCCTATTTTTATTTTCACCAAAAATCTTTTAAAATCCAAAATTATATGATATGATAGATAATCAAGAACAATTCAGGAGGGAAAGAGATGGAGAACGAAACCATTTCCAAAAATTTTATTGAAAATATTATTGATAAAGATTTAGCCGAAGGCGTATACGATACTGTACACACACGTTTTCCGCCGGAGCCCAACGGATACCTCCACATCGGACACGCTAAATCTATTCTTTTAAATTACGGACTTGCAAAACAATATAACGGTAAGTTCAATATGCGCTTTGACGACACCAATCCTACAAAAGAAAAGATTGAGTTTGTAGAATCTATCAAGGAAGATATCCACTGGCTTGGCGCTGACTGGGAAGATCGTCTTTTTTTTGCATCTGATTATTTTGACCAGATGTACGAGGCGGCAGTGAAACTGATCAAAAAAGGAAAAGCCTTTGTCTGCGACCTCACTGCAGACCAGATCCGTGAATACCGCGGAACTCTTACTGAGCCAGGTAAAGAAAGTCCATACCGTAACCGCTCTGTTGAAGAAAACCTTCGCCTTTTTGAGGAAATGAAGGAAGGCAAATATGCAGACGGCGAAAAAGTTCTTCGCGCAAAGATCGACATGGCTTCTCCTAATATGAATATGAGAGATCCTGTTATTTACCGTGTAGCCCATATGACCCACCATAACACTGGCGATAAATGGTGTATTTACCCAATGTATGATTTTGCCCATCCTATCGAGGACGCTATTGAGGGAATCACCCATTCTATCTGTACCTTGGAATTTGAAGATCACAGACCTCTTTATGACTGGGTTGTAAAAGAGCTGGAATATCCTCATCCGCCTAAACAGATCGAGTTTGCAAAGCTCTATCTCACTAACGTAGTTACAGGTAAGCGCTATATCAAAAAACTGGTAGAAGACGGTATTGTAGACGGCTGGGATGACCCTCGTCTTGTATCTATTGCAGCGCTGCGCCGCCGTGGCTTTACACCAGAATCCATCAAAATGTTTGTGGATCTCTGCGGCGTTTCCAAAGCAAACAGTTCTGTAGATTACGCTATGCTGGAATACTGCATCCGCGAAGATCTGAAACTGAAACGCCCCCGTATGATGGCTATTCTTGATCCGATCAAACTGGTGATCGACAACTATCCTGAGGGACAGATTGAATATCTGGATGCGCCTAATAATATGGAAAACGATTCTTTGGGTTCACGTAAAATTCCGTTTAGCGGAGAGCTTTATATTGAGCGTGAAGACTTTATGATCGATCCTCCAAAGAAATATAAGAGACTTTTCCTGGGTACTGAGGTTCGTCTGATGAACGCATACTTTGTTACCTGTACTGGTTTTGAAGCAGATGATGACGGAACTGTAAGAGTTGTTCACTGTACTTATGATCCTGCAACTAAAGGCGGAAACGCACCGGACGGCCGCAAGGTCAAAGGAACGATCCACTGGGTTGAGGCTTCCCAGGCAGGACAGGCAACTGTTCGTCTTTATGAAAATATTGTTGATGAAGAAAAGGGCGTTTACAATAAAGAAGACGGTTCTCTGAACCTGAACCCCAACTCTCTCACAACAGTTACAGCATTTGTGGAGCCAGAACTTATGAAAGCAAAAGGCTATGACAGCTTCCAGTTTGTAAGAAATGGGTTCTTCTGTGCAGATATCCATGATTCCAAAGAAGGACAGCCGGTATTTAACCGCATTGTGTCACTGAAGAGTTCCTTTAGACTTCCGAAGGCATAATAA
>NZ_CALFLA010000119.1 GCF_937880195.1 uncultured Blautia sp.
AAGGATTGAGGGATTTAGGGAGTTTGAAGCGGACTTGTCCGCTTTGTTCTGTAATAGAAAAATAGTACATAACCTGCAAAGACCTTTGGGGCGAAACCATTTAACACCAGGAAAAAGGAGATATTTATGATAAAAAAGATTACTGCAGCAATGTTAGGTGTGTGTATGCTTTCTATGCCTGTAACAGGCGTATCTGCCGCTGATTTTGGCGATGGAATAAAAGTACAGGAAATTTTGTTTACAGATGGAAAGAACAAGGATCAAACAGACAGCAGTGATGAGACACAGACAGAAGGGATCAGCGCGGTTACAGAAAGCGTGGCAGCCTATGCAAAAGAAAAGGGTAAGGAATATCAGGAGCTGAAAACACAGACCAATATAGCGGCAGAACGGAATGCTTCTGAAAAACGTGCCCGCAAAGCAGCCTGCATGGCTGCAAAAACAGCCCGTATCGTAGAGACAAACCGTGTACAGACCAGACGTGAGATCGTTAATTTTGCACTGCAGTTTGAGGGCAATCCGTACGTATATGGAGGAACCAGCCTGACAAAGGGTACAGACTGCTCAGGATTTACCATGTCGGTCTTTAAAGAGTTTGGATGTGAACTTCCCAGAGTGGCGGCGGCACAGTATGAGGCTTCCAGAAAAAAAGAGTTAAGTGAGATTGAACCAGGAGATCTTGTCTTTTACGGAAGAGGCGGTATCAGTCATGTTGCTCTGTATATTGGAAACGGCAAGATCATTCATGCAAGCACCTCTGCGTCAGGGATCAAAATATCGGATTACGACTATGAGACGCCGGCTGGTGTCGGATCTTATCTGAAATAATCGAAGAAAATCAGGGATTTGGCAAATTGCACAAAGCATGTCGAAAAATGTGGATTGTACAGATTTATATACAATATTTATCCACACCTGAAAATAGTGGAAAACCCTGTAAAATCAAGTTATGCACAAAGTTATCCACTTTATCCACATGAATAACATGTGGAATATCTGATTTACATAAGCAGACAAAAAACAGATGTTTTGGTTAATAATGATAAAATTGCATATTTCGACAAAAAAATATAAAATACTATTGACATTTTCAATGTGAAAATAATGGAAAATATTTTATACAAAAGAAAGATTTTATAGTTTGAGAGATTAATTTTCAGACAATAAAACGAAAAGTTTTGTTATACAAACAAATCAACATATTGTGGTCAGTGACAAAAAAATAACATCAGATAGTGATTAAAATAATTCTACAGAAAAATCCACCGGTTTTGGATAATAATTCCGTTCCGGTGGATTTTTGTTTATTTGTGGATAACTTTATTTTATATAATTTTGTCAGGACTGATTCTGCTTCATCCGTTTGATAACCTTCAGCCGTGTAAATTCTTCACGTTCCTTTTCTTCCAGGGCGTTCTGGATATCTTTGGTAAGAGTCTCGTACCTGGGGATCGTGATATTTTTCAGCGCATTTGCGCGCTTCTGGGTTTTTTTGATATTGGCTGCAAGACGGATGGCAGCATTTTCAATCATGGAAAGACGGATAGAAAGCTCTTTTACCTTTTCAAACTCTGCCTTTGCCTGATCCAGAGACATTTTTGTGCTGTAATAGGCATAGGTAGGAGTGTTGGTACTCTGAGTATCATATTCTACCAGAGGGATTTCCGTACCCATAACGCTTCGCGTCTTGATCCGGATGGAGTTTTCCACAGGCACAGTATAGGAAATCTGTTCCACAAAGGCGATTCCGATTTCCATATTTGCCTTCTGAAGCGCCCTGTAGGCAGTACGGAAGGTTTCGTCTATCTGCGTCTGTATATCCTTTGCCTGATCAATAAGATCCATCATTTCCTTAATAAGGATGTTTCTTTTTTTATCCATCAGCTCAAATCCCTGACGGGAAAGAGCCAGTGAATTTTTTGCCAGTATGAGATTTCCCTTTGTGGGAAAGGTATTTGGATCCAAGAGATCACCTCCGTTGATCTGTTATTCTATAGAACCTAGCGCACGGTTTCTCTGTAATACTTATTCAGGATCCGTGTATCAATTCGGTCAAGCTCATCCTTTGGAAGCAGTCCCAGAAGCTCCCAGCCCTTATCCAGGGTTTCAGTAATGCTTCTGTTTTCGGTTTCTGTCTGTCCCACAAATTCAGCTTCAAAAGCCTTGCCAAATACAAGGTAACGTTTATCCAGAGGAGAAAGCTCGTCCTCGCCGATAACAGAAGCCAGGGCTCTGGCGTCTCCTACCTTTGCATAGCAGGAGAAAAGCTGGTTGGCAACGTCCTGATGATCCTCTCTTGTAAAGCCTTCGCCAATGCCGTCCTTCATCAGACGGGAAAGAGAGGGAAGCACGTTAATAGGCGGGTAAACTGCCTGTCCGTGAAGCTGACGGTCAAGAACAATCTGTCCTTCTGTAATATAACCGGTAAGGTCAGGGATCGGATGTGTGATATCATCATTAGGCATTGTCAGAATTGGGATCTGGGTTACAGAACCAGTTCCGCCCTGAACAATACCTGCCCGTTCATAAAGGGTGGCAAGCTCACTGTACAGATATCCCGGATAACCCTTTCTGGAAGGGATTTCACCCTTGGAGGATGATACTTCACGCATGGCCTCGCAGAAGGAGGTGATATCTGTCAGAATAACCAGGATGTGCATTCCTTTTTCAAAAGCAAGGTATTCTGCCGCAGTAAGGGCGATCTTTGGTGTAAGAAGACGCTCTACCACAGGATCGTTTGCCAGGTTTAGGAACATGACAACATGGTCGGAAGCGCCGCTTTCCTCAAAGGTACGGCGGAAAAATTCTGCTACGTCATATTTTACGCCCATTGCTGCAAAAACAATGGCAAAATCTTCATCGGAATCAGCGCCCAGAGAAGCCTGCTGTACAATCTGCGCTGCAAGCTTGTCATGGGGAAGTCCGTTTCCGGAAAAGATTGGAAGCTTCTGGCCGCGGATCAGAGTGGTCAGTCCGTCAATGGCAGAGATTCCAGTGTTGATATAGTTTCTTGGATATTCTCTGGACACAGGGTTCAGAGGAAGTCCGTTGATATTCAGACGGACCTCGGGAGCAATTTCTCCAAGGCCGTCAATGGGCTCTCCGATACCGTTGAAGGTACGCCCAAGGATATCCGGGGAAAGTCCGATTTCCATAGGATGTCCGGTAAGTCTTGTGTGGGTGTTGGTTAAGGACATATTGTCTGTTCCCTCGAAAACCTGGATTACAGCCTTGTCCTCATAAATTTCTACAATACGGCCGATTTTCTGTGTTCCGTCATTCATGTGAAATTCTACGATTTCCTCATAAGCGGCGTTTTTTACACCTTCCAGAACTACCAGAGGGCCGTTTATCTCGCTTAAGCCTAAATATTCGATTGCCATATAAACCTTCCTCCTGTCAGCCGTTTTTTCTTAATACATTGTCATAGAACTGGTCAATATCCTTGCGGTACTGATCGAAACGTTCCAGCTCATTATTTGGAACATCATATTTAATAGAAATGATACGCTCGAAGATGTTGTCCTCTTTTAATACGGAAACAGGCATTCCCCGGTTGATAAGAGCCCGGGATTTTTCGTACAGATAAAGGATGATCTCCATCATCTGGAACTGTTTTTCCATGGGGACGCAGGTATCTTCATCATGGAAAGCATTCTGCTGAAGGAATCCAAGGCGGATCACTCGGGCGATCTCCAAAGTCAGCTTCTGGTCGTCAGGAAGAACGTCGCTTCCGATCAGCTTGACAATTTCCATCAGGGAGCTTTCCTGGTTCAGGATTGCCATGATCTGATTTCTGTCAGATACAAATTTTGGTGAAACGTGGGAGCGGTACCAGGGAGAAAGATCCTCCAGATACTCGCTGTAGCTGGTCAGCCAGTGGATGGCCGGGAAATGGCGGGCATAAGCCAGGGATTTATCAAGACCCCAGAAGCAGCGGACAAAACGCTTGGTGTTCTGAGTTACCGGCTCAGAAAAATCGCCGCCCTGAGGAGATACTGCTCCGATAATGGAAACAGATCCTTCTGTTCCGTTTAAGTTCTGCATCATTCCGGCTCTCTCATAAAAGGCAGAAAGTTTAGACGCCAGATAAGCGGGGAAACCTTCCTCTGCCGGCATTTCCTCCAGACGGCCGGAAAGCTCTCGAAGAGCCTCTGCCCAACGTGAGGTGGAATCGGCCATGATCGCAACGTCATAACCCATGTCGCGGTAATATTCTGCAAGGGTAACGCCTGTATAAATAGACGCCTCACGGGCAGCAACCGGCATGTTGGAGGTGTTGGCGATCAATGTTGTACGATCCATCATAAGGTTTCCTGATTTGGGGTCGATCAGCTTGCTGAAGTCCTCAAGAACCTGGGTCATTTCGTTTCCACGTTCTCCGCATCCGATATAAATAATGATATCTGCGTCAGACCATTTGGCGATCTGGTGCTGGGTCATTGTTTTTCCTGTACCGAAACCTCCGGGAACAGCTGCAGTACCTCCTTTGGCAATGGGGAACAGGGTGTCCAGAATACGCTGACCTGTTACAAGAGGAACGTTTGCCGGAAAACGAAGCTGGGTAGGTCTTGGGATACGGATAGGCCATTTCTGAGCAAGAGATAAGTCCTTTGTAGATCCGTCAGGAAGCTGAAGAGTAACAATAGGCTCCAGGATATTGTAATCTCCGTCAGGAGCAGCCTTTATTACAGTTCCGTCAGTGATGGTTGGCGGAACCATGGATTTATGAAGAATGGAGGCTGTTTCCTGCGTCTCGGCAATGATGGTGCCGGGACCCACAACATCCCCCTCCTTAACTGTAATATGTGTATGCCATTTTTTTTCTGTATCAAGAGAATCTACAGTAACGCCTCTTGAAATATATTTACCGGAGGATTTGGCAATCTCCTCCAGAGGACGCTGAATACCGTCAAAGATATTGTGGATAATACCAGGTCCCAGAAGTACGGAAATAGCGTCTCCGGTTCCGGTAACAGTTTCACCTGGGCGCAGACCGGTGGTCTCTTCAAAAACCTGTACAGTAGTCATTCCTTTTTTCAGGCCAATGACTTCGCCTACCAGATTTTCCTTTCCTACATAGACCATCTCGGAAATCTTGAAGCCCGGATCGCCTTTCAGATAAATGACCGGGCCGTTGACGCCATAGATAATACCTGTTTTACTCATGCTTCAGACCTCCGTCAAATTTGAATTCTTTACGCATGGATGACAGTTCTTCCAGGAAAGAATTGTCGATCATGATGTTCTTTTCCGGGATAGCGGCGCGGATACCGCCGATAAAATTATCCTGGGAGACTGTAAGTTCTGCGCCTGTTTTTTCTGTGAGAACAGAAAGTTTATCGCCGTCGTTGCAGGACAGAGAGATATTTACCTGATCCTTGCCGGCAAATTCCTGGATTTCTTTAATCTGGGCACAGAGATAATCCAGATATTCAGGTCCGGCCATAAAGCTCTCTGCTTTTTTTCGAACCAGTGAAAAAAGATTTTCTTTTAATTCTTCCTGTTTTTTTGACCATTCTCTCTTCAGAGTGATCTGTTCTGCGGAAAGGGCCTTATTGATCTCCCTGCGGACATGATCTGCCTCTGCTTTTATTTCTGCTTCAGCGCCTTGTCTGCGGGCATGTTTATGCTCTTCCAGCATTCGGGCAAGGGATTCCCTGTGTTCCTGAATTTCTTTTGCAGCGTCTTCTTTTGCCTCTTCAATGGAAACATCATAAAAATGCTGCAGCTTCTCATCAATTGTCATATTTTCACCTGCCTATAATTTCAGTCCGATTGCTTCGTTGACATATGAAGTGATAAAATCCGGTTTCCGTCCAGTACCATGTCTATCAGGAATTTCAATGATCAGGGGTGTTTTGTGGTGAAGCCGGACGTCATCAATGATTTCGGGAAATTCTCTGCCGAATTTTTCAGTGAGGAGAATGATCCCGATTTCTTTGTCTGCGATAGTACGCTCCAGAGCCTCTTTTAATTCGCTGCGCTCATGGACGACTACGCCCTCGACACCTGCCAGGCGCATGCCTGTATAGGTGTCGACGTTGTCGCTGATTAAATACATTTTCATAGATTATGCCTCTTAAAGTTTACCAAGGATCATAAAGGAGATGATCAGTCCGTAAAGAGCGATACCTTCGGCCATAGCTACGAAGATAATAGATTTACCGAAAAGGGAACCGTCCTCGCTGAGAGCGCCAAGAGCTGCGCTTGCAGAGCTTGCAACGGCAATACCGGAACCAAGACCGGAAATACTTGTAACAAGAGCGGCTGCAATATAACCAAGACCGGTAGCCAGTCCGCTTTCAGCGCCGGAAGCAGCCTGTACGCTTGCAGTTCCTGCAAACATGACTACAGAAGCCACAAGAATAACGCCGAAGAAAAGGAAACAGTTTACAGCTAATGTACGTTTATAACGTTTTTTGTTTTTTTCTCCGAGAAAATAGCAGCCAAAAGGTACGATAATGCTGAGAACCAGTGCGATTGCTGTTACGATTTGAATGATCATGTTCATGATAATATCCTCCTGATGTTAAAATAAATTTTTGGGAAATTCCCATGCTGCATATATTTTTAGTTGCGTTCCTTTTTCATAAAGGGAAGGAACTCCCGTCCGTTTCCTGCATAGAAGCGGCTGAAGATCTCATAATACTCCAGACGGAGTACCTGGATACCTACGATCAGTCCCTCCATAGCGCAGACAAAGAGATTGCCCAGGACAATAACGATCCAGTTAGGGGATCCGCCCTCTGCGGCTCCGGCAAGCATCATTACAACCTCCATCATAGCTGCGTGGCTTACGGCAAAGGCGCCGATACGCAGGAAAGAAAGAGTGTTGGAAAGATAGCTCAACAGTACCTCAAAGAGTTCAAAGAAGCTCTGCACAAAGAACATGCCTTTTTGCTCTGGGAAAATCTGTTTTTTCTTTTCCACCAGATTAGTGAGAGGCTCTTTTAAAAACATTAAAAGAAGCGGGACACCAAACATTACTGCCATAACCGCTGCTGCGGGAAGTTTTTTCCCGGAGACAAGAAGTACCGCAGAAAGGGCGATGGAGCCGTAAAATACAAGTCCGGCAACTGCGTTACTGTCAAACCATGCTTTTTCTGTATTGTGGTTGCGGACAGAGTTAATGATATTAAATACCATGCAGACCAGAATAAGGAACATTCCGAATCCTATGGCAATGACGAACACGGCATTCAGACGGCCTACAAGAGGAACGTCCATCATAGCTGTCATGGGCTTCAGCCAGTAAGCGTGGAGCACATGCTCGAATCCGAAGATACTGCCGTACATAAATCCGAAAAAGGTGGAAAATACTCCGGCGCTGCTTATAATTCCTGCCAGGTCCATATGCTTTGTTTTGTAAAGGATCAGACCGCCAAGGAAAAGTAGCAGTCCCTGTCCAACGTCGCCGAACATGGCGCCGAAGATCAGAGAATAGGTAAGAGCTACAAACCAGGTGGGATCCATTTCATTGTAGGCCGGAAGACCGTACATTTTTACATACATCTCAAAAGGCCTGAAAAGTTTTGGATTATGAAGTTTGGTAGGCGGAGTCTTCTTGGCGGGAGTCTGTTCGTCTTCCATAAGGCAGAAGATCCGGTCGTCATCCTTGATATCTTCCTGGAACGCCAACGCGTCTTTTTCTGTCATCCAGCCGCATAAAATATAAAACGTATTGTTTTCGCCTTTTGTGCAGGCTGCAAGGCGGCGGATGTCAAAGGATGAAGAGCAGGCATCCAGCGCAGCTTTGGCAGAAACGATATCTGTTTTGTTGTCAATAAGAAAGCGGTCCGCAGCCTTTTTGTTCTGGGCAAGGCCTGCATGGATATCTTTATGACGTTTATCCAGGCTAGTGAAAGCTTCTTTGGCAGTACCGTTGTAGCAGTCCGGCACAAAGATCTGTTCAAAATGCATGGATGAGTAAACGGCATGAACCTTGTGGGCCTGATGCTTTGGTACAAAATATACACCATAGTAATACTGTTCATCTTCGCTGCATTTGATAAAAATAGTATCCAGGGTATCATAGATATATTTTTCAAATTTCTGGAAGTATTGTTTTTCAATGCGTCCAAAGCGGTAATGAATATACTGGAATTTCAGAATGTCTGAAACGTCATGATCCACATTGCGGAAAGGGCGGATGATTTTAAGAGAATCTATCATTTCCGCATGTTCTGCCTGGAGCTTTTCACGGGCCTCAGTCAGTTCACGGGACTCTTTTTGAAGTCTCCGTACAACAGAGATGGCAGTTTCCGTATCCATTGGCCTTGGTGTGACGCTTCCGGGATCTTCCAGTTCTTCATAAAAATCATTAATGGAAGACAGGGCTTCACGATAAGGATTGATCTCCAGAAATGGAGACAGGTTTGCATCCTCTGTCAATTCAGCCAGTGCGTTTTCCAGATGGATTTCGTATCTGGAAAGATAGGTTTCTGTTACTCTGTCAATGTCTGCCTTTGGTCCTGTGATGCTCAAAAATTTCATTTTTTCAATCACGATGTTACCTCCGGGTTATTGAAAATGTTAATTATTTCGAATATACTGGAGCGCTTCCTGGGGATTTACGCCGTAACGCACACACTCAATGGCGATAGTCAGACGGTAAACCTCATGCTCTTTGTGATACAGGTAGGAATAGAGCACAGCTACGGAATAAGGATCCTTACGGGCTTCTTTTTCCAGGGTATCGCGAAGCATAACATTATAAAATTCTTCCAGGTTATGGGCTTCCAGATGTTCGTATTTTTTGCCGTAATAGGTCTTGCGGAAAAGAGCGCGGGCCTGCTCATAGGTTGTGGCTTCCACAAGAGCGTTGATTTCTTCTTTTTTCAGTTTATAATTCATGGGGATCAGTAGAGCGTAAATATCTGCCGCGGCCATGTGAAAAAAGCGTTTTGATCGGAAAATAAACTGCAGGTTCAGCATATCAAATTTTTCGCCATATGCCATGGTGATTTCTTTGAGGTCATTTCCCGAAAAAAGTTTTTTGCGCACGTTCCAGATCTGTGAGAAATAATACAGATCCAGCGCCATACCGTAGTCAAAAAGCAAGGCGCTTTCGTGATTTTGGATCTGGGACAGGGGCTGATAAAATTCGTGTCCTTTCAGAGCTTCGATCAGTTCTTCCATGCTGGAGCAGGCAGTTAGTACATCCAGATCCAGTTTGGAATGCTTGCGGAAAAACTCACAGTAGGGAGTAATGTCTACAGGATCGCTGTCTCTGTGGTCAAAAAGATCTGTGAGGATCTCTTTTAGCACACGGATTTCGTAGCGCTTGGAGTAAAGCTCCAGGAATTTACGCTGTTCTTTGTTTGCAAACTGATAGATACGGGAAAAGTTATTGAAGATGGACGTCTTCAGAAGCTTTTCGATCTGTCCGCGGTGCAGGGCGTTTTCATCAAGCTCCTTCCATGCTTCCTCATACTCAGGGGTACGTTTCAGATAAGCGATCACCTGAGGTACGCTGGAAAGCTGGAGAATCTCCAAAATCTGCTCTTCCGAGGTCAGCTTGCTTTGCATGGCGCGGATCTTGGTGGAGATCCCGCTATAGGAAAGGAGATTTCCCATGGTGTGTCATGCCTCCTTTCAGTGCTTCAGCATTCTTTGGAATAAATCCTCTGAAAGCTGCTGATGATACCTGCTATAAAAAATGTCCAGATCAGAAAGAGTTGTTTCCATCTGTTGACGGAGCGCTGTGATTTCTGCATCCTTCTTTTTTTCCAGGCTGTTTCGCAGCTCCTGAATTTTGATGTTTGTCTCCTTTTCCAGTTCAGCGTCAAACGCCTTGCATTCCTGTTCCATTTCCGCAGAAAGTGCGGCTTTTGTTTTGTCAGCGTCCTCCATGATCCGGTTTGCAGTCAGCTCAATTTCGGACAGCTTATTTAATATCTGTTCCATATTCAACCTCCTTTTGGCTTCAGGATTTGTGCCTTTGTGGAACTTTATCCTATGATACACCTTTTGTTAAAGAATTACCACACAAATTTTATGGTATTATGTAGTTATTATTTTCGATTTTGCTGTTTATCAGTCATAAATACTTGGTTTTACTGCAAAAGAGACAATAAAAAAAGATTAATTTTATGTTTTTATCAGGTTTTCTTGATACAAAGAGCAAAAAAATGTATGATAGGAGAGAATCAAAAGAAGATTTTTGGAAAAAAGCCGGACTGTGTTCCGGTTTGGAGTATAAAGCAGGCCAGTCTGCTGAAAAAGGAGGAACAAAAGGATGCGATTAAGGAATATACCAGGAGCGAAGGATGCGATCCTGGAAAGCTGTTATGTGGTGCAGGAGCCTAAGGAATGCAAGGGGAAATGGTCAGAGTGTTTTTCCCTGGATCAGCCTCTTCATATAGAAGTGGGAATGGGGAAAGGCAGGTTTCTGATGGATATGGCCCGCCTTCACCCGGATATAAATTATGTGGGAATAGAAATGTATGACAGTGTACTGCTTAGGGCTCTTCAGAAAAGGGAAGATCTGGAGGCAGAGGGAGAAAAATTTGATAACCTGAAATTTATGAGAGTAGATGCCAGAGAATTGCCGGAGATTTTTGAAAAGGGCGAGGTCCAAAAAATCTATCTTAATTTCTCTGATCCCTGGCCAAAAGCCCGCCATGCCAAGAGACGTCTTACCTCCAGAGAGTTTCTTTCCCGCTATGAGAAGATCCTGGCAGAGGAGGGTACAGTAGAGTTTAAAACAGATAATAAAGATTTATTTGAATTTTCCCTGGAGGAAGTAAAGGAGAGCCCATGGGAACTTCTGGCTCATACCTTTGATCTTCATAATGAGGAAGGAATGATGGAAGGAAACGTAATGACGGAATATGAAGAGAAGTTTTCGTCTATGGGTAATCCTATCTGCAAGCTGGTGATCCGTCAGAAGTAGTAGGATCCAGGAAATATCCGTACAGGTTCCAATAAAAATGAAGATACATATAATATAGAAGAAACTGTTTCGGAATAAAGGAAAAATCAGTTCAAAATCCGGGAAGGGAGGCTTCTGTGGCTGCAGTTAAAAAGAAAGGAAAACTTCAGTCTGCATTTGCACAGTTTGGATATGAACATAAAAAATTGGAGAGCCATTTGGTAAAGATTCGTAAAAATACAGAAGAATTGATCAAAATGATGGGAAGCATCGATAAAAATAAAAGGTGATTTACAAAAAAGATAGTCTGCCGCTGACAGGAAAGAGAAAAATAATCAATACTTTCCTGTCGCAGCAGTACAGAAAACTACGATTTTACAGTGGCTTGCAGGATATTTGTTATTGCGGAGAAATTTTTTGAAAAAAATATAAAATAATGCTTGACTTTTTCTGCAGGTTTTCGTATAATAATTCTTGCGTTGAGGAAATACATCAAACGCATACAACGAAATAAGCGTCTTTAGCTCAGTTGGCAGAGCACCTGACTCTTAATCAGGGTGTCCAGGGTTCGAACCCCTGAAGACGCATTTAAAGCACTGTTTTTGCGGACAACGTGATTGCCGCGGGGACGGTGTTTTTTCGTTATTAGAAAATAATATGGAACAAAGGAGATAAAGATGCGTACAGAAATTTTTGCCCACAGAGGCGCAAGCGGTTACGAACCAGAGAACACTCTGGAAGCATTTGCACTTGCAGTAGAGCAGGGGGCAGACGGTATTGAACTGGATGTGCAGCTCAGCAAGGACGGACAGATGGTGATTATTCATGACGAAGATATTGACAGGGTATGCAATGGAACCGGATGGGTAAAAGATTACACATTGGATGAGCTGAGACGTTTTGAGGTCAGCGCTCCTGACGGCAAAAAAGGTCGGATTCCTACGCTGAGAGAGGTTCTTGAACTTGTAAAACCCAGTGGAATAAAAGTAAATATTGAATTGAAGACAGGAATTTTCTGGTATCCTGAGCTGGAACGTATGGCAGTAGAGGAAGTCAGATATCAGGGGATGGAGGACCGGGTCATTTATTCATCCTTTAACCATTACAGTATTCAGAAGCTGAAAGAATATGCTCCAGACGCGGAGACAGCATATTTGTACAGTGATGTGATCCTTAATGTTACAGAATATGCAAAAAAAACAGGAGTAAAAGGTATCCATCCGGCAATTTATCATATGGTGATGGCAGACTTTCTCAGAGAATATAAAGAAAGCGGCCTGAAGATCCGTGTGTGGACAGTCAATGAAAAGGAGCATCTGGAAAAATTGATACGCGCCGGGGTAGATGCGGTAATCACGAATTATCCTGACAGGGCGATAAAGATAAGAGACGAGCTTCAGGGCAAAAAATAATTCTCTATAAAGAAGGAGGGCCGGGCTGCTGCGCCCGGCGAGTATGAAAAAGAAAAATCTATGTAAAAAAGCATTTGCTTTATTTGTTTATTGCTATACTTGGAATTTGTGATGAAATTGTGAGGATAAATTGAAAAAAAAGTGATGGATTTCTAAAGAACATATAAATTCTGAAAAAGAAAGCAGATGTTTAGCTGCCTTGTATCGGCGGACTGCATAAAATTTTTGTGTGAAAGCCAGAAGATTTTTTCTATATTCATTCTTGTAAATAGGGTTTTCCTTCTATATAATAAGTAAAGAAAAATCAAGAGACCCATAATGACCCTCAGGAGGAAAAACATGAAGAGAGAAACTGTTGTTGTACTTGATTTCGGTGGACAGTATAATCAGCTGATCGCCCGTCGTGTAAGAGAGTGTAATGTTTACTGTGAGATTTATTCTTACAGGACTGATATTGAAAAAATAAAGGAAATTCAGCCAAAGGGAATTATTTTTACCGGCGGACCGAATAGCGTATATCTGGAAGATTCTCCCAGATACGCAGAAGAAATCTATGAACTGGGGGTTCCGATCCTTGGAATCTGTTATGGTTCTCAGCTTATGATGCATCAGCTTGGAGGCAAAGTAGAAAAGGCGCCTGTTCGTGAGTATGGCAAGATTGAGGTAAATGTAGATACTCAGTCTAAGCTTTTTAAGGACGTTTCTTCCAAAACTATCTGCTGGATGAGCCATAATGACTATATTGCGAAGGAAGCTCCTGGATTTAAGGTTTCTGCATGGACAAAGGACTGTCCGGTGGCAGCGGTTGAAAGTCCAGATAAAAATCTGTATGCAGTTCAGTTCCATCCAGAAGTGCTTCACACCCAGGAAGGAACAAAAATGCTGTCTAATTTTGTATACCAGATCTGCGGCTGCGCAGGAGACTGGAAAATGGATTCTTTTGTAGAGGATTCCATTAAGGCAATCCGCGAAAAAGTCGGAAAGGGCAAGGTGCTTTGCGCGCTTTCAGGCGGTGTGGATTCTTCTGTGGCAGCAGTTCTTTTGTCAAAAGCAGTAGGAAACCAGCTTACCTGTGTGTTTGTTGATCATGGTCTTCTTCGCAAAAATGAAGGAGACGAGGTGGAAGCTGTTTTTGGACCGGAAGGCTCCTATGATTTGAATTTTATCCGCGTAAATGCCCAGGAGCGCTTTTATGAGAAGTTGAAGGGAGTAGAAGAACCTGAGCAGAAGCGTAAGATTATTGGCGAAGAGTTTATCCGTGTATTTGAAGAAGAGGCCAAAAAAATCGGAGCTGTAGATTTTCTGGTACAGGGAACGATTTATCCTGACGTAGTAGAGAGTGGCGTAGGCGGTGAGTCTACAGTAATCAAATCTCACCATAATGTGGGAGGCCTGCCGGATTATGTTGATTTTAAGGAAATTATTGAGCCTCTTAGAAACCTGTTTAAGGATGAGGTTCGTAAGGCCGGACTGGAGCTTGGAATCCCGGAATATCTGGTATTCCGTCAGCCATTCCCGGGACCGGGACTTGGAATCCGTATTATCGGCGAGGTGACAGCCGAGAAGGTACAGATGGTTCAGGAGGCAGACGCTATCTGGCGCGAGGAAATTGCGGCAGCAGGCTGGGATAAGAAAGTTAATCAGTATTTTGCTGCTTTGACGAATATGAGATCAGTAGGCGTTATGGGTGATGAGAGAACCTATGACTATGCAGTAGCATTAAGAGCTGTAACGACAACGGACTTTATGACAGCTGAGAGCGCAGATCTTCCCTGGGAGATCATTGGCAAAGCCACCAGCAGGATCGTCAATGAAGTAAAGCACGTAAACAGAGTGCTTTATGACTGTACAGGTAAGCCGCCAGCAACAATAGAAATGGAATAAGTTGGAGTATCGTAAAAACCCAGTGTTTATAAGGGCACTGAAAAAGTCTAATTCTAAAAAAGAATTGGGCTTTTTTTAGTATTT
>NZ_CALFLA010000120.1 GCF_937880195.1 uncultured Blautia sp.
GTCATCAGCCGATCCTCCCTTCCTGAATAAATCCTGCAAGCTCTTTTGCATAATAGGTAAGATAGATCTGCACTCCTGCACGGTAAGCGCTGGCAGCCATCTCGCATACGATCTTATCTTCTTCGATCCATCCCATTTTTGCCGCTGCTTTTACCATAGCGTACTCGCCGCTGACACTGTAGGCTGCAATAGGTACGTTGGTTGCTTTGTGAACCTCGGAAACCATATCCAGATAAGACATTGCCGGTTTGATCATAATGATGTCAGCGCCCTCTTCGATATCTGTCAGGGCTTCCTTCATGCCCTCTCTTCTGTTATGATAATCCATCTGGTAGCTTTTTCGGTCGCCGAAAGCCGGAGCAGAGCCTGCCGCGTCACGGAAAGGACCATAAAAAGCAGAGGCATATTTAACAGCATAGGACATGATGGGAGTTTCCTTATGACCGGCTTTATCCAGACATTCACGAATAGCGCGGACACGGCCGTCCATCATATCAGACGGAGCCACCATATCTGCCCCAGCCTCCACATGGGAAAGAGCTGTTTTAGAAAGAAGCTCTAAAGTCGCGTCATTTTCTACCTCATGGCCGCAAAGCACTCCGCAGTGGCCGTGGGAAGTATACTCGCACATGCAGACATCTGTAATATAATACATATCAGGAAAACGTTTTTTTGCTTCACGGAGCGCTTTCTGGACAATGCCGTCCTGCGCATAAGCGCCGCTTCCCAACTCATCTTTGTGATCCGGGATTCCAAACAGCATTACGCTTGACACTCCTGCTTTTGAAAGATTCTCCAGTTCATAAGGAAGCTGGTCCACACTGTAGCGGAACTGTCCTTCCATAGACGGAATTTCTTCCTTAATATTATTCCCCTCACGGACAAATAAAGGATAGATCAGCGAGGATTTGTCAATCCTTGTCTCTCTCACCATTTTTCTCAGTGTTTCGCTGCCTCTCAGTCTTCTTGGTCTTTGGATTAAATCCATTCTGCTCACTCTCTTTCCTTTTTTTCTTTTATTTCTTCTACCAGCTGGATCAATTCCTCAATGGTAGCTTTTTTCGCCATATATGTTTCCATTCCAAAAGCGTCTGCCGCCGCCTTTGTCTGTTTTCCAATACAGGCAGCGGTAAGTCCTTTGCAGTCTGCTCCTTCCACGCTTTCTGCAAAGCCCTTTACAGTAGATGCACTTGTAAATACCACACAGTCAATATGATGCTCTTCAATCTCTTTTTTTATGTCGATCAGGCGGCTTGTTTCATAAACTGTCTCATATGTAGGAATATCGTCCACTATGCCGCCGACTTCCTCCATCTGTCTTACCATATTTTCATTTCCCTTCAAAGCTCTTGGAAGAAGGACTCTTTCTCCCTCTTTCAACTGCTCTGCAAGGGCTTTTCCCAGACAGTCTCCATCGTAAATCTCAGGTATCAGATCCACCAGAAGGCCTTTGTCTTCCAGTATCTTCCTGGTTCCCTCTCCAATGGCTGCAATCTTCAGACCGAAAAGGCTGCGGATATCTGTGCGATGCTTTTTCAGCTCCTCAAAAAAGATCTCCGCACCTGTGGGACTGGTAAATACCGCCCACTGATACCTTCTGATCTCATCCAGCGCCTGATACAATCTCTTCTGATCCTCTAAAGCCTTTGTCTGAATAGAAGGAAGCTCCAGAACCTCCGCTCCTTTTTTTCTGAGAAGCTCTGTTGTTCTTGAGCTTCTGTTTTTTGGTCTGGTCACAAGAACCTTCCAGCCCATCAGGGGAAGTCTTTCATACCAGCCAAATTCCTCTGACAGGGCGCAGACCTTTCCTACCACAATAATGGCCGGAGTTTCAATTCCCTGACGCTTTACCTCTTCTTCCAGCGTACTTACTGTGGCGACGATTTTTTTCTGTCCTGCCGTAGTTCCCTTCTGGAGAATAGCCGCTGGCATTTCCGGGTCTATTCCCCCCTCCAAAAGCCCCTGACAGATATCGTGAAGAGCTGCCACGCCCATAAGGAATACCAGAGTTCCTTTTGTCTGTACAAGAGCCTGAAAATCAATGTCATATTTCTTTCCTGCTCTTCTGTGTCCTGTAATAATATGAAGAGAAGAACAGAAATCACGGTGTGTTACTGGGATTCCATTATATGCAGGAACTGCAAGGGAAGAGGTAACGCCTGGAACTACTTCGTAGGGAATCCCATGTTCTGTAAGAAGCTCCAACTCCTCTCCGCCTCTTCCAAAAAGGAATGGGTCTCCGCCTTTTAACCGGACTACCCGGTATCCTTTTTGCGCCTCTTTAAGAAGCACCTGGTTAATCTCTTCCTGGGGAAGTGTATGCTTATCTGCCCTCTTGCCTACATAGATCAGTCTTGCGCTGTCTGGAATTTTTGTAAGGACTCCCTGGCCTACCAGGCTGTCATAAACAACAACTTCCGCCTGATCCAAAACCTCCTGGCCCTTTAATGTAAAAAGTCCTGCGTCTCCCGGACCTGCGCCTACCAGCCATACTTTTCCAACACTCATACTGTCTCTCCTTTTTCCATGGATTCTTTCAGGCGTCTGGCAAGAGCGATTCCAAGCTCACAGGCCTTTGAAGCCTCTCCTTCGATCTCGCCTTTGATATAGGAGCCGTCTTCCTCCCTGTAATAAAGTCCACGGAGCAAAAGCCTGTCTCCCTGCACTTCTCCATATGCTGCTACCGGAGAAGTACATCCTCCGTCCAGATATCTGACGTATGCTCTTTCCGCTTCTGCACAGATTCCAGCTTCCCTATCCCCGTATCCTTTAAGACAGGAATAATCTTCGCCCCTGCGTCCCTGAACTGCTAAGATCCCCTGCCCTGCTGCCGGAAGAATCTCCTCTACAGTAAAATAACGGCTGATTCTCTGTTCCAGACCAAGACGTTTCAATCCTGCCGCTGCAAGGATCAGTCCTGAATATTCTCCCTCGTCCAGTTTACGAAGTCTTGTCTGAAGATTTCCCCTGATACTTTTTACTTCCATATCTGGATAAAGACTGGCAAGCTGCAGGGTTCTTCGAAGGCTGGAACATCCCAGAGGCTTATTCCTATCAAGTTCACTGACGCCTTTTGGCAGTACCAGAACGTCCCTTGGGTCCTCTCTTTTGGAAAAAGCAAGAAGAGGAAGCTCTTCTGGGACTTCCATAGGCATATCCTTCAGGCTGTGAACAGAAATATCTGATCTTCTGTCCAAAAGGGCAAGATCCAATTCTTTTACAAAAAGTCCCTTGCCGCCTATCTTGTCCAGAGTACGGTCAAGGATCTTATCGCCTGTAGTTTTCATTGTCAGGATTTCCGTCTCTAATTCAGAGTGGTTTTTGTTAAGAAAATCCTGCACCATTTCGCTTTGCAGCACTGCAAGTCTGCTTTCTCTGCTTCCGATGACCAGCTTATTCTTCGTCATTTTCTGCGCTTTCCTCCATAGCTTCCTGAATAGCGATTCTGACTTTTTTTGCCCTTTTGTGATCCAGTCCGCTGGCAGTCACTCCCACAACCAGTTCATCCTTCATATAAATTCCGGGAAAATAAAAGTCACATTTATTTTTGTCGTCTGCAATATTTACATAAATGCCTTCTTCCTTACAGACACGATAGATTTCATCATTTAATTTCCAATCGTTTGTAGCCGCGATCACCATATAGGCCATCTGAAAATCAGTCCGTTTCACAGGCCGGGTAATCAGATTCACATATCCTGTTTTTCCAAGTTCCTGAAGTTCTGCCGTACATCTGGGAGCGATGGCAGTCACATTTCTTGTAAACTGGAGAAGAGTTTTTACTCTGCGTGTGGCAATGTTCCCACCGCCCACAACCACCACCTGCTTATCTGACAGATCTACAAACATGGGAAAATATCTTTTATTCTTCATACAATTTCTCCAATCCTGCCACACATTCCAGGAATGCCTCCTGATTCAGGCTGTCCCGAAGCCCAAAAATCAGCTTATTTACCACCTTCCCGGCAGCTGCGTCCACTGCCTCCAGAAGTTTTTGTCTGTCTTCCTGTTCCATAGGCGTTTTTTTCAGTATCTTTTCAATGCGAAGGTTAAAATCCTCCACCGCGTCTTCCCTGATCTCCTGTATTCTGGGGATCACATCACGACCTTCCATCCACTGGTAAAATTCATCCATCTGATCTAAAACGATCTGATCTGCTTTTTTGATGCTTTTTTCCTGCTCCGGTGAAATTCCTCCTGAACGGAAGCTGTCCATATCATAAAGGGTAATCCCCTCTCTTCCTGAAAGGGCAGGATCAATATCCCTGGGCACAGCCAGATCCAGAAGGACCAAAGGTTTCTCGCAGAAAATTTGGCGAAAATCTTCTTCTTTTAAAGTAAAATTAGGACTTGCCGTTGCGCTGACCACCAGATCGCACTCAGGCAGATAATCCATGCGCTCTCCATAGTGAATCCTGCGGCAGCCTTCCGGGATTTCTACAATCCCGCTTCTGTACTGGCGGACTGTAACCGTTACGTCGCCGCCTGCCTGACGAAGGGTCTGGGCGGCGACCTTTCCCATTTCTCCATTTCCGATAACCATACAAGTCTTTCCCTTTACGTCATATCCTTCTTCTTTTAATGAACGAAGAGCCTGATGGATCACAGAGGGATTTCCATGGGCCAGGGGAACCTCTGTCTTGATCTTTTTGCCTGCAGTTGCCGCCATACGGAAAAGAACCTCCAACACACTGTCCGAGGCAAAATGTTCTCTGGCAAAGTTCAGGGCATCCTTGATCTGTGTAAGTATCTGATCTTCCCCGAGAATCTGGGATTTCAGCCCTCCCGCCAGATGGAACAGGTGGCTCACCGCCTCCCTGTCCCTTCTTATGATAAAATATTTTTCATAGGAAGCTTCCCTGACGCCTTTCAGTTCACAAAGGCACTGATACAGGGACAGCTCCTGATCTTCTTCATGACTTGCCCAGATTTCCAGGCGGTTGCAGGTAGAAAGTATCACACAGCCATGGATGCCTGATTTTTCTTTCAGCCTCTCCATAGCTTCTCCTGCATTTTTTTTGGTAAAGGCAAACAATGCCCTTATATCAACCGGCGCGCGGTCGTGGTCTATTCCAATCATGGAAATCGTCATAATGCTTCTCCTTTGTATAAAACATACCTTTCATTATGATAAACATTACAACGTCTGATGTCAATGCTGACAGAAAATTTTCCTGAGTTTTACAAAGCCGCCACATTTTTTGTGGCAATGATATCCACGCCTGTTCCCGCCGCGTCTGTAAGTATCACATCTCCTATACGTACCGGGGCTTTTACCTGGATTCCCTTCAAAGCACAGATACATGCAAAAATCTTTTCTTTTGGAATATCTGTTCTTGTTTTCACTGATACAGCTGGAATTTGTCCTCCTGTCACCATTACCGTTGTGGTAACAGTCCGCACCGGCACCGTCACTTCTTTTTCTCCGTAAATTTTTCCTTTTTTACAGGTATTTCCTTGTACAGAAACAACTTTTTTCTCACTGATCCGCACTGTCAGGGAGCAGCCCATAGGACAGCCGATACAGGTCAGGTGTTTTTCCTCCATTTTTTATGCCTCCTCTATTTTAACAGTAATCTCTTTCAAACCAGGAAACTCCTGAAACATTTCTTTTTTGAGAATCAACTCTTCCATTTCTCCCGGCGCCAGATAAGGCCTTTTTTTACGGATTACTCTCTTTTCTCCAAACCAGGCTTCCACATAAGAGTTTTTGTATACCCGGCCTACCCGGAAACGCACCTTAAGGCTGTCCGGCATATGATCCGGACGGATCACAGAAGGAACCGTATAACGCACTCCCTCACCTGGAATCAGCTCTGTCCTTTTTTCTTCTTTTATCTGATTTTCAGTTCTCTCTTTTTTGCGGATCACATATTCTGCTGCCCGCTGTCCTGCTGTTTCTGCCTCCTCAGAAACATAATCCACCAGATCGTGAACATGAAGTACGTTTCCGCAAGCAAATACGCCCTCAATATTTGTCTCCAGTTCTTCATTAACCAGAGGACCGGAAGTAACTGGATTCAGGCAGACTCCCATCCCCCTGGACAGTTCGTTTTCCGGGATCAGTCCCACAGAAAGAAGAAGGGTGTCACAGGAGTATTCTTCTTCTGTTCCCGGTATGGGTTTTCCTTTTTCGTCCACCTGGATAAGGGTAACGCCTTCTACCCGCTCCTTTCCTTTAATATCTGCTACCGTATGACTTAATTTTAATGGAATGCCATAATCGTCAAGACACTGGACAATATTTCTTTTCAGTCCGCCGGAGTAAGGCATCAGCTCTGCTACCACCTTGACCTTTGCTCCCTCCAAAGTCATTCTTCTTGCCATAATAAGCCCGATATCACCGGAACCTAAGATCACCGCTTCCCGTCCGGGAAGATATCCTTCTATATTTACAAGCCTCTGGGCGGTTCCTGCAGAAAAAATACCTGCAGGACGGTATCCTGGAATATTCAAAGCGCCTCTGGACCGTTCTCTGCATCCCATTGCCAGAATGACTGCCTCTGCTTTGATTTCCATAAGACCCTTATGACGGTTCAAAGCCGTCACTATTTTTTGGGGACTGATATCCATAACCATGGTATTCAGCCTGTATTCGATCCCAAGCTCTCTAACCTTATCAATATACCTTCCTGCATATTCCGGTCCTGTCAGTTCCTCCTTAAAAGTATGAAGGCCGAATCCGTTGTGTATACACTGATTCAGGATTCCTCCAAGCTCTCCGTCTCTTTCCAGGATCAGAATATGAGAAACTCCTGCTTTTTTCGCCGCGGCTGCTGCTGCAAGCCCTGCCGGGCCTCCTCCTATAATGACAATATCATATACTTCCATTTTTTAGCTCCCCTCTTTTAAACAGTGTCCTTATTTTTTCCTTTTATGATCTGGGAGTTTCCTCCTGACTTGGTAATCTGATCCAGGCTTACCCCCAGTTCGTCAGCCAGTATTTCCATGGTTTTTGGGGAACAGAAACCAGACTGACAGCGTCCCATACCAGCTCTGGTCCTTCTCTTTACTCCGTCTAAAGACCTGGCTCCTAAGGGGCGGCGGATAGCGTCCCTGATTTCTCCTTCTGTGATCATTTCACATCGGCAGACCATATTTCCATAAGCAGGATGATCCTGTATCAGTTTTTGATACTCTTCTTTTTTCAAAGATTTTGGATCCAGGATTCCCTTTCTTGTGGAAATAAAATCTTCCTTCTCTTTAAGCCCTAGCTTTTTGCTTAAAAAATCTGCCGCCATTTCTCCAATTGCTGGAGCGGCCGTAAGTCCGGGAGACTCAATTCCAGCGCAGTCAAAAAATCCCGGCGCGTCTTTCGGCTCTCCTATTACAAAATCCTCTCCGTCCTCATGAGCCCGAAGTCCTGCAAAAGATGTGATCACCTGACGAAGGGGAAGATTTTTTACATTTTTTCCTGCTGTTTCCAAAACGCGGTCAAGACCTTCTTTTGTAGTATTTGTTCCTTCTTTGTCTTCCACATCTTTTGCCGTAGGACCAATCAGAAGATTTCCATGTACGGTAGGCGTTACAAGAACACCTTTGCCGTACTTTCCAGGAAGGGCAAAAATCGTCCTGGACACATGTCCTCCTGCGCTGCGGTCCAGAAGACAGTATTCTCCCCGCCTTGGCGTGATATGTAATTTATTTTTGCTTACCATATTATGAAAAACATCTGCATATACCCCTGCCGCATTGATGACCGTCTTTGTCTCAAACACTCCTTTTGTGGTAAAAATCTCCCATCCCTTTTCTGTTTTACTGATCTTTTTTACTTCTGTATCAAACTGAAATTCCACACCGTTAGAAGCTGCGTTTTCTCCAAAGGCAATATTCATTCCAAAAGGACAGACAATTCCTGCCGACGGGGCGTACAGGGCTGCATACACCTGGTCGCTCACATTGGGTTCCATTTTCTTTACTTCGTCTCTGTTCAGGATCTGAAGCCCTTTTACACCGTTTTTGATCCCTCTTTCATAAAGAGCCATAAGGGACGGAAATTCCTCTTCCTGAAGACAGATGACAAAAGAACCGTTTCTTTTAAATGGAAAGTCCAGTTTCTGCGCCAGTTCCTCCATCATCTGATTTCCTCTTACATTCAGTTTTGCTTTCAGCGAGCCCTCTGTGGCGTCATAGCCGGCATGGACAATGGCGCTGTTTGCTTTTGAGGTTCCGCAGCAAAGATCCTCTTCTTTTTCCAATACACAGATTTTTGCCTGGAAGCGGGATAATTCTCTTGCACAGGCAGCGCCTGTTACTCCTGCGCCAATAATGATCACATCATACATATTTATTTTCCCCTTTTTATTTTTTAATAGAAAAAATGCCTGACAAATAAACGCATATCATATGCGATATCTGTCAGGCTCTCTTCTCTCTTGCCAGTTCTTTATTTTGTTATAATTTCAGGTCTGTAATCTACAGATTCTATAAAACTCTGCTTCCTGTTTACCTTTAAACTATTTTTACTATACCACAGGAAGCGCCTAAGTTCAACCGGATTTCTGTCAGATCACATAATTCCCTACGTCTTCTCCCTGGAATAAAAGGTCTTCCAGTGTAATATTGTCAAAATAGTCGTTGATCAGCTTATAAAAACCCTGCCACATTGCCAGGGTTTTACAGGAAGCAGCCCTTTCGCAAAGATTTATCTCATCCTCCAGACAGGCAATCGGAGCCAGAGATCCCTCTGTCAGTTTGAGGATACTTCCTACTGTATATTCTTTTGGGCTTCTGGACAAACGATAGCCGCCGCCCTTTCCTCGAAGCGCATGTACAAACTTGTTTTTACTCAGCACAGAAACGATTGCTTCCAGATATTTTTCTGAAACCTCCTGTCTCCTGGCAATGTCCATAAGCGGAATATATTCTCCCTGATTATGTTCTGCCAGATCCAGCATTACGCGGATAGCATAGCGTCCTCTTGTGGATATCTTCATTTAAACAGCCTCTTTTCTCTATTTTACTCCTTATCATATGTTTCCAGAAAATGATGTCTGACCCCATCCTGTTTATAGGCAACAACCGTATTCAAATTTACGTTTTCCACGCTTTTGAAAATATTAAACTCTATTACCGGATCTTTCTGGGCCAGTGTACGGATCAGCTCCTTTATTTCTGCCCGCTTAGATGTTTTATCTGTCTCCTCACGGTTGGCACACTGCTCGGTAAACCGGCATGCACAGCGCAAGAATCTAAGATTGTTGTAGGATGCCCAGTGGATAATGTCTTCCTCCCGGATCAGATACATAGGGCGGATCAGTTCCATTCCCTCAAAATTCGTACTGTGAAGCTTTGGCATCATAGTCTGAACCTGGGCTCCGTAAAGCATTCCCATAAGGATCGTCTCGATCACATCATCATAATGATGACCCAAGGCAATCTTGTTGCATCCAAGTTCTTTTGCCTTACTGTATAAATGACCTCTGCGCATCCGGGCGCAAAGATAACAGGGAGAATTTTTTTCATCCGCTACAATATTAAAAATTTCCGATTCAAAAACAGTGACAGGAATTCCCAAAGTTTCTGCATTGCTTAAGATCAGCTGATGGTTTGCCTCATTATATCCGGGATTCATAACAAGAAAAACAACTTCAAAATTCTTCTTTCCATGGCGGGCAAGCTCCTGAAACAGCTTTGCCATCAGCATAGAATCCTTTCCCCCGGAAATGCAGACTGCGATCCTGTCTCCATCCTTGATCAGTTCATATTCATTGATTGCTTTTGTAAACCGTCTCCAGATGGGCTTACGGAATTTTTTAATAATACTGCGTTCAATTTCCCTCTGCCGTTCCAGGCGGAGCTGTTCCTTTGATCCAGAAATTTCTGTTTCTGATTTATCTGTACAATTTATATCCATAGTATTCTCCGTTCTGTTTCTGTTCCTCTTCACCTTCCCTGCAAAAGAAGAGAACTCTGTCTCAGTATACATGCAAAAACATGCTCCGGTCAAGAAGTTCTCTTCTGAATCCTGTAGCTTATTTATGTTTTCCCTGTTCCCGGCAGATACATTTTCTCAGACTGCTTCAGCAGCCTTAAAAGCCTCTTCCAGATCCTGGATAATATCCTCAATGTTTTCTGTTCCCACAGAAAGGCGAATGGTATTTGGACGGATTCCCTGATCCAAAAGCTCCTCCCTGGTGCATTGACTGTGTGTTGTGGTTGCCGGATGGATCACAAGAGATTTTACGTCCGCCACATTTGCCAGGAGAGAAAACAGTTCCAGGTTATCAATAAATTTCATTGCCTTTTCCTGGTCTCCTTTGATCTCAAAGGTAAAGATAGAACCTCCTCCATTTGGGAAATATTTCCGGTACAGCTTCTGCTGACTTTTATCCTCTGCCACAGAGGGATGATGCACACACTCTACCTGAGGATGTGCATTCAGATATTCCACAACCCTCAGGGCATTTTGTACATGACGTTCTACTCTGAGAGAAAGGGTTTCCAAACCTTGAAGAAAAAGAAAGGCATGAAAAGGAGATATGGTAGCCCCGGTATCCCGAAGAAGAATCGCCCGGATCTTTGTCACAAAAGCTGCTGACCCTGCCGCTTTCGTAAAACTTATGCCGTGATAGCTTGGATTCGGTTCTGTCAGAGAAGGAAATTTGCCGGAAGCCTCCCAGTCAAATTTTCCTCCATCAACGATCACTCCTCCTATGGCAGTTCCGTGACCACCAATAAACTTGGTAGCAGAATGTACGACTATATCCGCACCATACTCAATAGGGCGAACAAGGTAAGGTGTAGCAAAGGTATTATCTACTACCAAAGGAATTTTATGTCTGTGTGCCAGTTTTGCCAGGTCTTCTATATCTACAACCTCAGAATTAGGATTTCCAAGAGTTTCGATATACAATGCTTTTGTATTTTCCTGAATCGCTTCCTCCACTTCTTTTTCATTAAAAATATCAACAAAGGTTGTTGTGATTCCATACTGGGGAAGCGTGTGAAGAAGAAGGTTAAAGGTTCCTCCGTAAATATTCTTTGCCGCAACAATATGATCTCCGCTCTGGGCAAGATTCTGAATGGCGTAGGAAATAGCTGCAGCTCCAGATGCCACTGCAAGGGCAGCCACTCCGCCTTCCAGCGCAGCCATCCTTTTTTCAAAAATCTCCTCTGTAGGATTGGTAAGCCGACCGTAAATATTTCCCTGGTCTGCAAGCCCAAACCGGGCAGCTGCATGACTGCAGTTTCTGAATACATAGGAAGAACTCTGATAAATAGGTACTGCCCGGGCATCAGTGGCCGGGTCCGGCGATTCCTGTCCTACATGAAGCTGAAGTGTTTCAAATTTAAAATTCCTGTTTTCCCTGGTGATTTTTTTCATAATAATTTTCCTCGTTTTCTGTCTCTTATACTACTGTTGAAAAAGTGGTGTTGAATAATAGCGATCCCCGGAGTCCGGAAGAAGGGCTACGATGATTTTGCCTTTGTTTTCAGGCCTGCGGGCAAGCTGAACCGCTCCGTGAAGAGCAGCACCGGAAGAAATACCCACCAGAACACCTTCTTTTTTTGCCAGAAGCCTTGCCTTTTCAAAAGCGTCCTCACTGTCAATCTTCATAACCTCATCATATACCTTTGTATTCAGTACCTCCGGCACAAATCCGGCTCCGATTCCCTGAATCTTATGAGAACCGCTTCTTCCCTCTGAAAGTACGGGAGAATCAGAAGGTTCAACGGCGATCACCTGAATCTCCGGATTCTGAGATTTCAGATATTCGCCGACTCCTGTAATGGTTCCGCCTGTTCCCACTCCCGCCACAAAAATATCAACCTTTCCATCTGTATCTTTCCAGATCTCTGGTCCGGTAGATGTTCTGTGAACCTGGGCATTGGCTGGATTTTCGAACTGTCCCGGTATAAAACTTCCCGGTATTTCTTCCCCAAGACTTTTGGCTTTTTCAATAGCACCTTTCATACCCTTCGCCCCTTCTGTAAGAACGATTTCCGCCCCATAGGCCTTAAGAATATTCTGGCGTTCCACACTCATTGTTTCCGGCATGGTAAGAATCATTCGGTAACCCTTCACAGCCGCAAGGGAAGCAAGTCCGATCCCTGTGTTTCCCGAAGTAGGTTCAATGATCACAGAACCCGGCTTCAGAAGTCCTCTGCTCTCCGCATCTTCGATCATTGCCTTTGCCGCCCTGTCCTTCACACTGCCTGCCGGGTTCAGATATTCCAGCTTCACCAGAATATCTGCCCGAAGTCCAAGCTCTTTTTTCAGATTTGTTACTGCAACAAGAGGTGTATTACCAATAAGTTCTGCTGTACCCTGATAAATTCTAGCCATTTCTTTCTCCACCTTTCGTATTATTCTATTTACATACTTCTTTTGTATGTTAGTATGATATTCCTGTTTCCAACAAATGTCAATAGGCTTTTTTATTTTTGATATTTTTATTTTCTAAAAAAATATTTTATAGTATAATAAACCACAGAACAAATAATTACTCTGCCCTGGCAGAGCACGGAGGATTTTACATGAGTTACAACAAAAAAGCCATTCTGGTAGTCAGCTTTGGTACAAGCTATGAAGACGCCAGAAAAGCAACCATAGAACGAATTGAGGAGGATATCCGCGCCGCTTTTCCAGAATATCGGATCTATCGAGCCTGGACAAGCCGCATGATCCTTTCCATATTAAAAAAACGAGATCAGCTTATTATTCCCAACATACAAGAAGCCATGGACGCAATGATCGCAGATGGAGTGACAGAAATGATCGTCCAGCCTACTCATATTCTGGACGGAATAGAAAACCATATCATGAAGGAAGAGGTACTCTCCTATCAGGAGCATTTTAGTTCTATTTCCTTTGGAAAACCTCTTCTTTCCGATCCTGAAGACGCCAAAGCTGTAGTCCATGCTATCGGAAAACGCTTTCAGGATCTTGAAGAACATACTGCTCTTGTCCTTATGGGACATGGAACCAGCCATCAATCCAATCAGGTTTATGAAGAGCTGGATCAGCTTTTTAAACAAATGGGCTACCCTTATATTTTTCTTGGAACAGTGGAAGCCCGTCCTTCCGTCCAGGAGCTGATCCAGGAAATCAGCAATTATGGAATATCCTGTGGATCAGATACTTCAGGCAGGACGTCTGTTCCTGTCAAAAAAGTAAAGCTGGCTCCTTTTATGATCGTTGCAGGAGATCACGCCCATAACGATATGGCAGGAAGCCATCCCCAGTCCTGGGCCTCCCGTTTTCAGGATGCCGGGTACGAAGCAGAATCCATTCTAAAAGGGTTGGGCTCCTATCAGAAAATACGAGAATTATTTATCGAGCATGTACAGACAGCTATTGAAAACGCTTAGTAAATAAAAGAGAGTAAATCCTTAATTTCTGAAGGACTTACTCCTCTTTGCGCGCCAGATGCAGTCTTCCACAGATAGATATGGGCAGCATACATCTGGCCGCATCCTTGCAAAACGTTTTTATATAATAATACAGACCAGTCCTCCCTTACTGTCGTTTACAATTTTCTGCATAGTATCCTGAAGCTTCACCTGACTTTCTTCTCCGATGGAAGTGATCTTTGTACGGATGCCGTCCTGAACAAGCTGCTGAATGGATTTTCCAAAAATATTTGTCTCCCAGATACTTTCTCCTCTTTCACCGCTTTCCCCAATATACTGGATCAGATCCTTAGCCTGCTGCTCCGTTCCCACAATAGGCGCGATCTCTGTTTCAATATTTGCTTTTATCATATGAATAGACGGACTTTTTGACTTGATCTTAACTCCAAATTTATTTCCCTGTCGGATCACGGCTGGCTCTTCTATCTCAATCTCCTCCAGCTCCGGTATAACTACCCCGTATCCGGTTCCCCTGACTGAATCAATGGCAGACTGTACCTTTACATATTCCTCCTTCATCTGCGCCAGATCCTTCATAGTGTGAATCAGATCATATTCACTTTCCATCCGAATCCCGCAAAGCTCGCTTAAAATATGATAATAATACTCATCCCGGATCTGCAGTCTCACCCGAACGATCCCGTCAGAAAGACAGACGTCTTCCAAAAGGGTATCCTGAACAAAAGCTCCTTCCAGTTTTATGCTTTCTTTATTTACATCACGGATATGGACCAGACGGGTCATTAACGTGCGGATCTGTTCCAGAAGCTGCGCTTTTAATTCATGATCTGTTCCCAGCATTTCCACCCATTTTGGAACAAAAAACTGAATCTCACTGACTGGAAATTCATAGAGAACCTTTTCCAGTATTTTTGTAATATCATCTTTTCGAAGTTGCTCACAGTTTGCCGTCATTACCGTTACCTGGTATTTTTCCTGAAGGGAAGCAGCCAGTTTCTGTGTTTCCTCCTGATATGGTTTTTGAGAGTTAACCAGGATCAAAAAAGGCTTTCCCTGTTTTTTCAGTTCTTTTACTGTTTTTTCCTCTGCCTCGATAAAATTTTCCCTGGGAAGCTCTCCAAAACTGCCGTCTGTTGTGATCACAAGCCCAATGGTGGAGTGATCCTGGATCACCTTCCTGGTTCCTGTCTGAGCAGCCTCATGAAAAGGAACGGCTTTTGACGCCCAGGGAGTTTTTACCATTCTTTCTCTGCCTTCCTCCACATGGCCGGAAGCATCCTTTACAAGAAAGCCTACGCAATCGATCAGCCGGATCTTTACCTTCTGGTCCTGCCCCAGAACAACAGGAACCGCTTCTTTTGGAATAAATTTAGGCTCCACTGTAGTAATCAGTTTGCCAGAGCCGCTTAAGGGAAGCTGATCCCTGATCTCCGCCTGTTTTTCTTCACTGATCCCGGGAAGCGCCACCTGTTCCATAAAACGCCGGATAAACGTAGATTTTCCAGTGCGGACAGGGCCTACAACGCCTATGTATATATCGCCTCCGGTACGTGCCTGAATATCCCGGTAAACCTGAAAATTTTCCATAAAAATGCCCCCCTGCATATATTCAAACAATCCCATGTATTGTTATATTTATATGCCGGGAGGCTTCTTTTCATGTTTTCTTTTAAAAAATCTTTAAAATTATTTCTCTTTTGGCTCTGTTTTCAGCGGAACTGCTTCTTCTGCTTTAAATACATATCCGCATTCACAGGCTGTATCCTCTGTGATCTTTCCACGGGAGGTAAATACTTCTACTTCCTTTCCGCATTTGGGACAAACCTTTTCTTCAAGGGTTGAAGTTCTGTGCTGGCTCTCGCATCCATCCATTACTGACATTGGCAATTCCTCCTTTTTCTTTTGGGCAGGAATGATCTTCATTCCTTTTTATGGTTTCAGTATAATCCTTTTTGTTCCTCTGTGTCAATATTATTATGGAGTTTTTTTCTCTATTTTAATCATTGTTTTATTCTGCAGTTTTGCGATTTTTCAGATAGGCAGCCCGGCCCTCTTCGTAAAGGTTTCTTCCTTCACTGTCAATGATCACAACAAGAGGCATATCTTCCACATAAAGGCGTCTCAGAGCCTCTGACTGAAGGTCTTCATAAGCCACCAGCTCTGCTTTTTTGATACATTTTGCAAGAAGGGCTCCTGCGCCTCCAATAGCACCAAAATATACGCCTCCATATTTTTTCATTGCGTCAACCACCTCTGGAAGGCGAGCGCCCTTGCCGATCATGCCCCTTGCCCCTACAGACATCATAGTAGGCGCATAAGCGTCCATTCTCCCGCTGGTGGTAGGACCTGCAGATCCGATCACCTGTCCCGGTTTGGCAGGGGTTGGGCCTACATAATAGATTGTGGCATCCTTTGGATCAAAGGGAAGTTCTTCTCCCCGGGCAAGGGCTTCGCACATTCTTTTATGGCCTGCGTCACGGGAAGTATATATTTCTCCTGTTAAATAAACGGAATCTCCTGCATGAAGGCTTCTTGCTGTTTCCTCTGTAAGAGGCAGGGTAATATGTCTCTCCATTTTAAAGCACCTCCGTTTTGTGTCTTGTTACATGGCAGCTGATATTAATCGCGCAGGGCATCCCTGCAATATGAGTAGGCATTGTTTCTATATTAAGCCCAACAGCAGTTGTTTTTCCTCCAAAGCCCTGAGGTCCGATTCCCAGCTTATTGATCTTTTCTAACATCTCCTTTTCCAGATCTGCATAATAGGGATCAGGGTTCTCAGAGTCCACTGGTCTCATCAAAGCTTTTTTGGCAAGAAAAGCAGCCTTATCAAAGGTTCCTCCGATTCCCACTCCTACTACCATAGGAGGACAGGGATTGGGGCCTGCAGTTTCTACTGTTTCCAGAATAAAATCCTTAATTCCCTGAAGGCCTGCGGAAGGTTTGAACATACGGATGGCGCTCATGTTTTCACTTCCAAAACCCTTGGGACCTACGGTAATCTTCACATTCTCTCCGGGTACGATCTCTGTATAGATCATAGCAGGAGTATTATCTCCTGTGTTTCCTCTGCGTACAGGATCTTTTACTACAGATTTACGAAGGTAGCCCTTTTCATAGCCTCTTCTTACGCCCTCGTTGACAGCCTCTGTAAGATCGCCGCCTGCAATATGCACATCCTGTCCGATTTCCAGAAATACACATGCCATTCCTGTATCCTGGCAGATGGGAACTTGTTCTTTTTCTGCAATCTGGTAATTTTCTATGATATTGTCAAGAACGCCCCTGGCTATTTCTCCGTCCTCACATGCCCTGCAGGCTGAGATCGCCTGTTTCATATCTTCCGGGAGGACTGTGTTTGCCTCTATGCAGAGACGTTGGATGGTGTCTGTGATCTGTGACGCTTGTATTTCACGCATATTTGCACCTCTTTTATGTAGTTTATTTCTCACATTATTTTAACGCAAAAAGACTTGTTTCGCAAGATGGGATTCCAAAAGAGCGAGGCTGATCTGCAGCATCCGCAGTCAGTCCCCGCTCTTTTGAGTCAGTATTTTTTAATAGAAATCATTATGGAGCAGTTCATGCTCTTTACCCTTAAGAAGGGTATCGTAAAGCTCGATCACAAGAGGATTTTCATCAGATTTCTTGATGATCATGGTGTTATCCGCATTATAAAGGCCTCTTGCTCTGGCAGCCTTAGTTCTGTCACCAGCTCTTGTAGGCTGTCCTCCACCCATGATGCAGCCTCTTCTGCAGGCCATAACCTCGATGAGATGGTATTCTGCCTCACCGTTCTTAACACGGTCCATAACGATCCTTGCATTGGCAAGTCCGCTGGCTACACAGATTTTAACCTCCATGCCCTTATATGGAACGCTGAATTCCTTAATGCCTTCGTCACCTCGGACGCCGCACTCAGAAATCTCCCGCATGGCTTCCTTGGTATGCTCAGGACAGAGACGACGAAGAACTGCCTCTGTCACGCCTCCGGTAACTCCAAAGATCACGCCGCCGCCTGAACCAAAGCCAAAAGGCATATCGCAGGCTTCTGGATCAAGGGAAGCAAAGTCAAGGCCAAAGTTATCGATCATACGGATCAGCTCTGTAGTTGTGATAACAATGTCTGTGTCTTGCTCGCCTTTGGTAAAACTGTTTGGACGGATTGCTTCTGCCTTCTTAGCTGTACATGGCATAATAGAAACCATAACTGTCTTTTTGCCTTTGGCATTTTCCGGGTCGCGGAAATATTCCTTGATAACTGCAGACATCATTCCCTGTGGGGATCTGCAGGTAGAAATATTTGGAATATAATCTTTATACTGATCTGTAATAAATTTTACCCATGCCGGACAGCAGGAGGTAAGAAGAGGAAGGTTCTCGCCTTTTTCCACTCTCTTTAAAAACTCTGCGCTTTCCTCCATAATTGTAAGGTCGGCGCTGAATGTAGTGTCGTACACCTCGTCAAATCCCATTCTATGAAGAGCGTTGACGATCTTGCCCATAACGCTGCGTCCCTTAGGCTGTCCATAGTGATCTCCTACTGCCACGCGTACAGAAGGCGCGATCTGAGCAACCACACGGACATTCGGATCAGCAAGAGCCTCCCACACCTCATCCATGTGGGTCTTAATGGAGATCGCCCCTGTAGGACAGAATACACGGCACTGTCCGCAGTTGACGCAGTCTGTCTCTGCAATTTTTTTGTTAAAAGCCGGCATTACCATTGCCTCTGTTCCACGATAGGCAAATCCAAGGGCTCCAATTCCCTGAAGCTCCTCGCAGGCGCGTACGCAGTCGCCGCAGAGGATACATTTATTAGGATCTCTTACAATAGAAGGAGAACTTGTATCAATTTCATGGATCTCTCTTGTATTTTCAAAACGGATCTCTCTTACCCCAAGGCGGTGAGCAAGTTCCTGAAGAATACACTCTCCGCTCTTAATACAGGTGGTACAGTCTCTGCAGTGAGCTGCAAGAAGAAGCTCCACGATCAGCTTACGGTATTTCTTGATCCTGCCGGAATTAGTATAGATCACCATTCCGTCTCTCGGCTCTTCAGAACAGGAGGCAAAGGTTCTTCCCCTGTCGTCCTCAACTGTACACAGACGGCATGCACCAAAGGTAGAAACCTCAGAATGGTAGCACAGCGTCGGTATATTGATGCCTGCCTTACGAATAACGGTCAGGACATTTTTTTCATCGGTAAATTCTACTTTTCTACCGTCAATGGTCATTGTACCCATCTTCGTTCCTCCCTTCTACGCTTCCACATAAATTGCATCAAAGTTACAGTTATCTTTACATGCGCCGCACTTGATACAAAGATCGTTGTTAATATGATACGGGTGTTTGATCTTTCCGGTGATTGCTCCTGCCGGACAGTTCTTGGCACATTTACCGCATCCGATACAGAATTCTTCATTAATGTGGAACTGGCGAAGGGCTGTACAAACTTTTGCACGGCATTTCTTATCGCGGATATGCTCCTCATATTCATCGCGGAACCGTTTCAGGGTACTGATAACAGGAAGGGGAGCGCTCTTGCCAAGTCCGCAGAGAGCCATACTCTGCACCATGGTCGCAAGCTCTTCCAGCTCGTCAAGATCTTCCATCTTACCCTTACCGCCTACGATTCTCTCCAGGATCTCCAGCATACGCTTCGTACCTTCCCGGCAGGGAACACATTTACCGCAGCTTTCTCTCTGGGTAAAGCTCATAAAGAAACGAGCAACTTCTACCATACAGGTATTCTCATCCATAACTACAAGTCCGCCAGAACCCATAATCGCATCCAGTTTCTTGACAGAATCAAAATCCAGAGGCTGGTCAAGCTGTTCATCTACCAGACATCCGCCGGATGGTCCTCCGATCTGTACGCCTTTAAAAGCAGCGCCGCTCTTTAATCCGCCACCAATATCATAAATAATATGGCGAAGTGTTGTTCCCATGGGAACTTCAATAAGGCCTGTGTTTTCAATAGAACCTGTAAGGGAAAATGTCTTTGTTCCCGGGCTTCCCTCTGTGCCGATGGTACGGAACCAGTCTGCGCCCTGAAGGATGATCTTTGGAACATTGGCATAGGTTTCTACGTTATTCAGCACGGTTGGTTTTTCCCAAAGCCCCTTCTCAACTGTACGAGGCGGTTTTACACGGGGCATACCGCGTTTTCCTTCAATAGAGGCTGTCAAAGCTGAGCCTTCACCGCAGACAAAAGCTCCTGCGCCCCGGTTAATATGTAAATAAAAGTTTACGCCGGAACCAAGGATATTTGTTCCAAGAAGACCATAAGCCTCTGCCTGCTCAATAGCCATGCGAAGTCTCTGAACAGAAAGAGGATACTCTGCGCGGACATAGATGTAGCCGTTTTCTGCGCCTACCGCATATGCGGCAATAACCATACCTTCGATCATCTTATAGGGATCGCCTTCCATAACAGAGCCGTCCATAAACGCTCCCGGATCTCCTTCGTCGCCGTTGCAGACAACATAACGTGTTGTTTCTTTCTGACGGGCAACCTGTCCCCATTTTTTGCCAGCCGGGAAACCGGCTCCTCCGCGGCCGCGAAGCCCGGACTTTGTCACTTCGTCAATTACGTCCTGGGGAGTCATATCAAAAAACGCTCTGGCCATGGCCTGGAATCCGCCTGCCGCAATATATTCGTCAATAGACTCTGCATCAATCTGTCCGCAGTTTTCAAGAACGATTCTTGTCTGCTGGTTCAAAAACGGAATATCGTCCGGGTGAGGACAAAGCTGGTCGCGATCTCTGTAGAAAAGCCGTTCTACAGGTTGTCCGGCAAGAACTGTACGGTCTACGATCTCCTTGCAGTCCTCCACCTGTACGTGAACATACTGATAATGATAGGGTTCGATCCTTACCAGAGGTCCCAGTTCGCAAAGGCCCTGACATCCTGTCTTTACTACGCCAAGATGGGGAAGATCCTTCTGCATCTCCACCTGCACTCCCTCAAAATCTGCACAAAGCTTCACCATTTCATCATAAATCTTCTGCGCTCCGGAGGCCATACAGCCGGTACCGGAACAGACAAGGACACGGCAGGTATAGGTATTGATGGTATCCTGAACTTCTTTCTGCTTATTGAGCAGATCTTCTTTTGAAATTATACTCATGCCTTCTCACCTCTCAATTCTTCCAGAAGCTCCACCGCCTTTTCCGGTGTCATCTTCGGGTGTACCTCATCATTTACAGTCAGTGTCGGCGCCAGTCCGCAGGCCCCAAGACAGGAAACAGTTTCTACTGTAAAAAGCATATCGTCTGTAGTATGTTTCTTATGAGTTAATCCAAGCTCTTTCATCAGGGCTTCTTTTACAGGCATGGATTTACGCACATGACAGGCGGTTCCGTCGCATACCTTGATGATATATTTTCCCTTAGGTTCAAAAGAAAAGTTCTCGTAAAATGTAGCTACGCTGAACGCCTTGGCTTCCGTTACTCCAATCTCTTCCGCCACATAGGTAAGAAGCTCTCCCGGAAGATAACGGTATTCAGCCTGAATATCCTGCATAATGGGAATCAGTGACGCTGCTCGTCGTCCATAGCGCTCAATAATCTCGTCTGTCTTCCTGTAATAAGACTGATCTAACATGCATTTTCCTCCTTAACGGTTTCGCTTTTTTTACTTTTACATCAGGTAAATCGTATAATTTTTGTCATTTTTTACAGTAACTCATGCAATAATTATACACTATCACAGCAAATTCTACAAGAAAAACCTTCTGTTTTTTCTGAATTATTTTGAAATGTAGAAAAAGAATGTTATATTTTAGACATATCTGTTAATTAATATCCAATATCTGTTTTGATTTTCTCATTTCAAAGATATTACCTCTTTTCCTTATATGTGTTTTGTGCCTGTAAAAGTACAGAAAAAACATTGCTTTTAAAAATTATTTCCTATAATATAAGAGAAAGAAAATATCACAGAGGAGAGAATAATATGAGAAATCTGGACACTCCAGTAAAACAGATCCGACATAAGATTTTTACAGAAGTAACACGGGTTGGCTTTGAATCTACAGATGAAACACTGATCCATGATATTGAAGCCATTCCCTACAACATCGTAGAGGAGCGAGCCCAGTACAGAGAAAGTATTTACCGGGAACGGGCTGTTGCCAGCGAAAGAGTCCGCCTTGCCATGGGGCTTTCCCTTCGCCCGGAAAATAAAGCGGTTCACCTTACCTCCGGTCTTGAGGCCAGCAATATTGACGAAAAATATTATGAGCCACCTCTTATGCAGGTCATTCCCTCTGCCTGTGCCGCCTGTCCTCCAAACAAGTATATTGTAAGCGACATGTGCCGCGGTTGTGTGGCTCATCCCTGTATGCAGGCATGCCCTAAAGGCGCGATTTCCATGGTAAACGGCCGTTCTTATATTGACCAGGACAAGTGTATCAAATGCGGAAAATGCAAATCCGTCTGTCCTTATGACGCGATCTCCCATAACGTCCGTCCCTGTGAACAGGCCTGCGGCGTAAAAGCTATTGGAAGCGACGAACAGGGCCGCGCCAAAATTCTGGATGATAAATGCGTTTCCTGCGGTATGTGTATGGTAAGCTGCCCATTCGGAGCGATTTCTGACAAATCTCAGATTTTCCAGCTTGCCCATTCTCTTCGTGAAGGAAACAAGATCATTGCCATCGTAGCTCCTGCTTATATCAGCCAGTTCGGTGATGACGTTACTCCGCGCAAATTTAAAACAGCGCTGGAAATCCTTGGTTTTTCTGATGTATACGAGGTAGCCCTTGGCGCAGATATCGGAGCAATTTCAGAAGCTCATCACTATGCAAATGAGGTGGCTACAGGAAACCTGCCTTTCCTTCTTACCTCCTGCTGTCCTTCCTGGTCCATGATGGCTAAAAAGTTTTTCCCGGACATGATCGACAATATCTCTCAGGAGCTTACTCCTATGGTAGCTACTGCCCGCAAAGTAAAACAGGAGCATCCTGACGCAAAGGTTGTCTTTGTCGGCCCCTGCGCCTCCAAAAAACTGGAAGCCATGAGAACAACTGTCCGAAGCGATGTGGATTTTGTAGTGACCTTTGAGGAGCTAGATGCCATGTTTGACGCCAGAGAAATCGATCCGGCTTCTTTTGAAGGAGAAGAATCTCTTCATAACGCAACTGCCGCTGGACGGGGCTATGCAGTTGCCGGAGGAGTTGCCGGAGCTATTGAAGCCTGTCTGAAAGAATATTATCCTGACGTTCCGGTTCATATTGAACATGCGGAAACTCTTGCCGACTGCAAAAAAATGCTGACCCTTGCCAAAGCAGGCAAGCTAAAGGGCTGTATGATCGAAGGTATGGCATGTCCAGGCGGATGTATGGGCGGAGCTGGAACCAACGTTCCTTTTACCAAGTCCTCCAAAGCTCTGAAAAAGTATCTTGCAGAATCCTCAAAAAAACTGCCGGAAAAAGAACTGGAAGAAATTCATTTGGATTAAACCAGAAAATCCCCTCAGGCCGGGAGTTTTATCTCCTGCCTGAAGCTGGGAATTGCTTCCATCAAAGACCCATTTCCCCTCTTCTTTCCGGTAGTTTACAAAGACTACTTCTTTACATCTCCATTCTGACTTACATGATCGCTGCCCTTCATAAAACTTTTATTTTCTGTTACTATCATTTTATTAAAATTTCTGCTAAACTGATTTTATAGGGAGGAAAATCTGGAACATTTACAAAGGATAACCCCTGCTTTGCAGGAGAAATATAGACAATAACGTTATTGTAAACTGAGCAAGCAATAAACCAAAGACATTCCAACATACAAAAGATACCTACAACTTACAATCCTAAGGAAGTGTCTTATGGCAAAGAAAAACCATGAGGATGTGATCATGAAAATGGGTATTGATTTTTTTCGTGATACCATCCTGAAATCTCTGGGAATTGATTTTCAGTTTGTAGATTCCGGTCCTACGGAGCTGATTGAGCTAAGTATCCATTCCTTATATATGGATTTTACTTTTCTCACCACTGGCGGCTTCTACATACATATCGAATTTCAGACTACTGACGGCGGCGAGCCTGACCTTCGCAGGTTTCACGCCTATGAAGCTGTTTTTTCTCACAAAACCGGAAAGAAGGTTTATACTTATGTGGTTTTTTCCGGCGGCATCCGCTCTGCAAAAACAGAGCTGGACTGCGGAATCAACAAATATTCCGTAATCCCTGTCTATCTGAAAGACAGGGATGCCGACCAGGTATTCCAGCGGTTAAAGGAGAAAAAACAACGGAAAGAGGTTCTGACTACAGAGGACTTTGCTTTTCTTTCCCTGACGCCTTTGATGTCAGGAAGCCTTGGACGAAAGGACTCCATTAAGGAAGCCCTTCTCCTTGCCAAGCAGAGCAGAGAAACCGCTGCTGAAAAAGCTACTGCCATGCTTTACGCACTGGCTGACAAGTTCCTTAATAGCGCAGAACTGGAAGAAATCAAGGAGGTGGTTGCAATGACAAGACTTGGACAAATGATTTTTGACGACGGCATTCAGCAGGGTGTTCAAAAAGGTCTAACCCAAGGTATACAGCAAGGATTGAGCCAGGGTATACAACAAGGGTTGACTCAAGGGATTCAGCAGGGCCTAACTCAGGGACAAACTTCCAAAAGCCGCGAGATCATTCTCCGTATGTTGGCCAAAAAGCAGTTCTCCCATGAAGAGATTGCTGACCTGGTTGGCGTTTCAGTGGATGAGGTTGCCCGGATTGCCAAAACTTCTGAGTCTAAATGAATATAATCGAACAGAAGGCAACCGTTCTTCAGCCAGGCTCCTGCTCGATTAGAAAAATTTCAGGGGCAGATGTGACGCGTATGGATCACATCTGCCCCTGTTCGGACACATCGATTTCCCGATAGTTCTTTTTTTATCATATACTTTATTCCAGAACTATTTCATATTTTTCATTTCATAAAATATACGTACTCGTTTAAGTAAGCTCTCTCATAATCACTAAAATTATCATATATCTTACCGTTTATAGTGTCTGTTCCTTCCATATACTCAATTCTTCTCAATTCACTAAATCGGCTGCTTACCATAAGATGCAAGATAAAATCATTATTATTTCGAATCAGATCAGCAAAGGTAGTTCCATAATTCTTACAGAGCTCCTCACTGTCCTTATAATTCTCAGCCTGTTCCATGTCTTTAATGTAAGTTTCCGTCATTTCAGATAATTCCTGATCTGTAGGATAAAACCCTTCTTTTTTGGCATATTCCAAACGCTTTCTGTCCTGATCCTGTGACAGCAGATATTGAACTGTTTCAATCGGCATACTTACACTGGAATCTATTTTCTGTATATTTACAATATCCGTGATTCCTTCTGCATTTTCATAAAATATACCCTCGCCTGTTTCCATATACCATTTGTCATTCTGGGAGAAAAAATAAAACTTCTCTTTTGTCCCATCCTTGTGGATCAGTAAAATACCATAGAAATCTGCTCCCCTGTTCAGCGTATCCTGCATATCTTCTCCCACAGGCGTCACGCATTCCAGAAGATCTAATATCTCCTCCAATTTTCTCTTTCCGGCGTTGTCCAGGTCCATACGCATGGTTCCTAGCTGTAACTGTACAATACTTTCTGAATCCTCAATCATTATTCCAGACGGTTCAGCCGAAGCCATTGTCATATGAGCGGATCCTGAAATACCAATACACAAAATCATAAAAGGGAATAAATATTTTAATTTCATACGTATATCTCCTGATTTTTCTATATATTTGATATATTTTCAGTCTACCATATTGCTATTTAAAATCTGTAAAATAAACCTGACACCTCTGAAATGAATAAAATAAGTTTTTATTCTTCCTTCAAATCTGTAAGCAGTGTCCGCAACTTCTCTCCATACCCGGATCCCGCTGCCCAGCCTCCTCCATTTGGATTTTCCTGGATTCCCAGCCACTCTACATAAGGGGCCGAACCTCTTTTTACCATATCAAATCTAAAATCTACAAGATCTTCTTCCAGATCTTCTGTACTCGCATATGCTTTCAAATGCTGTACCTGAGCTTTTATCCCTGTTCGGACATCTGGATAGGAGTTTCCCTGAACGCCTCCCCCTGTTGTTCCAAGACCTGAAAAATTAAATTGGGATTCCACTGCGTCTCCTCCAAACTGAAGCCATCCCGTTTCCAGCATAGCCTGAACAAATACCACTTCCCCCCGAACTCCCTCTTTTTCTGATTCCTCCAGGATGATCATGCAGAAATCATCAATAGTTTCCGCGCCTCCTTCTTTCAGAGAGTCTGGATATTCTGCTCCCTGTTCCTCATAAAGAGAAGTCATTTCATCCAGTGTAACAGTTGTAACGCCCATGATCGTATAATAATCATAGGTATTATCTGTAGAGTCATCCACAAATCCCTCTGTCCCCGGTCCAGTTGTTATTTCATAAGACGGCTTGTGAATCTGTCCCTCGCCAGAATGGTCCACAGTATCCTCTTCTGCCTTCTCCACGCCAAATACGCTTTGTTCATTAGCTTTGTTCCTGCTCTCCTTTAATTCTTCTCCTTTAACAAAAACAGGCGCTCCGAAAATCAGAGCGCCCGTCAGGATAAGATTTATCAAGAAGAGCAAATTCTTCTGAAAAAAAATCATCCATTAACCTTTCTCATTGCAGCTTCTACTACATGTCCTACAAGTACAGATGTGGTAACACTTCCAACTCCGCCAGGAACCGGTGTGATTGCATCTACGATAGGCTCAACTGCTGCATAATCAACATCACCGCAAAGTTTGCCTTCTGCATTTACATTGATACCAACATCAATAATAGTCTGTCCTTCTCTTACATAATCAGCGCCAACAACGCCAGCCCGTCCAGCTGCTACGATCACAATATCTGCCTCACGTGCTACAGAAGGCATATCAACAGTTCTGGTGTGGCAGATTGTAACTGTTGCATTTTTCTTAACAAGCATCATAGCTGCCGGTTTGCCTACAACAAGGCTTCTTCCGATAACAACAGCTTTTTTGCCTGTGCAGTCGATTCCATAGTGGTCCAGAATCTCCATACATGCCTGAGGTGTACATGGCGGGAAACCGATCTTTTTACCAGTAAATACGCCGGACATGGAAAGATCTGTCATACAGTCAACGTCTTTTTCTGCTGCAAGGGCATTTTCAATCACTGCCTGATCCAGATGTTTCGGAAGAGGACGGAATAAAAGAACTCCATGGATATGGTCGTCTTTGTTTACTTTGTCGATTGTTGCAAGAAGCTCATCCTGGGAAACGTCTCCCGGAAGAAGAATTTTCTCACATGCAACGCCAAGTGTTTCACAGCGTTTTGTCGCACCTTTTTCATAGGAAATATCACTTGGGTTCTCACCTACACGGATAATGCAAAGAGTAGGATTTACTCCTTTTGCCTGAAGTTCAGCAACGTTTGCTTTGATTTTTTCATTCAGTGCTGCGGTTACTTCTTTTCCCAATAACTGTTTTGCCATTTTAAAATTCCTCCTAAAATAAAACTTCTGGTTATTTTAATCAATTCTTATGCACTTATTTCAGTCTGCCAAGAACGCTGTCAAAAGTCTCGTCCGCAATCTTTGTATATTTTTCCAGCATTGCGTCAGCCTTTTTATTCAGTTCCTCCGCATACTCTCTGTCTGCCATGGATTTTGTGTTAATGTAAACGTTCAGACTTGCGCCTTTGAGAGCTGCCTTACAAAAAGCCGCGCCTACGCCTGCGTCGCTGATAGCCAGCTTGGATCCCTTTGCTCCAAATTCCACGATCAGCTCAATGGCCTCGCAGCACTTTTCCATGATTTCCATTGGAACAGAGCAGGCGTCTTTCAGAACAATTTCCATTACTCTTGCTTTTTCTGCCTTTTCTTCCTCTGTCTCTCTCGGCATACCATAGGCTTTGGAAAGAGGCTCAAAAACTTCTGCGTCTCTTTCGATCAGACGAAGGAAATCTTTCTGAAGCTGGTCGCATTTTGCTTTCAGCTCCCACATTTCGTCTTCTACGTCTGCATATTTCTTTTTACCTACTGTAAGGCTTCCTACCATGTTTCCAAGAGCTGTTCCTACTGCTGCCACAAGAGCGGATGCGCCGCCGCCGCCTGGAACCGGAGCCTTAGAAGCCAGCACTTCTACAAATTCTGTACATGTGCTTGTTGAAAATCCCATAATTTTATCCTCCTAGTGAATTGCTTTTACAAAACCTTTGAGAGAACCGATAATTACGTCTCCCATAACTGCCATATCTTCTGCCTGAAAAGATACGGGAAAATTATCAGAAAACAGAATCTGAGAGGAGGGCGGAAATTCCTCGTCTCCCTCCCAAAGGATCATCTGTACCTGGTAATCCGGATAAATTTCTATTTCATAAGCAATGTCTCCATGGTTCACCTTAGTTCCATGAATATGATCCATCACTGCCTCAAAATCCTTCAGACGGTTTCCATAGGAAAAGGCAAGGCGCTTGATACATCTTCCGTCAAACTGCCTTAAATAAACCTCGCCCCATGGCATTTCCCGATATGTTTTCATTTTTCCGGTTCCTGTTGATTTCATTCCTCCAAGCAGGAAACGGATAGTCAGGATTTTGGCATATACCATTTCCTCCAGAGGATAATATCCCAGATCATCCTCTTTATGAGTGACACAAAAATCAGGCCAGGAAATCTGATATACGCTCCCAAGGAACGGGAGTTCAAGGCATTTTGTCTCTTCGTGATAAGGAATGGAAAGACGGGAAGCGATTTCCTTCGGATCCGCTTTTTTGTATTCCTCCAGATAATGCTCCCATGGCATTCTCTCCTTGCTGTCTTTTTCATATCCCAGTCTGTCTCCTACAGAGCCTTCTTCCTTAAAGCCTGCAGGTATTGTTTCTTTTAAGTCAAAACTCATTACACACCTCTGTATTATCTGATTCTTTTTATTCCACGCTCGGAAACAGGCTGCTGTCCGTATGAGGAATAAAGCAGGCTCCCACAAACTCATCCATATAGGTAGGTACTGTGGAAAGCTCCATATATGTCATATTTGATGCAAGCTGATATGTTTTCTTCTCTGCCGGAGTAGAAAGAAGCATCAGGTATGCGCCTGTCAGGGAAGAATTGCCGATATAATGGAATTTTTCCAGCGGAATATCCGGGAACATTCCAATTTTCACTGCATTTCTCATATTGATGCCGCTTCCGATTCCTCCTGCCACATACACATCATCAATCATAGACACATCAAAATCAAGAGAGGAAAGCATGGTGCGGATAGCTGAGAAAATAGCTCCTTTGGCACGAATGAAATTGTCAATATCAACTTCTGTGATCTCCACATCCTTTGTAGCTCCAGCCTCTTCTTCAAAAGCGAGTACATAGCTGCCCATGCCATATTTATCATGGCGCACTCTTTTTCCCTCTCGGACGAATTTGCCCTTTGGATTAATGATGCCTGCGCTAAACAGTTCACTGATCACATCTATAATACCGGAACCGCAAAGTCCCACAGGTTTTGTACCAGGTTCCCCCACCACCACATAGGAGGGTTCCATGGTTTCCTTGTCAATGGTGCAGGCTTCAATAGCTCCGTCTGTCGCCCGCATACCGCAGCTAATATCTCCGCCCTCAAAAGCAGGTCCTGCAGAGCAGGCGCAGCTCATCATAAAGTCGGAATTGCCAAAAACCAGCTCGCCGTTTGTTCCCAGGTCAATAAAAAGAGAAAACTCCGGCCGGTTCCAGATCATGCTTACAAGAGTACCGGCTGTAATATCTCCTCCCACATAGCTTCCAATATTAGGAGCTATGATAATATGAGCATCCTGATTGATCTCTATACCAATATCTGACGCAAACAAAGAATTTGTCTTAAAAAATGCCGGGATGTATGGCTCCATACGGAGCGGATCAGCATTCAGCCCTGCAAACAAATGGTTCATTGTAGTGTTGGATGCCACGCACATACGATAAATCTGTTCTTCTGGAAAATGGATACTTCTGCACATTTCATGGATCATAGGATTAATGGTCTCCTTGATCACAGCATCCTGGAGTTTCTCTCTTCCGCCTGGCTTTTCAGCTTCAATAATGCGGTTGATCACATCTGCGCCAAAACGGATCTGTCCGTTTCCTGCAGAACTCTTAGCAAGGATCTCGCCGTTTTCCATGTTGATCAGGACTGCCGATACGGTGGTAGTTCCTATATCTACAGCCAGTCCGCCAATCACAACTTCTTTCTTACTGTCAAATATATCATACACAAACATGTCGTCCGGGGTTGTACGAACCACACATTTTACCGTAAAATCACTTGCCCTCAGAACATCTGGAAGCTTTTTAAGTACAGTATATGGAATCCTCACACGTTTCAGATTCATAAACTTGCGAAGAGCTCTTGTAAGTCTTTCCACATCTGGCATAGTATCATCCAGAGTGGGAGGAGCCATTTTTACCTCAATTACATCCAGGCTGTTTCTAAGTTCTATTCCCGCCTCTTCAACCTCTTGTTTGGCGTTCTCAAAAATTGCAATCTCTTCTTTCGAACTAAGGTCTGCAACCTTCATCCTGCTCTTATAAGCGGAAGCGATGTCCGGCACAAGCACTTTAACGTCCGCAGTAATCTTGCTCATGCAGGCCAGACGCCAGCCTTCCTGTAATTCCTCTTCTGAGATATGAAGTGTTTTTTTTGTGTCCAGCTCACCGCTTATTAACTGAACACGGCATTTTCCGCAGGCTCCGTTTCCAGAACAGGGGGCGTCAATAGCCACATTGGCTTCCCTGGCAATTTCCAGCAGGTTATCCCCATCGTTGGCATACGTTTCTACCACACTGCCATCTTCAAATGCAAATGTTACCTTAAACATCAGGCAACCACCTTTCTCCTGTTATAACGAAAGGGCCAAAGACCGAAGTCTCCAGCCCTCATCATGGTCCGTCTGTAATTAGATTTCCAGATAAGAATCTGCGTACAGATTGTTATTCTTGATGATATCGCAAGACTTAATAGTCTCCATAAGACGAAGGTCATTTGGGTTTACAATTGCGGAGGTAAGTCCCTGCATCATAGCCATAGCTACCATTGCAGAATCCATGATCGGACGGATGTGCTTCGGCATACCGTTGGAGTTATTGGAAAGTCCGCCTGTACTCTTCATACCCATATCAGAGATCATTTTGATGAACTCAAGAACCTGCATCTGCTTGTCCTGCATTCCCTTGATAACAAGGAACAGCGGGTCAAACCACATATCGTTCTCAACGTCCATGCCATGCTCCATACCACGCTCCATCATGGTCTGCATGAACATCATACGCTCGTCATTGTCCTTAGCGATTCCTTCGCCGTTGCAAAGAGCGATAACGATAGCGTCGTTTGCTGCTGCAAGGTCGATGTACTCGATTCTTCCTGCTGCGTCAGCAGAGTTTACGATCGGTTTGCCCTTGGAACGGTTATATACGGAAATACCAGCCTCGATAGCTGCTACGTTGGAAGTATCCAGAGCCAGCGGAACATTGTCAAAGTTGCCCTGAAGAAGCTCTACTGCCCATTTCATAAGTTCCGGTCCATCGTTCTCAGCAGGTCCGATATTTACGTCCAGGTATGTAGCGCCTGCGTCAAGCTGCTGTTTTGCTCTTTTCAGGATCGGCTCAGGATCTCTCTCAGTAAACGCTTTGTTTACTGCAGGTGCTGTTGTTGAAAGTCTCTCGCCAATTGTAATGAATTTTCCCATACTTGTGTTCTCCTTTATGTTAATTGGTACCGGTCAGGGAAGGACAAACCCTCCCTGCCGAAAAAAGCTTCATGTGGATTATGCCTGCATATCCTTTAAGAACTTCACAAGCTGAACTGCTTCTCTTGGTCCTACGATGATCTCCCATCCCGGAAGTTTAGATTCCAGATCGCCCTTCAGAACTGCAACTTTACCCGGAATTACCAGCTTACGGCATTTAACCTTAGGCTCAACATTTTCTTTAATGTAGTTAGCAATACTTGTTCCAGAGAACTTACCAGCCGCCCAAGATGTCAGTACGGAAAGTCCGCCTGCATCATTGATCACGAAGTTAAGCGGAACACCGGAACGCTCCAGCTCGCCAGATACTACGAAATATGTAAGTGCGAAGTCTACAGTAGTAACTACCAGAGAATTCTCATCTGCTCCATTCAGAGGATAGATACCCGGCTCAACCTTCATTGGCTTCTGCGGGTCTGTAAATACGTTCTGACGGAGTCCGTAAAGCGGAAGCGCCTCAGCGTATGTCATCTGCTCCATAACAACGATGGAACCATATTTCATTGTAAACAGGGATGCAAGTGCAGCCTGTAAATGTTTGTCACCCTTTGCCAGTTTTACAAGATTTACGATGGAAGGATAACCAAAGGTTCTGTCCTGATCCTTCAGAGCTGCACGGCGAACCAGTACAGTGTTCTTAAAGGTTTCTTTTATGTCAGCGCCTGTAGTGTCAAGAACAAGGTTCTTGTTTCCAAGCTTCTCAAGAGCTGCTACAGTATCATAAAGCTCGTTAAGATCGCTTCCTGATACGCCTAATACTACGCCTGCCTCTGTTGCAACAGCGTTCATTGCCTCATAATTGGAAGCGTTAGCGCCGTTAAGAACCGGCTTGGAGTCTTTGCATACTGCAAGAGTTGCCTTAGCAATTTCAGGATCTGTACATCCAAGAACCAGAGTTCTTCCAAGTCCCTGTGCTTTTTCTACCAGCGCTGTATAAGCTGCAGCGTCTGCATTCTCTCCACAGTTTACATATACAAGCTCTACATGCATTCTCTCGCCGATACGGTCATAATCTACAGACGGTATCTCGGCAAGTTTTGCCTCTACTTCTGCGTCGCTCATATCTGTGCAGAGAGCTACTGCGTATCTTGTTTTGCTTACAAAAGTCTTCTCATGTCTGAAAAGAACAGTCTCTCCTCCAAGAGTAAACTCGCCTTCGCCTGTACCAACCTTGATTGTCTTCATCGGCGGTGCAGTTGCCTCAGACAGAGATGCAAGTGCCTCGTCAGACATATGCGGACACTGCTCAATCTGCATAGCGCCCTGTGCAACTTTCATAGCGAAAGCCATACATGTCGGGCATCCACATTCCTTACAGTTTTTCTTTGGTGTTAATTTAAAGATCTGAATACCATTCAGTGCCATAGCTCTTTTTTCCTCCTATTCGTTACGCAAGTGCTTTGATCATCTTGGAAATTGCCTTTACAGATTCCGGATGTCTTAAGATAACGGCATCGGAACCAGATGCAAGGTCTGCTGCTGCAGTCATAACTTCCATATCGATTCCACGCTCATCCTGCGGTCCCCATTCCGGCATGTCAGCTTCAGAAGCAGTTGCTTCCTTTACTCCCCATGTCTCTGCAGATACAGGTGTAATAATAGGCATCTGGAGCATATTGTCATTCTGTCCCAGTGCAGCGCCCTTAATACGGTCCATAGTGGAAACTACATACTCATATCCGTATCCGGCAGCTGCGCTTCCGATATTCATAACGATCTTCTTGGGATCCACACCAAGCTGTGTGGTAACAACGTTAAGCTGTTTTGCAAGGTTGATATCAACGGCAGACTCTGCGCCTACAATCTGATTGTATGCAAGACCTGCTGCTGCACCGATTGCTTTGTAGTTTTCTTCTTTCTCGGAAAGGATCAGTGCGTTTCTGTCCTGAAGAACTTCTGCAACCTTAGGAAGAAGTTCCGCATCCTTCTCTACGTTCTTGCATCCTTCTACAACCAGAGGACAGTCCACTGCCTCAGCAACCTCTTTTACAACCTCGATCAGTTCCTCGATGGATTTGTTCTCACCGTTAGGATCTCCGCCTTCAAGAATCAGCGCAACAAAGTCCGCACCTTCCATAGCTGCTGCTTTTTTAGCGATTTCTCCCATAGTGGATGCTCCATCATAGTATGCTTTGATTCCTTCGGACATTCCCTCAAGGCCCATGTCAGAAATCTCTACGCCGATCTTGGCGCAGTTCTCTGAAGGAGCGTCAAAGGTATAGAACGGAAATGTGCTGTCTCCGCCAATTGTAACTGTTTTATCTCCGCTTCCGATTGTCACTGAGTTAATCTTCGCATTAAACTTCTGTGGTTTCTGATTAAACGGCATTTTTCATTAGCCTCCTCTTAAAAATTTAAGTATTAATTGCTACATACTCTATTACTATTATACAACATTCCAAGGACTGTTGACAAGTCAGACAGCCCCCTTTTCTGTTTATTCCGGCGGAAATTTATCCGCCGGATATGCATTACATCATTGGATCCAGGGAAAGCGCCGGATGTCCCTTTTCTGTAAGGAACGCTACCAGTGTCTCAGGATCTTCTGCTATAGTTTCATCACCGATCATATCTGTGAAGTTTTCGATTCCGTAAAGCTCTTTTGCTGTTGCATTCAGTCTGTCTGCAACAAACTCTTTCAGCTCTTTCGGCATCCATACGATACGCTCGATACCGCCTTCTGCCTTCATGAACTTCTTAGAAGAAATGAAGTGTTTACCATGTCCCATAAAGCCTGGTGTCTGTACACCGCCGCCTGTCATGGAAGCCATCTCTGGGAAAGTCATTCCAAGAGGAGTCATTCCTGCATACTCACGGTTAGCAATAACAACACCGTTGGAGAACGGCTCGATACCGCAGATACACTCGAAGCATCCGCAGGAAGTCATAGGATCCTGCATAATGGAGTACAGTGTTACATGCTCCAGTGCGCCCTGGGAGAATTTCTGTACTGCTTCATCTACGTCTTCATAAGCACCAAGGTTTTCGTCGATCGGTCTTTCTTTTGTAATTACCTGACAAGGACCTGCCGGATCAAGCTCGTTGGTAGCTTTTGCATCCAGCCATGAAACAGCTCCGCAAAGACCAAGTCTCTCCGGTGTTACCACGCATACGTGGCTTGGGGAGAATGCCTGGCAGAGAATACAGCTGTAGTAAACGTCTACAGATTCATCTGTAAGGTTGTCAAGACGCTCGTCACGTTTCTCAAATGTCGGGATAGCAACCTCATGACGTACTCTTGTACATTCTGCCGGATCTGTATAGATAACAACTTCACATTTGTCAACAACAGCATCAAACTCATTCTTAACCTGTGCATAAAGAACCTCGCCAAGGTGTTTGATACGGAAGCCTGCGTTAAAAGCGTCAATGCTGATACGGATACGCTGCATATCTCTCTGGCCTGTATGATATACGCCTTCGATACAGTTGATATAGTTATGGAACTTACGCTCGATAACCGGCTCAAAGTCTGCCTGCATGTTCTTGCCTGCAACCTTAACAACATATGCAATACTGTTCTTGCTTCCAAGCTCCATCTCGTCTGCTTCCGGCCCGATCACAGTGATCTTGTGATCCTCAACCTCGCTGGCGTCACATGTCTGAACAAGCTCTGCACAGTCTACACGGGAACCGTCAAACTCAACCTGCATGTCTTTACGACGGATGATCTCGCCTTCGAATGCAGAAGCAAAAGCAACCGGAATATCAATATTTGTGATCTTGATCTTAATATCACGAGCTTCCAGAGATGTTGCGTTCCATTTGGAAACGTCTGTCTGGCAGATAAGGCTCTTCGGAACTCTTGCAACGTCTTCCTGGTTTGTGATAACCGGGAATCCAAGTGCGATTGCGCCTGCGCCGCATGCAACGATCACGTCGTTCAGAGGTGCAAATGCGTTTACGAATGCCGGAACACGTTTCATTGTGTATTCCATAAGAGTAGCGGCATCGCCTGGTTTTACGTTACCAAAGATCAGAGCTGCACGAAGTGCAACAGATACTACGTGAATAACAGATGTTACGTCTTTTCCAAGAGGGATCACACGAACGTTAGCGCCTGTTTTGTAGTTGATCTCTGCAAGCTGGTCAATTACATCTCCTACAAGTGTTACTAGGATACCCTGTGCCTGATAAGATTTTACAAGAGCTGCTGCCTCTTCTGGAGAAGCTGCTTTACCAAGGATTACGGCAACGCCCGGGATGTCTCCTGTTACAAGGGGAACACCAAGCTCACGGATCACTGCGTCTGCAAGATGTCCGTAGCATGGCTCTTCATAAGGAACCGCTCCGTCAATATATTTCAGAACCTCGATAAACTCTGCGCAAAGAGCAGTTGCAACGCCAGACATAAATACGTCGTGTGTTCTTTTTTCTCTTGTCATAAGAGTTTTTACAACACCAAGAGCCTCTTTTAACTCTGCAAGAGTACCAACCTTGGTTCCTGTTACTGCATAGTAGCATGGAAGGGAATAAGCTGTGTTCGGAAAGCTTACAGCCTTGTCTGCTCCATGTGTTTCAATAGCCTGGTTAATGGCATTCTCAGTGAGGCCATAAACCGCATCATTTCCCGCGAAAACACTTTCAAATAAAGTCACTGTTATACCTCCTATTTATGATCACTGACGATCTATTGTTTCTTTGATTTTTCTGATCTCACCTGTTACTGTATCGCTGAAGTCAAAGGGGGATTTGCCCTGTCTGTCCGCATCGATCACCTCAGTATTATAGTGGATCATACCCAAAAGATCTTCCTGTGGAATCTTATTCATGATAAAGGCTTCGTCGTCTTCATTGCGGACCTTGTTTGCCACAACCTTAACCTGTTCAACTCCAAGATCCTTTGCAAGACGTTTGACGTTTTTGTACGTCTGAACGCTTCTGGCTCCTGGTTCGATCACTACCACAAAAGCGTCTACGCCTTCTGTAGTTCCTCTTCCCAGATGCTCAAGTCCTGCCTCCATATCAAGAATAACTACGTCTTCTCTTCGAAGAACCAGGTTATTAATGATACGCTTCAGCATGACATGCTCTGGACAGACACATCCGCCGCCGCCTGTTTCCACAGTTCCAAGAACAAGCAGCCTGACCCCATTGCAGACCTTTCCGTATTTATCCGGAATATCATCCACCTTGGGATTCAGATGGTAAAACTGGTTGTTTGCAGAAGCGCCTGTTCTCTCTTCTACCAGCTTACGCATTTTTGAGATGGGCACGATGGAATCAAGAGTTTCCTCATCAAATCCCAGCGCAAGCCCCAGATTGGCGTCTGGATCAACGTCTGCCGCAAGGACAGGTCTTCCCTCCGCCGCATATAAGCGAGCCAGCGTTGCCGCAAATGTGGTTTTTCCTACGCCGCCTTTTCCTGTAACTGCAATTTTCATTTTATGTCATCCACCTTTGTCAAATATTCACTGCCTGGAATCTTTATTAGATACCAAGAGCAGTTCTCTTTTCTTCGATTCTCTCGATCATCAGATCAACTAATTTATCAATGTCTGTTTCTACTGTGAAAGCAGCGTCAACCCATTTTCTTGTTCCCTCTGTAAGGATCTCAGCCATCTGGTCAGAACCGGAAACATAAGGATCAACACCAAGGAATGTATCAATACCAGTACCGATTACATAGTTACCAATGGAAACTGCCTTCTCAGACATCCACTCAGGAGCGCATCCCACTACCGGAAGCTGATGGATCTGAAGACCTGCATCTTTTGCAAGTTCAGCTGCAAGAACCAGCATACGGGAGATATCAACACAGGATCCCATATGAAGCACTGGCGGAATATCAGCCAGCTCACAAACACGTTTCAGACCTGCGCCGCAGAGATCTTTTGCAGATTTATCCATAAGACCTGCTTTTGCAGCAGCCTGTGCAGAACATCCAGAAGCAATGATAACGATATCGTTTGCGATACATTTTTTCATCAGCTCGATGTGCGCATAGTCAGGACGTACTTTCGGGTTGTTACATCCAACCATAGCAACTGCTCCACGGATAACACCGGATGTAATACACTCAAGAAGCGGTTTGGTTGTTCCAAGTTCATCTACCTGGGAGTTTGTAACGCCGTCAAGAGTTTTTACGATCGCTTCTACAGAGTAACCAACTGTTGCTTTCTGTTTTAACTGTGGAATATGTACAAGCTCAGGTTTTCTGTTCTTGAAGTTCTCAATTGCCATCTTAACGATTGCTTTTGCATTTTCTCCTGCTGTCTCAGCGCTGAAGCGGATAAATTCAGAATCAGGCATCTGTGCGATCGGAGAAGTTGTCACGAATTTTGTATGGAAGCATTTGCTCAGTGGTCCTAAAGCTGGGAAAATACACTGAACGTCAACAACGATCGCCTCGCATGCTCCTGTGAGGACTACGTTCTCCTGCTGCAGGAAGTTACCAGCCATCGGAACGCCGCGGCGCATTGCAACCTCGTTGGAGGTACAGCACACACCTGATACTGTGATGCCTTTTGCTCCCATGGATTTTGCATAATCGATCATTTCTTTGCTGTCCGCATACTCGCAGATCATCTCAGAAAGGCTCGGGTCATGTCCGTGTACAACAATGTTTACGTTCTCTTCTACCATAACGCCAAGGTTTGCTTCTGTATCAATTGGCTTCGGAGTTCCAAAGAGTACGTCGGAGAACTCTGTTCCCATCATGGATCCGCCCCATCCGTCTCCAAGTCCGCAGCGGATAGACTGTTTTACAAGAGCCTCCGGAAGAGATGAACATCCCATATGTGTCATATGCAGAGAGGAAGAAACCTCACGGTCGATGGCACGAGGTGCGATTTCGTTTTCGATAAGTTTTTCTTTCTGTCCTGCAGGCATTCTGTCGAGGAATCTCTGATATCCAAATGGTTTACCATACTCCATAAGACCAGTTTCTGCAACTTCATGGGCAAGATCATAAATGTCTCTGCCTTCTGTTTCAATTCCCCACTCTTTTGCAATACGGATCAGCTTCTCAGGATCTTTTACCTGGTAGTTTCCGTCTGCTGCTGTGCAGTGCAGAGTATGGCAGATTTCGCGGCCGTGATCAGAATGTGCGGAAGCTCCGCCAGCTGTAAATTTCAGGTAGTTACGTCCTACGATACCGTGAGCGTCGCAGCCACAGATACCTCTCGGCGCTTTTGCTGTAATACGGCATGGTCCCATAGAACAGATTCGGCAGCAGATACCTTTCTCACCGAACTTGCAGTGTGGGGTTTGGTTTTTCACACGCATCTGCCAGGAATCCGCGCCAACTTTAGCTCCAGTCTCCAGAAGCCGGTTGGTGGCAGCTTCAAACTCTTCCACTGTCGTTAATTTGAATTCACTCATTATAGACCTCCTTTAATGATACAAGAATGATTCATGTGTGTTTTATTTTCTCTATTAATAACTCCGCAGACGGAACCCATCCCCGCCCATGGGTTATTTTCGTATAAAAATTTTGGGGAGCAATTCCCCCGGATGACTTCCCCTGATCTTATTTCGTCAGGGACGTTTCTGTCCTGTTACAGTTCCAGTTTGTCAACAATTGCTCTAAGCGCCTGTTTTACCGGATTATCTTCAGGAAGAGACGCAGTAGGACGACCCTCGCAGTCGTATTCATAGACCGCTTCATCCTGAGGAACAACCCCCAGAAGGTTAAGTCCCTGATTCTCGATTTCCTCGAGTACGCCCGGATTCAGTTCTCCTTTTGGCGCACGGTTTACAATCAGTCCTACTGTAGACGGATGCATATTGCATTCCTCGATCAGTTTGGCAATTCTTCCCACTGCCTGGATTCCGCGTCTGGAGCAGTCGCTTACCAGAATCGCCGTCTGCATTCCCGGAAGAACACCGCGGCTGATATGCTCCATTCCCGCTTCATTATCTACTACAAAATATGGATAATTGTTCTGATATTTTGCAAGCTGTGCCTGAAGAAGGCCATTTACATAACAGTAGCAGCCCTTTCCCTGGGTTCTTCCCATAACAAGCAGATCAAAATCATCGTCTTCCACAAGAGCATCCTCAAACCGAAGCTCTGCAAAATCAGCTTTGGACATTCCTGCGGGGATAGGACTTACAGACGCCATTTCAGCCTGTGCGATCTCCTCGCGGACATCTCCCAGGGTGGTTTCCACCTTCACGCCCAAAACCTCGTTCAAATTGGAATTTGCATCTGCATCCACCGCAAGAACAGGCCCTTTGCCTTTCTCACAGAGATACTGGATCAACATTCCGCATAATGTTGTCTTTCCTACGCCGCCTTTTCCGGCGACAGCAATCACATGTGCCATAAAACAGCCAGCCTCCTGATTTGTGTCGTTTATTTTTATTGCTTTTATTCGCAGCTAAGCTTTACAATACTGTTTGCCAGATCCACCATAAGGATACGGCCCTCTACAATCCGCTCGTCCCCCATAATATCTCTGAGGATCACCTTATCCCCGTCCACATCAATCCGGCTTACATTTTTAAAGATAACAGAATCGTCACTTTCTTTGAATACAGTTGCAAGACACATTGTTGTTCCCTCCAAATATTCTATCTATTTATTTCATCTCTTCTTTTACAAGTGTCAGGGCAAGTCCCAGACGCATATTGCTCTTCTGGAAATCAGCCACTGCATCACGGATCGCCTTGGCAGCCTCTCTCATTTCCAGCTTATCCAAATTATCCGCCATCTGATCCAGTTCCTGAGCATGATGCTCATTATGCTGGAGCATATAGGTAAGAAGGGCTATTGTTTCCTTCCCGCAGTCGCCTCCCTGACAGGAGCCGCAATGTCCATGGTTCTGATCATGGCAGCCTTCTCCGTGAGAATGGGCATGTTCTCCGCCAGCCTCATGAGTATGGGCATGGCTATGCGTTACTCCGTCTGAATGGGTATGTTCATGGGTATGCTCATGAGCATGATCGTGACCATGCTGGATCAAATTCCCGTTTTCATCTTTAATAAGGTGCATTTCTGTTCTCCTTTCGGTATTTTACTATAAAAACTATATGTGTTTCCTAAAAAAGCACAGACTTATGACAAGAATTTATCAATTACGTTTATTATACAACTTTCCCTCCTGTTGCGCAAGGTGATAATCATAAAATAACTTGAAAATAATATAAAAATCAACTGAAATCATTTCCTTTGCATTTACATATTTGTATCTTTTTTCTAACCCGCCTACAATTTGTTATATTTATAACAATCACGACATTTTATTAACGTAATATTTCCTTCTGCTTCGTAGTAAATTTTTAATAAATTTGATGTTCAACCTTCACATTTTTATGTTATAATAGCACATATCTTAGCGAACAAATATGATTTCATCGGCCACAAGGCCGCAGGCAAGGAGGAACTACTGTGACAACCGCCGTATTTTTAAACAACGATAAAACAATGCCTCTTCTGGGGCTTGGCGTCTATAAAGCAACTGGAGACAACGAAGCCGAAAGCGCGATCGTCAACGCCGTACAGTGCGGCTACCGTCTGATCGATACGGCTTCCGCTTATAAAAACGAAGAGAATGTAGGCCGGGGGATCGCCCGCTGCGGCGTACCCCGCAAGGAGCTTTTTATCACAACAAAGATATGGAACAACGCTCAGCGTCTTGGAGACGTAAGCGGGGCTTTCCAGAGAAGCCTCGACCGGCTGGGCCTTGATTATGTAGATCTCTATCTGATCCACTGGCCAGTACCAGGATGCTACCTCAGCACATGGAAGGAAATGGAAAAAATCTTAAGCTCCGGCCAGGCCCGTTCTATCGGTGTCAGCAATTTCGGCATCCACAATCTTGAAGAACTGAAAAAAGTATCAGGAATCGTTCCTGCAGTCAATCAGATCGAATGCCATCCGCTGTGCTACCCCAAGGAACTGATCGAATACTGCCAGGAAAACAAAATCCAGGTTCAGGCTTACGCCCCCCTGGCCAGAGGCGCTTATCTGGATCACGACGTACTCTGTGTCCTTGGCACAAAGTACGCCCACACCCCTGCACAGGTTGGTCTTCGCTGGGCTGTCCAGAAAGGGATCTCAGTTATCCCGAAATCCACCAATCCGGAACGGATTGCTTCCAACGCCCGTATTTTTGATTTTACCATTGACCAGGAAGATATGGATCTTCTTGATACACTGAATCAGGACTACCACAGCTCCAGTGTTCCCGAAGATTTAAGAGGCGTTCCCTTATAATACCGGAGCATTCCTGAATTGTTTTTACAAAAAATGAAAACCGACACAGAGCATACTGTTTTTCTGTTGCAAAAAAGAGGCATCCTTTAGGGGACGCCTCTTTTTTATTTGCCAGCCCTATACCTCTTCCTGGTTCACCAGGGAAGCATAGGCGTTTCTACTTTTTTATCTCTGATCATCAGATCTCTTACTGCGTCTGCAGCCGGTTTGTTTTCAAACAGAACTTTATTTACCTCTTCAATGATCGGCATTTCTACCTGATATTTTTCTGCAAGGCTTTTTGCTGCTTTTGCAGAATACACCCCTTCTACAACCATTTTCACTTCATCCATGGCTTCTTTCATCGTATAGCCCTTTCCCATAAGGTATCCTGCCTTACGGTTGCGGCTGTGAACGCTGGCGCAGGTAACGATCAAATCTCCCATACCAGAAAGTCCATAAAAGGTTTCGATCTTCGCCCCCATTTTTGTACCCAGACGCGCAATCTCCGCAATTCCTCTTGTAATAAGCGCCGCCTTTGTATTATCTCCATAGCCGAGACCGTCTGCCGTACCTGCCGCAAGAGCAATCACGTTTTTCAGCGCTCCGCCAAGCTCTACTCCAAGAATATCCGGCGTAGTATATACGCGAAATACCGGGCTCATAAAAATGCTCTGAAGGTACTCTGCAGTCTCACGTTTTTCTGCGCTGACCACGCAGGTAGTTGGAATTCCCTTGCCTACCTCTTCCGCATGGCTGGGGCCGGATAAAACGCAGACGTCCGCCTGGGGGATCTCTTCACTGATGATCTCGCTTAATGTCATCAGCGTATTTTCTTCCACGCCCTTTGCCACATTGACAACAATCTGTCCTTTTTTCGTAAAAGGAGTCATTCTTTCAGCCGTAGACCGTGTAAACGGAGAAGGAACTGCAAGAACCGCCACATCCGGGTTCTTCAAACTTCCCTCAAGATCTGACGTGATGGCTATTTCTTCTGGAAGTTTTACCCCCGGAAGTTTGGAAGTATGTTCTCTTTTTTCAAGGAGCATTGCCACCTCATCCTCAAGGGCAGACCAAAGCGTCACTTCATGGCCGTTATGATACAAAAGCAAAGCCAGAGCTGTTCCCCAGCTTCCTGCGCCCAACACACTGATTTTTGCCATTTACTCCACCTTTTAACCTTTCTTGTTCTTTGATTTTCCCAGATAGATTCTGTTCTCTGTTCCTTTAAGCAGACGCCCCACATTTGCCCTGTGACGGAAAAAAGCAAGAGCCGTCATGCCTCCCATTACAGCATACATTTCCATCATGTGAGAAGCGTCCATTCCATAAGCGCCCTGCTGTCCCAAAACGATCATCGCGATCCAAGCCGCAAGATAGGCACTTAAAGAACAAAGAGATACATAATGGGTTGTAAAAAACAGGGCAAAAAAGATCACTGCACAAATGAGAAAGATCCTCCAGTCAAAAGCAAGGATAAAACCAACGGAAGCCGCCACTCCTTTTCCACCTCTGAAATTCAGATAAAAAGGGAAATTATGTCCAAGGATGCAGCCTGCAGCCGCATACACATACAGAAGCGGAAGAATTTCTCCATAAGTATTTCCAAGAAATACTTTTACCAGAAGAATTGCCGCAACGCATTTCAGACAGTCTCCCAGAAGCGTAAGCGCTCCCGCTTTTTTTCCAAAGGTACGAAGGGCGTTTGTAGTCCCTGCATTTCCGCTTCCATGTTCCCTGATATCTGTATTACGAGTTTTTCCGATCAGATATGAGGTCTGAAAAAGGCCGCACACGTATCCGATCGCCAGACAAATAAATCGTTCCATATTCTTTATTCCTTTTCTCCCCGCTGGCGGATAATAAACTTCAAAGATGTACCGCGGAAGCCAAAAGCATCCCTGATCTTGTTTTCAATATATCTGACATAAGAAAAATGCATCAGCTCTTTATCATTTACAAAAATAACAAATGTAGGCGGACGCACTCCTACCTGCGTCATATAATAAATCTTCAGACGTTTACCCCTGTCTGACGGCGGCTGCTGCATAGCAACTGCCTCTGAAAGAATTTCATTAAGAACACCTGTCTGAATACGCAAGGTCTGGTTTTCGATCACTGCGTCAATGGTTTCAAAAAGACGGTTAATCCTCTGACCTGTCTTGGCAGAAATAAACACAAGCTCTGCATAAGGCATATATGCCAGAACGTCGCGAATGCGGTTTGTGTGCTTGTAAATGGTCTTATCGTCTTTTTCCACAGCATCCCATTTATTTACGGCAATGATCACGCCTTTGCCTCTCTCGTGGGCAATTCCCGCGATCTTTGCATCCTGTTCTGTTACGCCTTCCGTAGCGTCAATAAGGATCACCACGATATTTGCTCTCTCCACAGCCGTTACCGTACGGATCACGCTGTAGCGTTCGATTTCTTCTTTGACCTTACCTTTTCGTCTCAGTCCGGCAGTATCAATAAAAATGTAATCTTTTCCCTGCCACTTCACTTTGGCGTCTACTGCGTCCCTGGTTGTTCCTGCAATGTCAGACACGATCACACGGTCTTCTCCCAGAAGGCGGTTAACCAGAGAGGATTTTCCCACATTTGGTTTTCCCACAACTGCGATCTTTGGAATATCGTCCTCTTCTTCCGTATCTTTTCCTTCAGGAAACTCTTTTACCACCTCGTCCAGCATGTCGCCGATTCCTGTACGGTTGGCTGCTGAAACAGGGACCGGCTCTCCAATACCCAGATTATAAAACTCATAGACGTCCATCATATATTTCTGGATGCTGTCCACCTTATTTACTACAAGAACAACCGGCTTCTGGCTGCGTCTAAGCATATCCGCTACCTTTGCGTCAGAGTCCACAAGGCCTTGCTGTACGTCTGTAATAAAAATGATCACATCTGCAGTATCAATGGCGATCTGAGCCTGTTCCCGCATCTGGGACAAAATAATATCTCCGCTTTCCGGTTCGATTCCTCCTGTGTCGATCAGGGTAAAAGATTTGTCAAGCCAGGTAACATCTGCATAAATCCTGTCTCTTGTTACCCCCGGCGTATCCTTGACTATGGAGATCATTTCTCCTGCAAGGGCATTAAACAATGTGGATTTTCCTACATTAGGCCTTCCCACAATCGCTACTACTGGTTTGCTCATATATCTGTCTCCTTATCTGTTTATTATGATTCGGCGGGTCCAGTATGGATGATACCAGATCCGCTCCGTTTTCATCTACAATTACAATCTCTGTGCCAAGTTCTCTTTCCAGCTCCTTAACAGAAACATCATCAAGGAAGATATCTTCTCCGCTTCTTAGCATATTGCAGGGAAGGAGAAGCCTCTCTCCCAGATCCACGCCCTTAAGCTGCTCTTTTAGATCTGTTCCTGTAACAAGGCCTGACACTGTGATCATTTCTCCAAAAAAATGATTGGCAATAGCCATGACCTGAACATTAAGATTCGGATATTTTTCCCGGATAACAGAAATACATTTTTCAATGTAAGGGGCTGCCAGCTTACCTGTGGCAGCTGTCATTCTTATCTCTCTTCGATCTCCTGTTCTCTCTTTGACAGCCTCTCTCACTTCTGTTTCCAGAAGCCTTAACATTCCTACGCCGTTTTCAAGCTGAAGATAACCGTCATATCTGTCTTCTTCGGGAAGTTCCTCTCCTGCAAGAAGATACCATTCGTCAGAAGCATGGACAAAATGGATTCCATGCTTTTCAAACATTTTTTTCTGCCAGAAATGGATCTGATCCAGAACTTTTCTGGCATCCCCGGCATCAAAAGGCTCCAGTGGATAAAGACCCTGCCGGAACTTTGACAAGCCTACGGGAACAATAGATACGCTCTGCAGAACAGGCGCATAAGCTGAAAGCTTTTCCAGGCTGTAATCTAATTCCTCTCCGTCATTTACCCCTTTGCACAGAACAATCTGACCATTCATGGTAATTCCTGCCTCAAAAAGCTGGTCTGCTTTTTTGAGAGCATCTCCGGCAAAACGGTTATGAAGCATTTTGCAGCGAAGCTGCGGATTCATTGTCTGGAAGGATATGTTAATAGGTTCCAGACGATAACGGATCACACGGTCAATATCATGCTGGCTCATGTTTGTCAGCGTAACGTAGTTCCCCTGAAGGAAGGAAAGACGGGAATCATCATCCTTAAAATAAAGGGTTTCCCTCATTCCCTTGGGCATCTGGTCAATAAAGCAGAAAATACAGTGATTGGAGCAGGAACGATATTCGTCCATCAATCCGTTTTCAAATTCAATTCCCAGATCTTCGTCGTACTCTTTTTCGATCTCAAGCTCCCAGAGTTCTCCATCTGCTTTCTGGATCTCAAGGGTAAGCCGTTCATCATTGATCAGATATCGGTAATCAAAAACGTCTTCTACCGGCGTATTATTAACAGTTTCCAGAATATCTCCCGGTTCAATGCTCATTTCCTCGGCAATGCTTCCGGGAACCACTCTGGAAATTACGTGTTTCTTTTTTTTCATATATATCCTTTCTTAGCGCACAAAAAACAGTATCCCCCTCTTCCTGCACGCGCCTCGTTACGTTGTAGCCTTGGGTTTTTGGCATATCCATGCCAAAACGCCTCGCGGAATATTTCCACATTAACAGTAACATCATCGCCGCTGTTCTCTTTGTTCACAGCAGCAGGCCAAAATTCATTCCAAATTGCCTTCGGCAATGGAATTTTGGCTTGTATGTCTCGGGCTTTTGGCATATCCATGCCAAAACGCCTCGCGGAATATTTCCACATTAACAGTAACATCATATCAACTTTGTATGTAAAAATCAATAAATTCCTTGACTGGATTTAGGGCTAATGTTATAAATGTAGTAGGACTCAATATTTTATCATTTAAACTCAGGAGGAAAATTATGCCGAATATAGAGTTACTTGAAAAATCACTTCCAGTTGCTCCAATTAGAATCGCAGCCCTTTCCGGCTGTCAGGATCTTGCCAGAGAGGTTGACAAGAAGCTTGTGAAATTCCGTAAGGAACTGGTTGCCAAGAAAAAATCCGAGATCATCCCTCAGGGTTACTGTGAGCCGTCTTTCCTTGTGGAATGCGAATGCGTACGTTTTGGCACTGGAGAAGGAAAAGGCTACATCAAGGAATCTGTCCGCGGTACAGACCTCTTCATTATGGTAGACGTAACAAACTACACCGAAACATACACTGTATGCGGTCATGAGAATCATATGTCTCCAGACAATCATTTCCAGGATCTGAAGCGTATTATTTCAGCAGCTACAGGCAAAGCTCACAGAATCAACGTTATCATGCCATTCCTGTACGAGGGACGTCAGCACCGCCGTTCCAAGAGAGAATCTCTCGACTGCGCTCTGGCTCTGAAAGAATTAAGCGATATGGGCGTATCCAATTTCATCACCTTTGACGCCCATGACCCTCGTGTACAGAATTCTATCCCGCTGAATGGTTTTGATAACTTTTTCCCAACCTACCAGTTCTTAAAAGCCCTGGTAAAGAACGTTCCTGATTTTAAAATGGACAACGATCATCTCATGATCATAAGCCCGGACGAAGGCGCTATGTCAAGAGCAGTTTACTTCTCCAATATCCTTGGCGTTGACATGGGTATGTTCTATAAGAGAAGAGACTATTCTACTGTTGTCAATGGCAAGAACCCCATTGTTGCCCATGAGTTTCTGGGTGATTCCGTAGAAGGCAAGGACGTTGTCATCATCGACGATATGATCTCTTCTGGCGAAAGTATGCTGGACGTTGCAAAACAGATCAAGGAACGTCATGCAAGACGGGTATTTATCTGTACCACCTACGGTCTGTTTACAGACGGTCTGAACAAATTTGACGAATACTACGAAAAGGGATGGATCGACAAGGTTATCACTACTAACCTGAACTACCGCATTCCTGAGCTTCTTACTAAACCTTACTACGTAGAAGCAAATATGAGCAAATACCTTGCAAGTATCATTGATATCATCAATCATGATGTCTCTGTAGAAAAAGTAAGATCCAGCAATAAAAAGATCATGGAACTTATGAACAAGGTAAACGGAACAAAATAATTTTAACGGCTGCGTTTCTCTTTCCCGAGATCCGCAGCCGCTTTTGTTTGTAATGCTTCAGAAATATTATTTTTTAATACCAAGAAAAGCCGCCAGATTTCCCCTTTTCCCCTTGGAGGCTCTATGAGAAAAGAGAAATTCAGGATTACAGCAGGTACAGATTCCAGGCATGGAAATATGCTCAGGAAGAATGCCTGAACGCAGAAAGATCTGTCTGTTGGCTTCCCAGAGATTAAGCTGATATTTCCCGTTCTCTTTTTTGTAAAAAAGAGAGGGCCAGATTTCCTCTGAAAAAGATTTCTGAAACTCCAGGATCACGTCCTTGCTTACCTCATAGCACTCCTGACAGATAGAAGGACCTATCGCCCCATAAATATCCTCCGGGCGGGAACCATAATTCTCCTGCATTCTCTTTACTGTTTCCTGTCCTATTCCTGCCGCTGTTCCTCTCCAGCCGGAGTGAGAAAGACCTACGGCTTTATGTACGGGATCGATAAAATACAAAGGCACACAGTCTGCATAAAAGGTTGCCAGCACAAGCCCCGGCACATTCGTTATCATTCCGTCAACATCTCTGTAGGGTCTTGGTCTGGTAATTCCGTTCCCCCTGTCCTTCTCTGTGATCACACGGACGTTCGCTGTATGCGTCTGGTCAGAGGTAACAATATCCTCCGGTTCAAATCCCAGAGCTGAAGAAATCCGTCTGTAATTTTCTCTTACAGCCTCTTCTTCATCCCCTCTGGTAAAGCTCAGATTCATAGAAGAATAGATGCCTTCACTGACACCGCCCAGACGAGTGCTGAATCCATGGACAAACCCCGGTAGCTTTTCAAAGGCCGGGTAAGTCAAAAAGGTTACTCCTTCCTTTTCTTTCACTTCCATATGCGGCGTTTCTTCCTGTTTCCATTGAATCTCCATCTTATTCCTCCTTTTATCCGCAGTAATCAAAGGCGTTACGGATCCATTCTATATGATCTCCGTCAATAGCCACCACGTCAAACCTGCAGGGCGTATCTGTCCCATATCCATATCGGATAAGATAAAACAGCGCCGTACGGCTGATAACTCTTTGTTTACGGCAGTCTACTGCTGCCGAAGCCCCTCCGCTTTCTGCACTGTACCTGTATTTTACTTCAACAAATACCAGATATTTTCTGTCTCTGGCAATCAGATCGATCTCTCCCAACCTGCATCGAAAATTCTTTTCTTTAATCTTCAGGCCGTTCTTTTCCAGAAAAACTGCTGCCATTTTTTCATAGCGGCCGCCCAGTTCTCTCTTATTTATGCCATTCTCTCATTTCCTGTCAGTGTAGGTATCTTTTGTAATTATTCCTGTACAAAATGTGTAATAAAACTTTTCCGGTGAATGGGAGAAGGGCCGAACTTTTTTAGTGCCTCAATATGAGCCTGGGAACCATATCCCTTATTGGATGCAAATCCATATTCCGGCATTGTTTTATCATATTCTTCCATAAGCCTGTCCCTTGTCACCTTTGCCACAATACTTGCAGCAGCAATAGACGCGCTTTTTGCATCGCCCTTAATAATGGGAACCTGAGGTATCTCGATCCCCGGTATGGTCACTGCATCATTAAGAAGAAGCTGAGGCTGCACAGACAGCTTTCCCACTGCCTGACGCATTGCCTCATAAGTGGCTTGAAGGATATTAATCTCGTCAATCCGGGCAGGGGAGGCCATACCGATCCCCACGCTTACCGCTTCTCTTTTGATCACCTCATAAAGCTCTTCTCTTTTTTTGGCAGTCAGTTTCTTGGAGTCATTTAGATACAGCAGCTTATGATCTGCCGGAAGGATTACCGCGCAGGCCACCACAGGACCTGCCAGCGGCCCTCTTCCTACTTCGTCGATTCCGCACAGATATCCCACATGCTCATATTTACGCTCATATTCCATCATGCGCTCCATGCGGGCTATTTCTTTTTTAAGCGCCTCCTGTGCTTTTCTGGTTTTTTCAATCAGCTTCTTTACACCGGCTCTCTGGTCTTCTTCATATAAGCTGCAAAGTCTGTTCTGTTCTTCTATAGTCGCCGCCTCAAACTCTTCCCTGATCTCTTTGATATTTTTCATATTTTCACTCCTTTGGCGCCCACTCCAAAGTAATACGTCCAAGCTTGCCGCCTCGGAAATCATCAAAGAAAAGACCGGAAGCCTTTGTATAATCCAGTTCTTCGCCCTTTTTCAGACAGCCTCTTGCTTTCGCAATATTCTGAAGGATTTCAAGGGCCTCCCCTTCCTCTGAGATTTCATAACGTAAATGTAAAGCTCCTGGATAGCTTTTTTGAAGATATGCGATCAGAAGCAGAGCCAGCTCCTCCATATTTAAAATATCATCCTTAATGGAACCTACCCACGCCAAACGGATTCCCACATCCTGATCCTCAAATTTAGGCCAAAGGATTCCAGGAGTATCAAGAAGCTCCACATTTTTGTTCAAACGGATCCACTGTTTCCCTTTGGTAACTCCAGGACGGTTTCCTGTTTTTGCACAGGCTCTTCCAGCAAAGCTGTTAATAAATGTAGATTTTCCTACATTGGGGATTCCTGCAACCATTGCTCGGATGGGCCTGTTTTTAATACCTCTTCTTCTGTCTCTTTCAATTTTTTCTTTACATGCTTCCTGGATCACATTCTGGATCGCCTTCATTCCGACTCCATTTCGAGAATCTACTTTTACCACATGGAATCCTTTTTTTTCAAAATATTCTTTCCATGCGTCATTCTGTCTTTCGTCTGCCAGGTCCACCTTGTTCAAAAGGATCAATCTTGCCTTGTTCTGTCCCAGCCTGTCAATATCCGGGTTCCTGCTTGAAAGGGGAACTCTTGCATCCACAAGCTCAATGATCAGATCGATCAGCTTCAGATCCTCCTGCATTTGTCTTTTTGCCTTGGTCATATGACCAGGATACCACTGTACGTTCATATTTACCTCTAGCCTTTCAAAATTCCGATTTTTTCTCTGGGGGAACAAGTAAACCACAGTTTTCCTACAATATAGCGTTTTTTTACTGTACCTATATCACTGTATCTGCTGTCCTCGCTGTTATTTCTGTTATCTCCCAGTACAAAATATTCATTTGATTTCAGACTCACTCCATTTTCTGCAAGTCCCGGGTTGACGATTTCTGGATAATCTGCCGCCTCGTCATAAATTTCCCCGTCAATATAGATCACACCATCCCGAATCTGCACAGTTTCTCCCGGCAGACCAATCACACGTCGGATGTGAAGAGCAGCGTTATCGCTGGCATTTGTGCGAAAAACAATCATATCGCCTCTTCCAGGCTCTGAAAATCGGTATACAACCTGATTCATAAAAAATTTGTCTCCCACTTCGAGAGTAGGTTCCATGGAGCTTTCCTGCATAGTTACTGTCTGAAACATAAGAACTGCGGTCAGAGCTGCAAACGCCAGCGTCACGGCGATCTCAAACACCCATCTCAGGGATTTTCTCAGCTTCTGATCCTCCAGTTTTTCTTTTAGTCTTTGGACTTTCGGGTGTTCTTTCCAGTTTTTTATATTTCGGATATCCATATATTTTTCTCCGTATACAAAATATCTGTTGCAAAAACAGGGACAATACCTGTGGTTATTGTCCCTGCTTTTATTACTTCTTAAATTGTCATTATCTAACGCGCTCTTTTACCTTTGCAGCTTTACCTACACGTTCTCTCAGGTAGTTCAGCTTCGCACGGCGAACTTTACCGTGACGGATAACCTCAACCTTAACTACGTGTGGGGAATGCAGCGGCCATGTTTTCTCAACGCCTACACCGTTAGAAGTCTTTCTTACTGTAAAAGTCTCTCTTGTGCTTCCGCCCTGTCTCTTAAGTACAGTTCCCTCAAAGATCTGGATTCTCTCGCGGTTTCCCTCTTTGATCATAGCGTGTACTCTTACTGTGTCTCCTACGCGGAACTCCGGTACTTCTGCTTTTAACTGAGCAGCTTCAATGTTTCTGATAATGTCGTTCATGATTTTCTCTCCTATTCTTCTGGATGTTCTTAATACATAATATCTGTAACAGAGGACCATCTTTTTTACAACAGCTTAGATTATACTATAGAATATCCGCTATTGCAAGAAGTTTTTTTCAAAAAGATATGTCCGGGTGTGTCGCTTTCACCCTAACGCCACATCCAGAACCATCATCAGCACAAACCCCAGGGCAAAAGCAATCGTTCCCACATTACTGTGTTCTCCCTCACTTGCTTCGGGAATCAGTTCCTCCACAACCACATAGATCATCGCTCCTGCTGCAAATGCAAGGAAATACGGCAGAAGCGGTTCAATATATACAGCCAGAAAAAGAGTGATGCCTCCTGCTATAGGCTCTACAATCCCGGAAGCCACCCCATAAAGAAAAGACTTCCCTCTGGAAAAGCCTGCTCCACGAAGGGGCATGGAGATAATCGCTCCCTCCGGAAAATTCTGGATGGCGATTCCCACAGCCAAAGCAAAGGCTCCTGCCATTGTTACGCTTTTGTTCCCCGAAAGGATACCTGCAAAAACAGCGCCTGCCGAAAGTCCCTCCGGAATATTATGAAGGGCTACTGCAAGGACAAGCATGGTCGTTTTTTTTAACGCTACTTTTGGTCCTTCCGCTTCTTCGCTTCCCAGATGAAGATGGGGAACGATTCTGTCCATCACAAGCAGAAATCCAATTCCAAGAAGGAATCCTGCTGCCGCAGGGACAAAAGAAAACTTCCCCATAGAATCGCTCATATCCATAGCCGGGATCAAAAGGGACCACACCGAAGCCGCCACCATCACGCCTGAAGCAAAGCCAAGAAACCCTTTTTGTATCAGCGGCTTCAGCTCTTTTTTCATAAAGAATACACAGGCAGACCCAAGAGTTGTTCCGATAAAGGGAATCATCAGTCCTAAAAAAATATTCATTCCTACTGCCTTTCTTTTTGATGTCAGATTACTCGTTATATTTATGATATGCCAAAGGCTCAACTCTGCGCCTTCTGTATTTATGAAGCTTTGTCCGTCTTATCTGCAGCAGCATCCGCTTCACTCATGATCTTATTCAGTTTATTGATCATTTCTTCGTCTTTCAGGCGGAATTTGACTTCTACACGTCTGGAAGCGTCCTTATTTACATTTCCCGCTTCATCCAGAACAGGGTTGGACATTCCGTGTCCGTTGACGGTCAAATAATCCTGAAGGCTCCGGCTCTCCTCTCCGTTTAAGAACTCTCCCTGAATGTCAAGAAGATATTGAGCCACTGCCAGAGATCTTTGTTGGGAAAGGTACAGATTATAACTGTAATCACCGTCTGTATCTGTATAACCGTCAATAATAATTTCTGCCAGATACTTCATATAATCCGGCTGGAGAAGTACCTTGCAGTAAATAGGAAGTACCTGCTGCAGCGCCTGCTTTCCTTCGTCTGTCAGTTCTGCCTCATCATAATTAAAAAGTACGCTGGCTTCCAATGTCAAAGCGCCTGTCTGCGTATCAATATCCACATTAATACTGTTTTTTGAAAATTCCTGGCGCAGCGCCTCGATCACATCTGCTTTTACACCTATAATCTGGTCGATCTGAGCCTGCTGGTCTTCCAGGAGCTTTGTTTTTTCATCCAAAGCAGTCTGCTGGGAATTTAAGGTAGTCTCCTGGTCTTTCAGCTTGGCGGCAAGCTGAGCCAGAAGGGCCTCCTGATCTTTAAGTTTCTCATCCTGAGTCTTGATCTGTTCATCCTGGCTCTTGATCTGGCCTTCTTTTTCATCCAGTTCATTTTGCTGGGCAAGGATTTCCAAAGTGTATTCTTCCTGTAGCGCTATTTTTTCATCACGCTCCTGAATACTTTCGTCATAGCTCTTCTGTGCCTGAAACAGAGTAACGCACATCAGCAGCACGAACAGGAGCAGTACGCCGGCCATCATATCTGAATAGGATCTCCAGACATTAAAGCCTCTGTCTTCTGATTTTTTTCTTCTGCGCATCTATTTCTCCTTTTATCTGAATATGCCGAATTTACCTTTTTGTGCTGTCTTGGAAAGCTCCCGGATATTTCTGGACATATCTTCCATAAACTCCTGCTGCTGTTCTGCCTGTGCAGAAAGAATTTCTTTTAACTGCTCCAGACTCTCATTCTGAGCAGTCCTTCCTGCGCTCAGGCGAACCTCGCCGTTATTTCCGGCAGCTGAAACATCTGCAAGAAGTCTCCGTACCTGTTCCATGGTACGATAGGATTTTTTCTGATATTCTGTAAATTCCTGCATTTTTGTCTGGAACTCTTCTACTACACGCTGATTGGATGCAAGCACTTCGTTGCTGAGTCTGCCCGCAGAAGATACTTTATCCATGCCCTGCGCTGCAGCTTCTACATACTTCTGCATAGTCTGATTGCAGGCTACCCAGAATTTTGCAGAGGAAGTTTCTGCTTCTTTCAGATAATCGGCAAGATGATGATAATCTGCCTGCTGCTGCTTCTGGATCTCCTGATTATCTCTGACGATCTTTCTTGCAATATCCATGTATTCTTTCTGAGAAGAACCAGCCTCTTCCATGATCTTTTTCATAGCCTGCTCATGCTGCGTATAGGAATCACTGAGCTGGCGGCTCATGGCCTGATAAAGATTTGTAGTATAATTTACATTGTCAGTCTGAGCTTCTTTAAGCTGGGCAAGCGTATTGCCGAACTCAGAAAACTGTACCCCAAAGGAATCATTCATTTCCTTTAGAAATACATTCAAAATTTCCCTCACCGCATCCTCCTGGCAGCGGGTCACAGAAGAAACCAGCGTATCAAGAGAATCGTTCATTTTTTTGAAGGTGGGGGTAATCACTTTTTCGAAGCTGTCCGCCATCTGTACGGAAAACTGCTCTGCCATCTGGTTCATAGCCGCAGTCTGGATCTTCTGGCTGGAAAGAAGAAGATTGCGGGACTCATTCTCAGCAGAAGGCATTACATGGCTGTGAAATCTTGCCAAAAAAGCCTGAAGGGCTTCCGCCATGGAAGAGTATTCGCTTTTCATCCCATATGTATACACAATAGACAGGGCAATACCATAAATAGAAGTCAGAAAGGCAACCTTGATACCGTCTACCAGGGCAGAAACAGAGGTAGTCATAACCTCATAATTCGTAGGTTCAAAGTTCTTAAGTCCCCACACAAGACCTACAAAGGTTCCCAGAATACCAAGACTGGTAAAAATATCAGGAACCATTTCCAAAAGGCGCTTATGGATATGATTATCCAACTCCTCCTCATTAAAGTAATCCTCCACGTCCCCGATTCCCTCTTCACTCTGAATAATGCAGTCCGTAAAGGAATTCATAGTCCTGTCAAGATATTTATGATGGAAGATCCCATTCAGGATCTGAATCTTGTCTGCATGGATCTTTCCTGGTTTCTGCATAAGATTCTGGATTTCCACTGAAGCATCTTCAAAAGCTCTGGCAATATTATTCATACGGAACATGCCGCCTGCCAGTCCGGCAATATAAATTGCTGTCATCACTCCCAGAAAAATAAAATTATAGAGCATAACTCCCGGCGCGCCCTTGCCCACATAAACCGTCATGGCAATGGCAGACGCCAGCACCATAAGAAATAATGCTACGTTTATTACTTTTTTTCTCATTTTATGCCTCCTCATTTGTTATAATCTCAAGACTCCTTCCAGCCAAGCCTCTAAATTCACACACAATTTATTTTTTACTATCATATCATATCACAAATATGTGTACAAGCTGTAAAATAAACTTACAAAAACAGTTACGCAAATATAGAAGATACCGCTTTCCTATTACATAAAAACACCGCAGGAGGCCAAAAGAACTCTCCTGCGGTAAATATTCATATAAACACGTGATCAGGCATATACCTTGTCTTCTTCCAGAAGAACCGCCTTTCCGTCAATAACCTCAACCAGGCTGATGCTGCAGTTAGGCGGCACACAGCCATGCCAGAAGTCGTCTGGATCCTGGTAAATATTCTGGAGAAGAGCCCGAACTGCACAGCCATGGGAAGCAATAAGAATAGTTTTATCCTGAAGGGAGGGGTCATTAATTTTTTCCTCCCAAAATTCTCTGGTTCTTTTCAGAATATCAGAAATATTTTCTCCATTTTCCGGGCGGGGAAAATTCTGAGGGTCTTTGAAAAATACTTCCATCTCTCTACTTATCACATTTCCCTCTTCATCCTTAAACTGCGTTCCCTCCAGAACCCCAAAATCAATTTCCTGTATTCTTTTATCAGAAATCACAGGAATCTGTTCTGCGCGCCTGCCAAGGACAAGCATTGCCGTCTGTCTGGCCCTTAAAAGAGGACTGGTAAAACAAAGATCAAAGGGTACGTCCTTTAAATTCTCGCCCACCTTTTCTGCCAGGTCGATCCCCTCCTTGGCAAGAGGGATGTCAGCCGCCCCCTGAACCTTCCGTAAGGCGTTCCAGGAAGTTTTTCCATGTCTCAGCACATAAAGTTTCATCAGCTTCTCAGCTCGATTCCAAGCTCTGTAAGACCATTCAGGATTTTTTTCATTGCCGCTGTGATCTCTGCTTCCTCCAGGGTCTTATCATGATCACGGAATACTACGGAATAAGCCATGGATTTATATCCTTCCTTGATCTGGGCTCCCTCGTAAATATCAAAGAGTTCACAGGATTCCAGGATCTTTCCGCCTCTCTGTTCCAGAACACTTTCAATCTGTCCTGCCAGAACATTTTTCGGAACAACCATACTTAAATCTCTTGTTACTGCCGGATATTTTGCAATTCCACTGAACTTATGCGCAAAGCCTGCAAATTCAAGAATATCAAGAATGTCGATCACTGCAATGTATGCTTTCTCTCCAATTCCATAGTTCTCTGCAACAAGAGGATGCACCTCGCCAAGATATCCAACTACCTTACCCTCATAGATCACATTGGCCTGTCTGCCCGGATGAAGATATGGCTTATTGCTGTCAGGCGTATAACTTACCTTTTTCTTCATTCCTGCTTTTTCAAAAAATTCCTCGCAGACACCCTTCATATCAAAGAAATCTCCAGCGCCGTACATACCCAGAGTAAAATGAACTCTTTCGTCAGGAAGCTCTGTAAGAGGCAGTGATTTTGGAAGATATACTTTGCCGATCTCATAAAGACGGACGTCTTTATTTCTTCTGTTATAGTTTGTAGCAAGAGAAGCCAGCATTCCATGAAGAGTAGTAGTACGCATAATACTATAGTCTTCACCCAGCGGATTGCTGATGGTAACCACTTTTCTAAGATCACTGTCAGCCGGAATACGAAGACGGTCAAACACCTTTGGACTTTCAAAGGAATATGTCATTGCCTCAGAGAATCCGCAGTATTCTGCAATATCCCTTGCAATCTGTTCAATTCTCAGCTTAAAAGGCAATCTTCCTGTAGTCGCTTCTCCGGTAGGAAGAGTTGTGGGAATTTTATCATAACCAAAGAATCTTGCTACCTCTTCTGCAACGTCCGCCATACAATTAATATCCTGACGGAAGGTAGGAGCAACAATTTCATTTGTCTCCGGGTCAAGAGTAAGCTCTACTCTTCCCAAATACTCCAGCATCTGCTCCTTTGTCAGATCTGTACCAAGAAGGGCATTGATCTTTTCCGGTTCAAAAGGCACTCTGGAGGGTTCTCTTACTTCATTGCATACGTCCACGATTCCGCCCACTGGCTCTCCTGCGCCAAGCTCTTCCATCAGCTGGCAGGCGCGGTCGATTGCAGCCTGTGCGTTATTGGGATCAAGTCCTTTTTCAAATTTTCCGGAAGCGTCTGTACGAAGTCCGATTCTCTTGGAAGAAAGACGGATATTTGTTCCGTCAAAGCAGGCTGCCTCAAAAAGAACTGTTTTTACCTGGTCAGTGATCATGGAGTTTTCTCCGCCCATGATTCCTGCAATTCCCACTGGCTTTTTGCCGTCGCAGATCATCAGCACGTTTTCGTCCATAGTACGTTCCTGACCGTCAAGAGTTACAAACTTTTCGCCTTCTGCAGCGCGGCGTACAACGATCTCATTTCCTTCGATCATATCCAGATCGTATGCATGCATAGGCTGGCCAAATTCTTCCATTACATAGTTTGTAATATCTACAAGATTATTGATGGGACGGATTCCATTAGCAGCCAGGCATCTCTGCATCCATTTTGGAGACGGGCCGATCTTTACATTTTTTACTACTCTTGCCGTATAGCGGGGGCAAAGCGCCGGATCCTCAACAGTAACCTTAATATAGTCTGAGGCCTTTTCTTCATTACCTGTTTCTTTTACAACTGGCGGGCAGAATTTTTTCTGGAAAGTTGCGGCTGCTTCTCTTGCAATTCCTAAAACGCCGTAGCAGTCTACACGATTGGATGTGATCTCATATTCAAATACCACATCGTCAAGTCCCAGTTCTTTAATAGCGCTCTTTCCTACCTCTGCGTCTTCCGGAAAAATATAAATTCCGTATTCCGGCGCTTCCGGGTACATTTCTCTTGTGCTTCCAAGTTCTTCAATAGAGCACATCATACCAAAGGATTCTACTCCTCTGAGTTTTCCTTTTTTGATCTTTACTCCGCCTGGGGTTTTCTTTCCGTCATGGCCGCCTGCCACACGTCCGCCGTCCAGAACAACCGGAACCTTATCTCCTTCTTTTACATTAGGAGCTCCTGTTACGATCTGAACTGTCTCTGTTCCTACGTTTACCTGGCAGATAATCAGCTTATCTGCATCAGGATGTTTCTCTATTTTTTCAATCTGTCCAATGACAATGTTTTCCAGGTCTGCATCCAGCGCCTCAAAGCCTTCTACCTTAGTTCCTGACAAAGTCATGGCGTCTGTATATTCCTGTGGTGTTACGTCCAGATCCGGTACGTACATTTTAATCCAGGACATTGATGTATTCATGTTCTATATCCACCTTTCTTGTTGTTTGTACTGAACTTCGTTCCTGCTTCCTTTTGGTTGTGATGGAATGCTCACTTCGTTCGTGCTTCCTTTCTGTTGTGCCTCCTAATCCTTCTTTTCAGAAGGATTACTCAGGGATCCGGCATTTCATGCCGCCGGATCATTTCATGATCCTTTCTGATTCCGTCGTTTAACCTGCACAGAAAGTAAATACTCACTTCGTTCGTGCTTCCTTTCTGTTGTGCAGGTTAAAATTGTTTTAGGAAGCGGATATCGTTTTCATACAGAAGTCGCATATCATCGATCTCATATTTCAGAAGCGCAATTCGCTCAAGTCCCACGCCGAATGCGAAGCCTGTGTACTCTTCTGGATCGATTCCACACATACGCAGCACGTTCGGATGAACAGTACCGCAGCCAAGAATCTCAATCCATCCAGAGCCTTTACAGAAACGGCATCCTTTTCCTCCGCACTTAAAGCAGGATACGTCTACCTCTGCGCTTGGCTCTGTAAACGGGAAATGGTGGGGACGGAATTTCGTTTTCGTCTCCGGTCCGAACAGTTCTCTTGCAAATTCCTGAAGGGTTCCTTTCAGATCTGCAAAAGTAATATTTTTATCAATAACAAGTCCCTCGATCTGATGGAAAGACGGAGAATGGGTTGCATCCACCTCGTCAGAACGGAATACTCTTCCCGGCGCGATCATACGGATCGGCAGCTTTCCTTCCTCCATAGTACGAGCCTGAACCGGTGAAGTCTGAGAACGGAGCAAAATAGAATTATTGATAAAGAATGTATCCTGCTCGTCTCTTGCCGGATGATCCTCCGGAATGTTCAGCTTTGTAAAGTTATAATCTGCATATTCTACTTCCGGTCCTTCTACTACCTCATAGCCCATTCCGATAAAAATACGCTCAACCTCTTCCAGCGCAATGGTGTTTGGATGACGGTGTCCGATTCTGGATTTTTTTGCCGGAAGGGTAACGTCAATTACCTCTGCCTTCATTTTTTCCTCACGGGCAGCTTCTTCCAGCTTCTTACCAGTCTCCTCCAAAAGGGCTTCAATCTTTGCTCTGGTTTCATTCACAAGCTGTCCAACCTTCGGCCGGTCTTCAGGAGCAACGTCCTTCATACTTTTCAAAATTGCTGTAAGCTCTCCTTTTTTTCCAAGGTAAGCCACCTTTACTTCATTAAGCTTCTCCGGCACATCAGATTCTTCAATCCGTTTTCTTGCCGCCTCAGCCAGTTCCTGAAGTCTTTCCTTCATTTCCATGGTTCTATTCTCCTTTTGTCATAAAATAAAAAACCGCCCCTCAAAAGAGGGACGGAATATCCGCGGTACCACCCTGATTTCTGTATGAATCCATACAGACACTCATGATCTGCTTAACGCGCAGCAACGTCATTTCCTACTGAATAACGGTTCAGAAATGCAGCTCCGGCGGGAAACTGAGAAATTGTCTGAACTTAAAGAAGCTTACAGCCGATGACTTCTTCTCTCTGAAAGAAAACAATTTCCTATAACGCCTTCCTAGCTTTTTGTCTTTCTTTACTATGCCACAGGATAATTTTTCTGTCAAGATTTTTTAACCTTTTTTTCTTTTTTCTCCTCTTTCAGCCTGATCCTTTGTTCTCTTTTTTCCTGACGTTTGCGCTGGATCATTTGTCCCACAGACATTTTTGCCTGTCGAAACTGTTTTTCAAAATACGCGTTGATCTCAGCTCCGTAAAGAAGAAAATTCATACAGAAATAAAGCCATACCATTACAAGGATCAAGGTAGATAAACTTCCGTACATAATGCTGAAATCAGGAAAAAAGGTAAAGTACAAAGAAAACAGATAGGAAAAAACAGACCAGAATACCGCTGTAAGAAACGCTCCCGGAACCTGGCTTTTCAGCGATGCCTTTCGGTTAGGCAGATATCTGTACAATACCACAAAAACCAGAAACTGCACGACAAATACAAGAAAGGTCTTTGCTCCAAGGATCCTGCCTATGATATTTCCCAAAAACGGAATATACTCTGAAATAAGAATATGTATCCTGCTTCCCATAACAAGAAGCAGAAGGCTGGCGATAATAGCAAGCACAAACAGCAGCATATAAAACATAGAATACATCCTGTTTATCAGCCAGTTTCGCGTCTCTCTTACATGATAAATGGTATTAAACCCATTGATCAGCGCCTGCATGCCTTTTCCTGAGGACCACAAAGCGATCAAAGCAGAAATCGGAAGTACTGCGGCGCTCTTTGAAAATACTTCCGCCACAATATTTAGAACAAACCCCTGAAGATTCTCAGGGACAAATCCAATGATCGCCTGCCGCACTTCACGGTATGTCAGCGGCGTGTACTGAACAATCGCCGTCAAAAACAATACAAAGGGAATAAAGGACATGATCAAAAAATATGCGGCCTGGGCTGCATACGCGCTGACATGGTCAGTCCTGATCCTCTCCATAAAACCAGGGATCAGATGAAGACCGCCCTTCTCGCTTCTCTTTTCCATAAAAATTCTCCCATTATCCATATCCTGGCAGTTTTCTTTTTATCATATCATGAAAATATGCTCCTGACAAGTATACAGGCCGGGGCCTAAATTCATTCTATTGTTCCAAGCTGAACGTCCTTAAAGAAATACTCCAGGATCTCCCAGTATCCATAGCCTTCTGCCGCCATCTGGTTCGCTCCGTTCTGGCTCATTCCCACGCCGTGTCCGTAGCCCCCTCCCGTTATGGAAAGGGAATCCTTCGGGACTGCCTTCAAGGTAAAATATGCGCTTGGAAGAAGTCCTCCCCCTTCGGTTTCCCTGCCGTCCTTTTCTGTAACAACCTTTCCTGAAGGAGAGAGAAATTCCCTGATCGCATACTCCTCCTCCAAGGTAAAAGCTCCTGTTTCTGTTGTCACCGTAAGCCCCGTCACTGCGCCGCTTTCATTTTTTTCTGTCACTGCAACAGCAAGAACCTCTTCTTTCCTGCCAGTTTTCTGTTCTGCCCTTTCCGTCAGATCCTTCCAGTCCACCTTTGTTGTCCAGCGGCTCCAAGGCTGCTGCGAGTCAAACTCACAGGCAACTGCTTTCAAATAGGGAGCAGGAGTTTCTGCTCCCCATATCTCATCCGTACTGGTAGCGCCTGCAGAAGTAGAAAAATAATACGCCTGAACAGGTTCTCCATTATAGCAAAGGATCTGCCCCTCTGTTTCCCGAACTCCGCGGGAAGTCTCCTTCTGAGGCAGGATATTGCCGTAAACCTGAAAACTTACGCTGTCGTCCACATCTGCTCCATATTCCTTAAGACGCCCTTCCTGGATCTGTTTCCACGCATAGGTCCTGGCGCATACAGCCTGAGCCTTCAAAGCCTCCAATTCATAATAGGACGGCATTTCACTAGGCACAACTGCCTCCAGATATGTTTCCAGCGAAAGCTCGTTAATAAGAAGCAGCCCCTGTGGATTGCTTTTTATTTCCATGCTGCCTTGATAAACCGGAGCGCCGCACTGGCGGGACATAGACAGGATCTGGATCCCCTTTTTATCCTCAGGGATCTTAATCGTACCTCCAGCTTCATCTACAGTTTCCCTGCCGTAATAAAATTTTTCTCCATTTCGCTTCAAAGTCACATCCGGATGAAAATAAGAATCTTCTTTTTCATTTTTTAAAAGAACGCGGATCATGGAGCTTTCTTTTTTTAGGGAAACCTCCCTTTCCGTCTTTTCTTTTTTTGTTGCCTCTTCCCTTTTCCTGCTCTTCTCCATTTGCTGTGCAAGCTTCAGATATTCTTTTTTTTCATTCAGCTGGGAAGAAGCAGCCTGGTTTAAAACCGAAAGCCAGGCAAGCAGCGTCATTAGACATAATGTGTATAAATTAAAAAATCTGGTTTTCCTCATATATCCAATATATGAAGAAAACCAGAAATCATGATCATTCTTTTACAGAAAAACGGTATATTGTTTCAGAATAATATTTTTTTCCTTTTTCAAGAACAGGAGAATGAAATGCTTCTACATGAACCGCATCCGGTTCCACCTGGGTTTCCAGGCAAAAGCCGTCTCTTGGCTGATAAATATGTCCGTTTTTTCCTTTTTCATTTTCAACAAAATTGCCTGCATAAAACTGTACGCAAGGACAATCCGTAAGAGCTTCCAGTACAATTCCGGTTTTTTCGGAACGTGCGCAGGCGATCTCACGGATCTCTGCCTGTGTATATCCGTCAGTCACATAATTATGGTCGTATCCTCCGGTAATTTTAAGCTGTTCAAAATCTGCTTCGATGTCCCGGCCAATTTTTTTCTCTTTTCGGAAATCCATAGGAGTTCCCTCTACGGAAATATTTTCTCCAAGGGGAATAGAACCCTCGCCTACCGGGGTAAATTTCTCTCCATGAATGGTTAAATATTGCTCCAGTACGTTTCCACTTCCCTCTCCGTCAAGGTTAAAGTAAGAATGATTGGTCATATTTGCAACTGTCGTCTTGTCGCTGATGCCAGAATATACAATACGGATCGCATTTTCCTCTGTAAACTCATATGTAACGCTGATATTAAACTCTCCCGGAAAACCGTTCTCTCCGTCAGGACTGATTCTTTTAAAGGTGATGCTGTTATCGTCCTGGTCAATATACTGTACGTCCCACAGCTTCTTTTCAAAGCCGTCTGGACCACTGTGAAGGTTGTTCTCTCCTTCATTCTTTGAAAGGACTACCTCCTGTCCGTCAAGGCTGAAACTTGCTCCGGCGATCCTGTTTCCGTTTCGTCCAATACACGCGCCAAAAAAGCAGCCGTTTTTTTGGTATTCCTCTATATTATCATAGCCCAGCACTACGTCTGTCAGCTTTCCTTCCCGGTCAGGCACGCACAGACTGACCAGAATCGCGCCATACTGAAGAACCTCCGCATAAGCGCCGGAACGATTCTCCAAATGAAAGATTTTAACCTCCTCCCCTGTGGGAAGTTGTCCAAAGATACGTTCTGTTACCATTTTTATTCCTCCTGCACTACATATTTTGTTATGGAATACAGAAAACAAAAAAGTCCCGGAATGCCGTTCCCTTCCTTTTGACGCCTAGCCGAAGCCAGGTGGGTGTCCTCAACAATTTGGTCTGCCTACCACGACGAGAGGTCTGACATCGCAAACTGCGATCTTGGATTCCCTTCATGTCAATGTAGGTTCAAAATAAAAAGGGGCCTCGCACATTCCAGGATTTAATTTCTTTTCGTTAATAGTATTGTACTCTATTATATGTATTTTTTCAACACATTATTTCTATCTGATCTTTTTTTATTCTATTCCAAGAATTTTCTTTACTGCTCCAGGCATCTCTTCCGCATTTACCACTGTATCGTGAAGCACCAAAGCCTTGCGGATCTCTTCTACGGCTTTGGGGATCTTTACGCCGCTTAATGCAGAAAGAGCGTCGCAGAGAGCAAAATCATCCAGACCTTCATAGCGGTCAGAAACTGCGTTCATCACACTTCTTGTAAATTTGTAAGGACTTGCCGTAGATGCGATCACAGTAGGAGTCTGATCGTCCGTATCTCTTAAATATTTCTGGTAAACCCCTGCGGCTACTGCAGTATGAGGATCGATCACATAACCGCTTCCATACCAGGTAGCGCTGATCGCTTCTCTCGTCTCTCCCTCGCTACAGTAATTTCCATAAAAATCTTCCAGACCTTTTTTCATTTCATCTGTAATTGTATACTGTCCGCCTTCGCTTAACGCCTTCATCAGACACGCGCATTTCTCTGCGTCCTCTCCGGCCAGACGGTAGATCAGTCGCTCCAGGTTACTGGAGATCAAAATATCCATAGAAGGAGAGGTTGTCAGAATAAATTCTCTTTTTCTGTCATAAGTTCCTGTACGGAAGAAATCAAAAAGAACCTTATTCTCATTTGAAGCACAGATCAACTTATGAATAGGAAGACCCATTTCCTTTGCATAATATGCTGCAAGAATATTTCCAAAGTTTCCAGTAGGAACAACAACGTTGATTTTATCTCCTGCCTGAATTTCTCCCTTTTTAACCAGTTTCCCATAGGCGTAAACATAATATACGATCTGTGGAACAAGACGGCCGATATTAATGGAATTTGCAGAAGAAAACTGATATCCGGCGCGATCAAGTTCTGCTGCCATTTCCCGGTCATTGAACATTTTCTTTACTGCAGTCTGAGCGTCGTCAAAATTCCCTGTAATTCCTACCACATATGTATTGGCGCCCTTCTGCGTTACCATCTGCTTTTCCTGGATAGGGCTGACTCCGTGCTTGGGATAAAAAACAATGATCCTGGTTCCCGGAACGTCTGCGAATCCTGCCATGGCAGCCTTACCTGTATCACCTGACGTAGCGGTGAGAATTACAATCTCATTTTTTACATTGTTTTTCTTTGCCGCAGTTGTCATAAGGTGGGGAAGAATAGAAAGAGCCATGTCCTTAAAAGCAATGGTTGACCCATGGAACAGTTCCAAATAGTATGCGCTGCCCGCCTTGTGAATTGGCGCGATCTCTTCCGTATCAAATTTACTGTCGTAAGCTTTTTCAATGCATCCCTTCAGCTCTTCTTCTGTAAAGTCCGTCAGAAAACGGCTCATTACCTCATAGGCGGTTTCCTGGTATGTCATTTCTGAAAGACGGTCCACTGGTATATCAAGCCTGGGAATCGAGGTGGGGACAAAAAGGCCTCCGTCCTCTGAAAGTCCCTGTAATATTGCCATGGAGGCGGTAACTGTTTCTTCTTTTCCTCTGGTGCTTTTGTATAATACCTGCATTGTCCTTCCTGCCTTTCTTATATTTCTGCTGTTTATCTTTTTATTTTTGCAACATTGTAACACGAACTTTAACAAAATACCATAGTAAAATCATGAAAACATAAAAATTCAAAAAAACTGCGCGGCATTCTGGAACGCTAATATCTGTTTCCTTCTGCCGCACAGTATTCTATGTCTGTATCCGGTTTAATCTAATTTGACCATTTGAACGATTTCTGTTGCTTTTTTTGATTTTTTCTTCTTAGACTTTTCAGACTTTGTTTTTTCGTTCTTTTTCCCTTCCACGCGGTCCGGGTATGTATAAAACTCATGAACGCCATGCTTAAAAAGACTGGAAAGATCTTTTTCAAACCACTGGATATTATGTTTTTCTGCTGCGGATTTCTGAATGAAGAAAAGCGCTCCCTCTGAATAATCCACGCCTTCCAGCGCCTGACGGACAGCTTCCTTTGTCTCTGCCGTAGGCGTTACCTGACCGATACGGCCGTCAGCAACAGGAGAAAACTGGGGAACTCCATTGTCATATTCCCATATTACGTCCGTCACATTATCTGGAAATTCTGGATCTTTCACCCGGTTCATGATCACGTTTGCCACAAGCACTCGTCCCTTTATGTCTTCTGTTCCTGCCTCCGCTTCCACGATCTGAAGCAGATTCTCATAATCCTCGTCAGACATTATCCGGGCTGAGGACGAAAGAGAAACCATGGTGGAATCAAAATCATTGACAGCAGCCTCCATAGATTCACTTAAATCCATCTCTGTAGCAGCCTTACCCACCTTCTGGACACGCTGGCCTACAACCACATGCTCACAGGAAGTTCCTATCCTGTAAATAGCAGTTCCTTCTGCCGGCGCAGCGCTGATGCCGGATGCCACTCCTGCGATTCCTGTAGGAAGGTCATAATCTACGCTTCCAGAGGATGAGTGGCCTTCTGCACTCTCAGAAGCAGCATAAACTTCATTCTGCTCTTCTGCACCGATCAGTCTTCCTCCAGCCGACACTGCAAGTGCGGCAAGCGCACATACACTCAGGGAAATGACTGCGCGTACCGAAGCGTTTCCTGCCTTTCTGTCCTGATTTTGAAATTCATGATGATTTGATACTTTTCTGTTCCTCATAGTTTTACATTCCTTGCATTTTCTCTATGTCATATTTTACATCTTTTGTAACATTTTCGTAATGCGTAAGAAAATTATATTTAATATCAGCTCATATGTCAAGCCATTTTTTGTTTATTTGTACTATTTTACCAGTTTTATAGCTTTGTTTCTATGATGTTTTATGGTTTTTTCTCTGTTTTGTACAATTATTTTAACAAAAGATTACATCTTTCCTCTGTTATTATAAGCACTCCCCTTCTTTACCGTCAAGAAATTTTCATCGTACAATTTTGATATCAAATGACATTTTATTACTGTTCTTCTGGTTTACATCTGCATTTTTTCAGATTTTATTTGTATTTCTGACAGAATCTTTTGTTTTTCCTGATAAAAATTATATTTTTCTTTCATTTCTGATATCCATTTTATTTATTGATTATTTTTTGTGTTTTTATTATTTTTATAGATATTTTCCAGTAATTATGATAGAATAAAAGCAACTAAAAAGTGTTCAGGAGGGAGGCTTTCATATGAGCAAACGCATTATTACCATCAACCGGATGTACGGAAGCGGCGGCCGCGTCATCGGTAAAGCCCTTGCCGAAAAACTTGGCTACGCATTTTATGACAAAGAACTGATCGAACTTGCAGGGAAGGAAAAACAGATCCCTTTCAGCGACCTTGCCAGAGTGGACGAAAAAAAGCCCCGCCAATGGCGTTTTTCCGGCGATCACGACGTCCAGATCACTCCTGATTTTTATACGGTTCCAATGAACGATATTCTGTACGACACCCAGAAAGATATTATTCTTTCACTTGCAGAAAAAGGGAGCTGCGTTATTGTAGGCCGCTGTGCCAATCATATCCTTCAGGGACGATGCCTCAGCGTATATATTCACGCGCCCTTTGATCTCCGCGTCCGCAATGTTCAGGCGCGTACGGGACGAGAAGAAAAAAGCGCCCGTAAAATGGTAAAACGAATGGATAAAGAGCGGCGCGCTTACTACGAATTTTTTACAGACGCCAAGTGGTCTGACCTAAGCCAATATGATCTCTGTATTGACAGCAGCCGCTTTACAGAGGATCAGATCCTCGAGATCCTTACTGAAGCTGCCCGCGACTGCTGAACAAATCGAAAACTGCCTGTTCTGACCACAGAAACAGGCAGTTTTCTTGTATAAATAGGAAAGCAACACATTCTCTACAAAACAAAATCCGGGGCGGTTTTACAAAAATCTCTCAGCCATTGCTGCCTCTGTTCCTCTTCCGTCTCTTCCGGCGCATAAGAAACCAGGCTGAACGTCTCTTCATATAACTGTTCTAATTGCTGAAACTGCTCTCCAAACTGTCCTGCAAAAACATTCCATATCTCCTGCCTGTATAAGTTTAATCCTAAGATTTCAGTAAGATAAAGCAGCCTGTCAAAATCCAAAAACGTCATCCTTTCTTTTCCAAGCAAAATATCCCTGTCTTTTTCCCTGCACATGTACAAAAATGCAAATTTTTCCAAATCCTCTCGACGCATACTTCTCCTTTTCTGTTTTATGTTTTGTCTCACTTTTACAACCGATTTTATCCTTCTTTTTCCATGAAATCAATAGAATAATGCAAAAATATGCTGTTTCATTACATACATAAGCTATAAGTCTACACAAAAAAGACGCGCAGCTTCCTGCCTCCTTAAGGGAACAGAATGTTGCGCGTCTGATTTTTATTTTATTTTATTTTGGTGGTTCATAATATAATCTTTAAGAAAAGCATAAACCTCATCCTCCAACGGCGGGCATCCCTCCAGGTAACACTGGAACTTCCTGGTACAATGGCCAATTCCAAGCTCTCCTGTCCTGTTCCTATAGCCCTGTCCAATGTGGATTTTTTCATGAAGCTGATCCAGAAGTCCTTCCTGTTTCAGCTTCTCAAGAGCCGGGATCAGATACCCATAGCAGGCGCTGCATGATTCCACCTCTTCTACCGCATCTGCCAGCTCTACTACTTTTCTAGATTTTGGAAGCACTTCTCCCTCTTCTGCACCGCAGACATGAATATCTGCTTTTGTAATGTCTGAACATCCTACGCCAAGTTCTCCTGCCAGTTCCACATAAGGCACGTCAGAAACGGAATAATGCATCATCTGGCAGACATACGCGTCCATCAGCACCGGATCCCGTCCGGCAAGGACACGGTTCATTACAACCGGGTTTCCTCCGTCCTCGAAATCAAGATCCCCACAAATATTGTCTACCACGATAAAATCCTGGCAGATTCCCGTATTCAGATGGGCGATTGGCTTATGAAGTCCCATGGAATGAAAACGTCTTTTTTCAGAATTTGGAATAAGTCCCTTCATATTTTTAAGGGCGCAGGTGATCTTTGTCTGGCAGTGCCCCTTAAGAACCGGAACATTGATCAAAAAGTCAATATCCCTGACGCTGCTGCAGATATGAAGTTCCATCCCTTTACAGTCTTTTGCAAATCCCTTATCCTTCTGCGTATCATGAAAGGGCACGTTGTATTTGTCGCAAATCTCCTGATAACCGCAGGCATAAAATGCATCCATGGTCCTGTCTCCCACCCAGGAGCCTTCCAGCAGGGTCAGATTATGGAAGCCTCTTTCCTGAAGATATTCAATGATCCCAGCCAGAACCTCCCCATGTGTAGTCGCTCCGTTTGAGGGATGAGAGGCAGAAACCATATTCGGTTTAATTCCAATTCGAAGATCCTCCCTGCCTATCAGACTGTCCAGCTGGCATTCTGCAAGAAGATCTTTTGTCATTTCCTTATAATCTGTTCCGCATTTTATAAAAATCTGGTTCTTATTCAAAAATTTCCACCTCTTTACTGCTCCCGATCCTCTTCGGATGCATAGTAGTCCTCTGGAATATAAATGTAGACGGATTCTATACGATTTTTCTCTGTAGCGTCCACCACCAGTTTTACGCCGTCATCTGCCGTATACGTTTCTCCCTGCTCCGGGAAATAATCCAGTTTCTCTATAATATAACCGCCAATCGAATCATAATCTTCGGATTTCAGGCCAAGTCCCAGCCTTTCGTTAAGATCATCCAGTTTTGCAGAGCCCTGAGCCTTGTATTCCCGCTTTGGAATGATCTCTTCCATATCCTCTACTTCATCCTCGTCATATTCGTCACGGATCTCTCCCACTATCTCCTCCAGAAGATCTTCCATGGTTATCATACCTGCCGTAGCTCCGTATTCATCCAAAACAATTACAAAATTCACCGAATATTCTTTCATTTCCATAAGAAGAGACGCGGTACTTTTATGTTCGTAGGTAAAATACGGTTTCCGAAGAATATTTCGTATGGAAAATTTCTCTTCTGGATTCCACAAAAGAAGATCTTTCATATTGATGGTTCCAATAATATTGTCCGTGGAATCTTCAAAAACAGGATAACGGGTATATCCGTCCTCCTTAAAGGCTTCCAGCAGCTCCTCGTAAGTTGCGTTCACATCAATAAAGGACATATCAATTCGGGGAACCATTACGTCCTTTGCGCGGGAATCTCCAAAATCAAATACATTGTAGATCATCTGCTTCTCTTCTGATTCGATTACGCCGTCCTCATGGCTTACGTCTACAATGGTACGAAGCTCCTGCTCCGTCATGGTATTCTGTTTCCCGTCAGGGTCAATACCCAGCAGGCGCAGAATCCCATTGGAAAGTTTATTGACCAAAAAAATTACCGGCGTCAATACCTTCATAAGCAAATATATAACAGGCGCATATGACAGAGAAATTTTTTCTGCATAAATCGTAGCCATGGTCTTAGGAGTGATCTCGCCAAAAAGCAGAACAAGCAAAGTAAGAATACCTGTAGCCACTCCCACAAAAGCATTGCCAAAAACACGGGTCGTCCATGTGGTGGCAAGGGATGACGCAGAAAGATTGACAATATTATTTCCAACCAGGATGGTACTTAATAGCTTTCCCGGATTGTCAATAATCTTCAAAAGTGTCTTCGCCCGTCTGTTTCCCATATTGGCCCGGGACATAATATGAATTTTGTTTACAGTTGTCATTGCAGTTTCCGCAGAAGAAAAAAACGCGGAAAGAAACAGCAGGATCACTAATACGACCAGCTGTATGGCATCGCCAGAATCCAAAGAAATTCACTCCTTTTTTGATAAATTATAAGAGAAAATATACACGATTTCCATATTGAAATCAAGTAAAAAATATGTAAACCAATTTTCCTGTATTACGGTTGTTGCTACTATCAAAAACACGTTATTTCAACCGCCGTTTACTTTTTTCCATTTTCTTTCAGCTCCTTAAAAAACTTCCGTGTCTCATAGATCACCACCGGGCTTAAGCCCAGAATACCGATCAGATTCGGAAAAGCCATAAGAGCGTTTGTTATATCAGCCAGAACCCAGATGGGTTCCAGGGAAAGGAACGGCGCAGCGGCTATACATCCAATATAAAGAAGTTTATAGGCATTGGTCCATTTTACCCCTCCTGTAAGATACACCAGACATCTTTCTCCATAATAATTCCACCCAATAATGGTGGTAAAAGAGAAAAAGATCAGTCCCACAGTCACCATATACATTCCAATATTGCCTGGAAGTCCCTGGTTAAACGCCGCGTTGGAAAGTTTGCCTCCATCAAGAAGAACTCCGTTTACAGGGGTCTCCAAAAGACCGGAAGCGATTACCACGATTCCTGTCATAGTACAGATAATGATGGTTGTAAAAAACACGCTTGTCATGGAGATCAGTCCCTGACGGACGCAGGATTTCGTTTTTGCAGCAGCCACTACAATAGGAGAGCTTCCAAGTCCAGCCTCATTGGTATAAACGCCTCTGGCAATTCCTGTCCGCATAGCTGTGATCACAGCCGCCGCAGAAGCGGTTCCCACAGCGCCGCCAAATGCGGCGTTTGGTGTAAAGGCGCTTGTAAAAATTGTCCCAAAAGCGCCAGGGATCGCCTTGTGGTTCACCGCCAGAACCGCAACTGAACCGACCACATAGGCCAGAGCCATAAATGGCACCACCATTTCCGCAACCCTGGAAATAGATTTGATCCCTCCAAGGATCACCGCAGTCACAGCTACAGTTACAATAGCCCCCATAAGCCATAACGGGATCCCAAATGCCGATTCCACTGATTCTGTAATGGCATTTACCTGGGGAAAGGTTCCGCAGCCCAGAAGCGCTGTTACAACCCCAAAAAAGGCAAACAGTTTTGCAAGCCATACCCAGTTTCTCCCAAGGCCTCTTTCAATATAATACATGGGTCCTCCGGCAATCTGTCCGTTTTCATCCGTAGTACGGAAACGGACTGCAAGAAGTCCCTCTGCATATTTTGTCGCCATGCCAAGAAGCGCGGACACCCACATCCAGAAAAGGGCTCCCGGCCCTCCGGCCCTAAGAGCAGTGGCGACTCCCACAATACTTCCTGTTCCTATGGTAGCTGCCAGAGCAGTACAAAGAGAGGCAAAGGCAGAAACGTCTCCCTTCCCCTCCTCTTTTTCAAAAATATAGCGAATGGCCCGGGGAAGCTGGGTAAACTGTAATCCCTTAAGCCTGACAGTCAGATAAAGACCTGTAAAAAGCAGCAGTGCCATTGTCGGTATTCCCCACACTGCTGCCTGAATTTCTTTTAATATTGATAAAAAAATAATCCTCACACCTTTCTTTCGGATAAACCGAATCCAGTGTTTAGTATATCATATTTTTCGACAAAAATAAACTCAGAACTCCTTTTTTTCCAGAACATGCGCGCTATATCCATAAGAAATCCCTGATGCCACTATAAAAATCAGGAAAAATCCCAGAACAACCATTCCATCAGAAGCATTTCCAATCTTGTTCAGAATTTCTTTAGCGCTTGCCGGAAGAAACTTTATGATCCGTGTTATTCCAAATGAAACAATCCAGATGACTACAACCAGCCCAATCCCTACTATTCTTGACTGTTCCGGGCCAAACCGCAGCCTTATGGGGATCATAAAAGAAAGCATGATCCCTGCAGTTGCAAAAAACAGAGAAAGAAAGGCAAGAAGGGATTCTCCTCCTGCATCTATGGGCTTCATGCCAAATATCAGGCATCCCACTGCCAGAGAGATCAGACAGCCTGCCAGGGCAGTCATATAGCAGAGAAGATATTTTTCTTTTACATAGGTCTTCCGGCTTACGCCAAGGGTCATTAAAAATGGCATTCCGTTTTCAAAATCATCATAGGATATGGTGGAAAGCCCTGTGATTCCCAGCATGATCACTGACCAGCTCAAAACAAAGTTACGCATATCCTGTTTGATGATTCCCAAAAATATTCCCATGGCGATCACTGCCAGATATACTTTTGCCGTATTTGCAAGAAGCGCCAGATCTTTTTTCAGCAATCCTTTCATAATGTTTCTCCTTTCGCCATCATCATAAGAATCTCGTCTACAGACCCTTTTTCTACTGCAAGAGAGGGATAATTTTCCTGATAAAACTGTCTGTGGTCTGTAAGACAGCTATATCCGAAACTCTCTTTTTTCATTCTTAGAATATGGTGTTTATCCATATCTGCAAAGGCTCTGGCATCTGCCTTGATCACTCCGTAATTTCCAAGAATAGCGTCTGTCTCCTCCTGCAGGATGATCTTTCCCTGATGGATCATATAAATCTCATCACAAAACTGTTCCAGATCAGATGAAATATGGGAACTTATTAAAATCCCCCTTCCCGGAACCTCCATATACTCCCTGAGAAGATCAAGAACAGCCTCTCTTGCCATCACATCCAGTCCCGAGGTAGGCTCATCCAGTATCAGAAGTCTTGCCCCATAGCTTATGGCAGTAAGTACCTTCAGCTTCGCTTTCATTCCGGTAGAAAATTCCTTTAGTTTTTTGTTCATGGGAATCTGAAAATGGGCGCATCTCTTCTCAAATTCCTGTTTCTGGAATCCAGGATAAAAATCTCCCATAAATCCCATAATCTGTTTTACGCTTAAATACCCGGAGAAAAAACTGTCGGAAAGAACTGTGCCGATCTCCTGTCTGTCCTTTGCCTGAATATCTTCCATATCCTTTCCCAAAAGCCGTATCTTTCCTGAATCCGGCTTTACAAGTCCTAAGATTGTTTTAAAAGTGGTGCTTTTTCCTGCTCCGTTAGCCCCGATAAGTCCGGTTACGGAATTTCCATGGTACAATCCAATGAAAAATCTCCATATTGTTTTTTTACATGGTGAAGCTCTGCCAGCATACTTTATTCCTCCATAATCAACTGAAACAGTTCACAGATTTCCTCGTCTTTAAGACCTCCTGCCCGGGCTTTGCGAATCGCCCGATCCAGTTCCTCTTCCAATTCCTTCCTTTTTTCTTCCATGAGAAGTCCCTGGTTTGCCTGGGCGATAAAGCTGCCCTTGCCATGGACGGTATTGACCAGACCTTCTTCTTCCAGATAATCGTAAGCCTTTTTCACTGTCAGGGCGCTGATCTTCAGCTCTCTGGACAAGGATCTTACAGAAGGCAGCGCAGTTCCGGCAAGAAGCCGTCCTCCTATAATATCTGCCTTGATCTGGGAAACAATCTGTTCATAAATCGGAGTCATGGAAGTATGATTAATAATGATATGCATATCTCTTCCTCCTCTATGTAAACAGTATATAACAGCATATATCTGTTGTCAAGTGTTATATACTGTTTGTTTTAAATTTTCGTAACAGTTCAGCCATGCACAAAGTCACAAAATCTGAGTTCAAACTTGTTTGAAAACGAAGATTTTTTGTGTACTTTGTATATGGCTGAACTGTTACAAATTTTTGAAAAAAGCACTGTAAAAGCATTAGAAAATACTCTTACAGTGCTTATATAATGTAGATTTCAATTTTAACAATTCTTTTTAATAGCGAGGATCCCTGGGCCCATTTTTCAGATATACATGTTTGATATAATGAAGAAGTTTCTTCTCTCCATGATCTTTAAGGATCCGAAGCAGAGCCTCCAGTTCTTTTTTGGTCTGAGGATGAATAAACCAGAGCTCTTCTTTACTTTTTAAAAAATAAAGAAGGGGCTGACTCTCTGTATATGCAGCTCCAAGATAGTTCCTGGAAGCGCTGATCCTATCCACAACCATTTCCGCCACATATTTCCGAGGCATCCGGGCGCCCATGATCACATGTCCCGGATCCAGAGAATAATCTACCCAATGCTCAAAATGATGCTTGTTCCTCCCCTTATGGTGAAGCCATGAGGTGGAAACTCCTATGTTCTCCCTTTCTGCGTTATTTGGACTTCTTGTACCCTGATAATATCTTGCACCCACAAGAAATTCTGAGGGCGAATATTTTGACAGATCATGAAGCAGTCCCTGTTTATAAAGCCCAAGCTGAAAGCAGTATTTCATTACCAGAAGTTTATGTCTGGTGATCGTTTTAAAATGCAGCCACGGATGCACTGCCTATTCCCCCTTTTTTCCTGTCAGAACCACAATACTGCGGGGACTGATCCCGATATTTTTTTCGTAGGTTTCTTCTCTTTCTCTGAAAAACGGCCCATCTTCTGTCTCTGAGGTATCTGCTGTCTTTTTCCATACATAACCCTCCGGCAGGTTCGGCAGAGCGATGGTACGATTTTCCCAGTGAAAATTATATCCCACATAAATAAAATCGTCTTCTGTGCCGTCTGGCTTCTCTGCATAGGCTCCGCAGTACATTACCCCAATGAGCCGACAGGTATTTTCTTTATTCAAATACCAGGCCCTTTCTCCATGAAAAGACATATCTGGAAATCCCTTGGCAAGGTAATCTACCCCTCGTGGTTCTCTCTCCATATGAAGAACAGGGTGAGCTTTTCGGAAAGCAACTGCTTCTTTTACAAATTCAAGAAGTTTTGCGTTTTTCCGGCATGCTTTCCAGTCCGTCCATCCTGTAGGGTTGTCCTGACACCAGGCGTTATTATTTCCGTTTTGGGAATTGCCGAACTCGTCTCCACCATAGATCATAGGAATACCCTGGCTGAAAAGCAGGAGAAGAAAAGCATTTTTTATCTGCTGTTCTCTCATTTTCTTTACTGCCATCTTTCTGGTAGGACCTTCTATACCGCAGTTCCAGGAGTAATTATAATCGCTTCCGTCCTGGTTTCCTTCTCCGTTGTCCTCATTGTGACGATAGTTGTAACAAACTGTATCGTAAAGGGTAAAACCGTCCTGGCTGGCCATGTAATTCACATTCCCCCCTGAAGAACGCACATGGCGGATATGATATTCTACCGATGGGATCATGCCCTCGTCGCTTTTAAGGAAGCGGCGCATATCCTGCTGAAATCCTCCCTGGTAAACAGCAATCATGCCGTCGTCCTCCAGATTTTCCGAAGCGTCCTGAAACAGTTTCTTTGTACCATAGAGAATGTGATCCTTTGCCAAAAGCTCCACAGGAACGCCCTCCCCCAGAAAATGAAAGCCGTCCACGTGATAGTATGTTTTCCAGAACCAGGCCGCCTGAAGAGCCATAAGAGGATTTGTTCCAGCTGGGAAGTAAAATTCCATAATGCACTGGATTCCCGCCTTATGAAGCGCCTTGATCAGATCGCGAAATTCATTTTCCGGCTCTTTTGTGGCGCAATAGGCTCTCTTGGGGGCAAAATACCATCCACTCAGATATCCCCAGTAATTAACACGGTCCCTGCTTCTCTTTTCTGTGATCAGCCCTTCTCCCCTTGCATCTGGAAAGGTTTCTTCAAATTCATAGGCAGGCATCAGCTCTATGGCATTGATCCCCAGCTCCTTCCAGTAAGGGATCATTTCCTTAAGCCCTGCGAAAGTACCTTTTATTTTTTGGGGAAGCTTCTGCTGCTTCGTATATCCCCGTACATGAACCTTATAAAGAACGGTATCATGATAAGGAATATCAAGAGGAGCATCTCCCTCCCAGTCATACTCTGTTTCGGGAAGAAAGGTGCAGCGCACTTTATGTTCTTCTTTGGAATACGTCGCTCCAAAATGCTCCCTTCCCCTGATTCCATGAGCATAAGGATCCTGTACGATCCGCCCTTCTATACGAAAGTTATATTCAAATTTTTCTGTATCCAGGCCGGATACCAGAAGAGTGCATACCTTTCCGGTTCTGTGTTCCTCTGTAAAGGAAATCTCCCTGTAGGGATGAGAAAAGCCTTTACGGTAAAGTACCAGCGAGGCCTCTGCTCCCCAAGGGATCTCCGCTGCAAAATTCAGGCCTTCTGAATTTTTATTTGCCCCAAGAATAACAGGATTCCCGTCCCGGACATATAACCTGTTCTCTTTTTCCATGATAAGTTCTCCTTTTTATAATATCATTCTGATCCCTCCGGTTATTCCAGATCCAGCGTTAGTTCTACCGGACAATGGTCTGATCCCAGAATTTCCGTATGGATCTTTGCATCTTGCAGATTCTCTTTCAGGGAAGGCGAAGTAAGAAAATAGTCAATCCTCCATCCTGCATTTTTTTCTCTTGCCTTAAAACGATAAGACCACCAGGAGTAAATCCCCTCCTGATCGGGATAAAAATACCGGAAGGTATCAATAAATCCACTGTCCAGCATTTTTGTAAAGCAGGCTCTCTCTTCATCCGTAAATCCAGCGTTTTTGCGGTTGGTTTTTGGGTTCTTAAGGTCGATCTCCTGATGGGCTACATTCAGATCGCCGCAGCAGATCACCGGCTTTTTTTCCTGAAGAGAAAGAAGGTAGTTTAAAAAATCTCTCTCCCATTCCATTCTGTAGGAAAGTCTTCTCAGTTCGCTCTGGGAATTAGGCGTATAGACTGTTACAAGATAGAAGTTTTCAAATTCCAGAGTAATCACTCTGCCTTCCTTATCATGTTCTTCTATTCCAATTCCATAAAAGGTATTCAGCGGCTTCTTTTTGGTAAATACAGCAGTTCCTGAATATCCTTTACGGTTGGCATAATTCCAGAACTGTTCATAACCTGGAAGCTCAAGCTTCACCTGATTTTCCTGGCATTTTGTTTCCTGAAGACAGAAAATATCCGCATCCAGTTTATAAAAGCTTTCTTCAAACCCCTTTGTAATACAGGCTCTGATTCCGTTTACATTCCATGATATGAGTTTCAATGTTTTCCTCCTGATCTGTAAATACGTAGTCTGTCCCTGATTTATCAGGCAAAAATGAATATTATCTTTGTTTATACTCATTTTTCTGTTGATTATCTCTATTATACCATGATCACTAAATTCCTCGTTCGCTTTGCTCCGACTCATTAAGTGTTCAGGTATATATTCTCACTAGACTCGAAAATACCTCGTCAAGTGTTCATATTATACCATATTTCTTTTCCTTTAAGAAACTATTTTGTCATTTATTTTTCTCTGGTTTACAATCCATTAGGAATCTGATAAAATAAAAAATACAGCCGCGGCAAATCCCCGGCAAATAAGAAAAAGTGAGGAACTGTCATGAGCGAAGAATTAAAGAGTGCAGGCTGCAGCGCAAGCGACTGCGCATCCTGCGGCGAAAACTGCGGATCCAGACAGGAAGGAATCCCCAATACCATCTCTCTTACCCTGGATGACGACACAGAGGTAGAGTGCGCTGTCCTGACCATTTTTCCAGTAGATTCAACTGAGTATATTGCCCTTCTCCCACTGGATGAAAACGGCCAGAATCAGGATGGAGAAGTATATCTTTATACCTTTTCCCATACCGATGCAGGTGATCCCATGCTTGCAAACATCGAAAGCGATGAAGAATACGAAAAAGCTGCAGAAGCCTTTAACCTTATTCTGGAAAATGCCCGCAATGCAGAAGAAAAAGGAGAGTCACTGGAATAATTCCAGACTCTCCTTTTTTCGTTGATTTATTTATTTGTGGTGCTTCCAAAACCGCCGTTTCTGATACCTGTGGCATCGTCATCTACGGTGATTCCATATTCTACAAAAATCCCCTGCATAAATCCGGTTCCCTTTTTCAGTTCTACCGTTTTGCCTTCTCTGCCGTCATTTGTAAGTTTTGCAAAAATATGGCCTTCATTATCTGAGTAGAAATAATCGCTGTCAATAATCCCTACGGTATTATTCAGCTGCAGACGGTACTTGAAGCCAAGCCCACTTCTCGGGTAGCATTTCAGCACCCATTCCGGTTCCATCTCCACCCGGATCCCGGTAGGGATCTTGATCATTTCGCCTGGCTGAAGGCAAAAATCTGTCGGGGCAAAAAAGTCATAACCTGCGCTTCCTGCAGTGGCGCGTTTGGGAAGCAGGATATTGTCATAGATTTCTCTTATTTCTTCTTCCGAACTGTCTGGAAAGCTGTCCTTCCAATCATCCAGAAAACGTTGTTCACTTACTTTATAAAATTTTGCGATTCTCTTCATTCTGTTCTCCTACCGTCACTCTGCATGAAGGACGATCTTTCCCTCCCTCAAAGTACGTGGAACATTGATCACACGCTGGTTATCTGATCCCTTCCATTTAAGGGATACGTCCTTGCGTTTCACAAGAAACTCTCCGTCCACACATACGTCAAGGTAATTGACGATCTCTTCATTCTGGATTTCCTCCCAGAGAGAGCCTGTGTAGAGCCAAATCGTCTTGGTTGGATATTTCTGACGGATCTTTTTTGCAAGAGCCGTACATCCTGTAATATTTGCAGGATGCAGGGGATCTCCGCCGGAAAATGTGATTCCGCTGATATAATCCTTATCAAGCTCTCCAAAAATCTCTTTTTCTTCTGCCTCTGTAAAAGGCAGGCCTCCGTTAGGGTCCCAGGTAACAGGATTCTGGCATTCCTTACAGCCGTGATTGCAGCCTGCTACCCAAAGAACTACCCGAAGTCCGTCTCCGTTCAGCATATCGTCTTTTGTTATATTGTGATATCTCATATTTGTTCTGTCTCTTTTTATTCTTCAGAGGGTACGTCTTTCATGCTGAAGCTGATTCTACCCATTTTGTCCTTGCCAAGGCAGATCACCTTCACCTTGTCTCCAAGGTTTAAAACGTCCTCAACCTTATCGATACGCTCTTTTGCGATCTTGGAAATGTGAACCATTCCCTCTTTACCTGGGGCAAATTCAACAAAGGCGCCAAATTCCTTAATGCTTACAACAGTTCCTGTAAAGATCTGTCCCGCTTCAAAATCTGTAGTGATCACCTCGATCATATGAGCAGCCTCATCCATGCCTCTCTGATCTACGCCGCAGATAGAAACAGCGCCTTCGTCACTGATATCAATCTGAACGCCTGTACGTTCGATAATGGCATTGATGGTCTTACCTCTCTGTCCTACAACATCACCGATCTTCTGAGGATCGATCTGGATCTGGATGATCTTAGGAGCATATTTGTTTACCTGAACGCGAGGAGCAGCAATACATTTTTCCATAACCTCTGTCAGGATGTATTCTCTTGCTTCTTTTGTTCTGCGGATCGCCTCTTCTACGATAGGTCTTGTCAGGCCGTGGATCTTGATATCCATCTGGATCGCAGTGATACCCTCGTGAGTTCCTGCCACCTTAAAGTCCATATCTCCAAAGAAGTCCTCAAGTCCCTGGATATCTGTAAGAACGATATAGTCGTCATCAGTTGCGCCTGTAACGAGACCACAGGAAATACCTGCAACAGGTTTACGGATAGGAACTCCTGCTGCCATCAATGACATGGTAGACGCACAGATACTAGCCTGAGAAGTAGAACCGTTTGATTCAAAAGTCTCTGATACGGTACGGATCGCATAAGGGAACTCCTCTGCTGGCGGAAGTACCGGAACAAGAGCTCTCTCAGCCAGGGCTCCATGACCGATCTCACGACGTCCCGGTCCTCTGGAAGGTTTTGTCTCTCCAACAGAATAAGACGGGAAGTTATAATGATGCATATATCTCTTGGAAGTTTCAAACTCATCCAGTCCGTCCAGTCTCTGAGCCTCGGAAAGAGGAGCCAGTGTGGTAACGGTACAGATCTGAGTCTGTCCACGGGTAAACATTGCAGAACCGTGAACTCTTGGAATAATATCCACCTCAGCTGCAAGAGGACGGATCTCTGTAATCTTACGGCCGTCTGGACGTTTGTGGTCACGAAGGATCATTTTGCGGACAGTCTTTTTCTGATACTGATAAACAGCCTCGCCCAGAACGTTCAGCCATTCCTCATTGTCAGCAAACTTTTCCTGCAATCTTGCAGTGATCTCACGGATGTTTTCTTCTCTTGTCTGCTTGTCGTCTGTAAATACAGCCTCTTCCATTTCTTCTGGAGGAACGATCTCACGGATAGCCGCAAACAGTTCTTCCGGAACAGCGCAGGAAGCGTAAAGGTGTTTCTCTTTGCCGCAGTCTGCTACGATCTTATCAATAAAACGAATGATCTCCTGGTTTACTTCATGAGCCTTGTAGATTGCTTCGATCATCTGATCTTCTGGAATCTCATTTGCTCCGGCCTCGATCATGATCACCTTTTCTCTTGTGGAAGCCACAGTAAGCTGAAGGTCAGAAATCTCCTTCTGCGCCAGAGACGGGTTGATCACAAACTCACCGTCAATAAGACCTACCTGTGTTGTGGCACATGGACCGTCAAAAGGAATATCAGAAATGCAGGTTGCAATAGAAGAACCCAGCATAGCCGGGATTTCAGGATTGCACTCAGGATCTACTGACATAACCATATTTACAAGAGTTACGTCATTGCGGTAGTCCTTTGGGAATAAAGGACGCATAGGACGGTCAATAACACGGGAAGTAAGAATAGCATGTTCGCTTGCCTTTCCTTCTCTTTTGTTAAAACCTCCCGGAATTTTGCCTACTGCGTACATTTTTTCTTCATATTCAACACTTAATGGAAAGAAGTCAATCCCTTCTCTGGGCTCTTTGGAAGCCGTAGCTGTTGAAAGAACTGTTGTATCTCCATAGTGCATTAAAGCTGCCCCATTGGCCTGCTTTGCCACACGGCCAACATCTACAGTAAGAGTTCTTCCAGCTAATTCCATAGAATAACTTTTGTACATGTTTTTTTCTCCTTTTACAAAAAACAGGGCGGATGGAAAATCCGCCCCTTCCGCAAACTAATTATTTTCTTAAACCTAATTTTTCAATCAGCGCACGGTATCTTTCGATGTCTGTTTTCTTCAGGTATGCAAGCAGACCTCTTCTCTGACCTACCATCTTCAGAAGACCTCTTCTGGAGTGATGATCTTTGTGATGTGTCTGTAAATGCTCTGTAAGCTCCTGGATTCTTGCTGTAAGAACTGCGATCTGTACCTCCGGTGAACCTGTGTCACCCTCGCATCTTGCATATTCCTTCATAATTGCCTGTTTTTTTTCTTTTGAAATCATTGTGATTTCCTCCTTATATTATAATTATTCTTGCGGCTGTTATGCACAGCCAATTTAACCGCCGCGTATTAGGAGATGGTTGGAGATTCCTGTCTCTGAATACGGGCTGATTTACACCTAAATCAGTATAGCACAAAAGAGATTGCATGTAAATAAAAAATTATTTTTTTGCATTTTCCTCTTCTTCTGTTAAAGAAAACGCAATATTTGTAGCATGGTCAGCCACACGCTCCAGTCCTGACAGGATATCGGAGAACATCATACCGGCAGACGCTGTACATTCATTTCTTGTAAGACGCTGGATATGAGATTCCTGAAGTTCTCTTTCCATGCGGTCGATCTTATCCTCCAGATCAAGGATCTCCTGCATGTGTTCCTGGTTATTATGGGAAAACATATCCAGAGCATAGGTGGTGATAGCCACTACCATATCCAGCATATCATTCAGTTCTCTCTTAGCCTGAGGGCTAAATTCCACCTTGTTTTCCATTCTCTGTTTTGCAGCGTCGGCTACGTTCTCCGCATGGTCTCCAATACGTTCAATATCATTTACCACATGGAAAAGTCCACCGATACTCTTTTTGTCCTCTGTGGGAATAGTTGTCTGGTTTACTTTTACCAGATAATCCGTAATGGCATGATTCAGAAGATTGATCTGGTCTTCTGTCTCATAAACCTCCTGGATTTCCTTCTCGTTCAGAGTAAACAGCGCGTCCATAGATGCTTTCAGATTGTTGATGGCAATATTTCCCATGCGCTCCATCTCTCTTGTAGCGTCAAAAACTGCTGTTGTAGGAGAAAATATGGATTTTTCTCCAATATACTGAAGCTGAAATTCCTGTGCAGGAGCCTTTTCCTCTTCCCGGACAAAAAGACCTGTAAGTTTAACGATCTGCTTAACAAACGGAAACAGAAGCAGAACCTCCACAACTTTGATCAGTGTATGGGCGTTTGCCACCTCTCTGGCAACGTTTCCATGAGAGATCGTGCTGATAAATGAAGTAATTGGTTCCAGCGCAAAGCTGAATACAATATACATGATCGCAGTACCGATAATATTAAAGAACAGATGGATAAGAGCTGCTCTTTTTGCCACCTTCTTTCCGTTAATGGAAGCCAGAAGGGCGGATACACAAGATCCGATGTTGCATCCAAAAATAATAAAGTAGCAGATACGGATATCAAGAAGTCCCTGCTGAGCCAGAAGGAGTACGATACCAACTGTAGCAGAAGAACTCTGCAGAACAGTTGTCACAACGATTCCCACAACAACAGCCAGAAAATGACTGGTAAGGGAACTCATGATTTCTACTACCTGGGGAGATTCACGAAGCACTGACATAGAATCAGACATGCCGGAAAGTCCCATAAAGAGAATACCGAAGCCCAGAAGGACTTCTCCTGCTCTCTGTATTTTTGTTTTATTGCAGAACATGACCATAACCACGCCTGCCATAACAATAGCCGGCGCAAGCGCAGACAGATTTAAAGAAATCAGCTGCGAAGTAACCGTCGTACCGATATTGGCGCCCATGATCACGCCTGCCGCCTGATATAAGTTCATCAGACCGGAATTTACAAAGCTGACTACCATTACGGTAGACGCACTTGAAGACTGAATCACTGCCGTAAAGAATGTTCCTACAATGATTCCTCTTAATGGAGTTTTTGTAAAAAACTCCAAAATACTTCTCATCTTGGCGCCTGCTGCTTTTTCAAGGCCGTCGCTCATAAGCTTCATGCCGTACAAAAACATACCAAGGCCACCCATTAAACCAAGAATAATCCCTGCCATTCTCTGTTCTCCCTTGTATTCTTTTCCTTTATCAGTTGACGCAAAAATGTATCCTCATTGTTTCTTTTCACTGCATATCTATATGAAAATATTCCCTGCCTCTTTGAACGTCCTTACTGATCTGTTTTTTCAGGGCCTCATAGGAAGAAAATTTTTCTTCTTTTCTGAGGAATTTGCGGAACTCCACGCTGCAGGTTTTGCCATATAGGTTTTTTTCACAGTCAAACAAATAAGATTCTACACCAACAAAGTTTTCCCCTATGGTGGGTTTATATCCCACATTTGTAATTCCGGGATAAACCTCCTGTCCAAAGCTGGACAAAGTAATATATACGCCGTTTGGCGGCAGGAGTTTTTCCTCCATGGGAATCAGATTCGCTGTAGGAAAAAAATCTCTTTTTCCCATTCCTCTTCCATGCTCCACGATTCCCGACACAAAGTAATCGTGCCCCAAAAGCGCGGTTACTTTTTCCATATTGCCCCAGGCAAGCTCCTCCCTTATATAGGTACTGCTGATTTTTCTTGTACCGTCCATTTCCTTTGGAAGGATGTCCGTCTTAAAGCCATATCCGTTCCCGGCTCTTACCAACAGCTCTGGAGTTCCTTTCCTCTCAAATCCAAAGCGAAAATCCTCTCCTACTGCCACGTAGGAAGCCTGAAGAGCCCCTACAAGCACCTGACGGATAAAATTCTCTGCTTTCATATGTTTGATCTGACTGTCCAGAGGACACTCCAAAAGAAGATCTACTCCCATATCTTCCAGTAGCTCTCTTCTCTCTGCCTTAGTAAAAATTGTCTTTCTGTCAGAAACAAAAGCCAAAACCACTGCCGTTGTCCCTGTTTCTTTTTTGTTTTGTATGATCTTGTCAATCAGCTTCCTGTGGCCTTTATGAACCCCGTCAAACTTACCCAGGGTCACTGCGCTGCCCTTAAGTCTTGGAAACTGTCCTTTGATTGTCATAAACTCCATGCTTTACTCCTGATGGGCATTTATAAAAACATCTTAACCGGACGGTAGATCCTGCTTCCCGGTCTCCACTGGTAAATGCCAATAAAAACGCCTTTACTGGTATACATCCGAACCCATCCTGTTCTGCATCCCTCTTTCAGAAGATCCTCTCCGATGGGATTCCCATTGAGAAGCAGCTTGTCCGCAGCCTCAAGACCATAAACAGCCGGGTATTCTCCAAGAACTTCTTCTATCCCCGTTACATAATCTTCAATCTTCCCCTGCTGGACAAGGTTTTGTATCTCATCCAAAGTCAGACTTTTTTCCAGCTCAAACTGTCCTGACTTCGTACGGAGAAGCTCCTCCATACAGGCTCCGCAACCCAGTTTTTTACCAATATCATGGCAAAGGGTTCTGATGTAGGTTCCCTTGCTGCAGGTAACGGATATTTTAATAAGGGGAAGATTCATTTCCAGAATATGGATATTGTAAAAATGTACGGTTCTCGGCTTGCGTTCTACCGTTTTTCCTTCTCTGGCAAGCTCATACAGCTTTTTGCCTCCCACCTTCAGTGCAGAATACATTGGCGGAATCTGCTGCTGCTCTCCAAGAAAGCTTTTTATCGCTTTCTCCGCCTCCTCCTCAGTTATGCGGACAGGAAGCTCTTTTATCACAGTTCCTGTCCCATCCTGAGTATCTGTCTCCACACCGAGACGCAGAACAGCCTCGTATGTCTTCTGTTTTTCTGTCAGAAGCTCCACAAGCCGCGTAGCTTTTCCAAGGACTACGGGCAGAACTCCCTCCGCCTCTGGATCCAAAGTTCCTGTATGCCCTATTTTTTTCATGTGAAGGATGCCGCGGAGCTTTGCCACCACGTCATGAGAAGTAAATCCCTTTTCCTTCCTGACATTTAAAACACCATCTGTCATTTTTCATTCTCCAGCACACAGATCTGACGCTCGATCTCCCGCGTCACATTATTCACCACATCATACATGGATCCCTGAAGATCGCATCCGGCAGCTCTTGTATGCCCGCCGCCGCCAAAATATACTGCAACCTTGCTCACATCCACTTTTCCGTTGGACCGGAGCGATACCTTAAAGATCTGGCTTTCTGTTTCATACAGGAACATGGCAACCTCAACGCCCTTGGTCAGACGAAGCTGGCTGACAATTCCGTCAAGGTCCTTGCCGTCCACACCGTAAAAATCCATGTCTTTTTTTCTGAGATATCCTACAATACATGCGCCGTTCATCAGAACAATGCTTTCCGCAAGCACTCTTCCCATTACCTGGTTCTGAATATAAGTCTTCTCATAAAAAGAATGATCAATGATCCGGTTAAATTCAACGCCTGTTTTCATCAGTTCTCCGGCAATCCTCATGGTTTCAGGAGAGGTAGACGAATACTGGAAAACCCCTGTGTCATGAATGATCCCTGTATAAATAGCTGTTGCGACCTCTTTGTTCACCTTATCAGGATCCAGGATCCCATAGAGAACCTCGCAGCAGGAGCTAACGTCTCCTTTAATGTGGTTCACATCAGCAAATCCCAGGTTGCTCACATGATGATCAATACAAACCGTCTTTCCGGCATTGTCAAAATATTCTCCCACCAGCGCCATCCGTTCTTTTGCACTGACGTCGCAGGTAACAAACAGATCAAATGTCTGCGCTCCGTCAGGAGCCGTAAGAATTTCATCCATCCTGTCAATATGATCAAACACCGGTTTCGGACTGTCCAGATAAACCTTTACTTTAATTTCCGGAAACCAGGTTTTGATATACAGATATAATGCCATACAGGAGCCCACACAGTCGCCGTCAGGTCTGATATGCCCGCCGATCCCCATGGTTCTGACCCCGGTCAGTACCTCTGAAATATTATTCATGATCCATCCCTCTTATTCTTCTTCCGTCTTCTCATAAGAAGCGTCTTTTCTGGTCACTTCGTCGATCATTCTCGACATGTTTACTCCATACTCTATGGATTCATCCAGGATAAAACGGATTTCCGGTGTGTTCCTGAGATTCAGATTCTTCGCAAGCTGGCGTCTGATATAGCCTTCTCCGCTTTTTAAGCCTGCGATGGTAGCCTTTTTTGCTTCGTCATTTCCCAGAACACTGATATATGCCTTACATGTTTTTAAGTCGGGAGCCACTTCCACAGCCATGACCGAGGTCATGGGGTGGATCCGGGGGTCCTTGATCTCTCCCCTGATAATGGAACTTAATTCCTTTTGCACCTCGCCGTTGATCCTCGTATTCTTAATGCTGTTTTTTCTCATTTATGCCTCACTCCTATCTTGGTACTTCTACCATGATATACGCTTCTACGTGGTCTTCCTCTTTGATATCGTTAAAGCCGTCAAATACAAGACCACACTCGTAGCCTGCCTTAACCTCTTTTACATCGTCCTTAAATCTCTTCAGAGATGCCAGCTCGCCTTCAAAGATCTGCTCGCCCTCTCTTGTGATACGAACCTTGCAGTTTCTCTGGAAGATACCGTCAAGCACATAGCTTCCTGCAATAGTTCCAACGCCGGAGGCCTTGAAAAGCTGACGTACCTCTGCATGACCGATCACCTTTTCCTCGAAGACCGGATCCAGCATACCCTTCATGGCAGCCTCTACGTCCTCGATGGCCTGATAGATAACTCTGTACAGGCGAAGATCTACGCCTTCCTGATCCGCAAGCTGTTTCGCCATAGCGTCAGGACGTACGTTAAATCCAATAATAATGGCATTGGAGGTTGCCGCAAGAGAAACGTCAGATTCGTTTACAGCTCCTACGCCGCCATGGATCACACGGACAACAACTTCCTCATTGGAAAGCTTGGTAAGACTCTGCTTCACTGCCTCTACAGATCCCTGTACGTCCGCTTTAACAATAAGCGGCAGTTCCTTAAGGTCGCTTGCCTGGATCTGGTCAAAGAGATTGTCAAGAGAAAGTTTACCCTTAGTCTCTTCAAGAAGACGGTTCTTATTCTCAGAAACAAATGCTCCTGCAAAATTCTTTGCTTCTTTGTCGCTTGGGAAGGACATCAGGATCTCTCCTGCGTTAGGAACGTCTCCAAGTCCCAGGATTTCCACCGGAGTAGACGGGCCTGCTTCTTTTACTCTGCGTCCCTTATCGTCCATCATAGCGCGGACTTTACCGCTGCATGCGCCTGCTGCAATGAAATCTCCCACATGGAGAGTTCCCTTCTGAACAAGGATGGTAGCAACAGGTCCTTTGCCCTTGTCAAGCTGCGCCTCGATCACAAGACCTCTTGCAGCGCGGTTTGGATTTGCTTTCAGCTCACATACTTCAGCAGAAAGAAGGATCATTTCCAAAAGTGTATCGATTCCCTCTCCTGTATGAGCAGATACTGGAACAAAGATCGTGCTTCCGCCCCAGTCCTCAGGAATCAGGTCATATTCAGAAAGCTCCTGTTTTACTCTTTCTATGTTTGCGCTTGGCTTATCGATCTTGTTGATGGCAACAATGATCTCAACCCCTGCTGCCTTGGCATGGCTGATGGCCTCTACTGTCTGAGGCATTACGCCGTCGTCAGCCGCTACAACTAAAACAGCGATATCTGTTGCGTTAGCGCCTCTCATACGCATAGCAGTAAAGGCCTCGTGACCAGGAGTATCCAAAAATGTGATTCTCTGACCGTCGCAGTCTACCACATAAGCGCCGATATGCTGTGTGATTCCGCCTGCCTCGCCTCTTGTTACGCTTGTGTTTCTGATCGCGTCAAGAAGAGAAGTTTTGCCATGGTCAACATGACCCATAACGCAGACTACAGGCGGTCTGGCAGCCATATCCTCTTCATTCTCTTCCTCTTCTTTCAGAAGCTCACCGATCACATCCACTTTCTCTTCCGGCTCTGCGATGATATCATAGCCAAGAGCGATCTCCTGCGCTTTTTCAAAATCGATCTCATGGTTTACTGTTACCATGATTCCTTCCATAAAGAGTTTCTTCACAATCACAGAAGGCTGCATCTTCATAGCTTCTGCAAGCTCGCGGATGGTCATCTTCTCAGGAAGAGTGATCTCTTTGATCTCAGGTTTCTTCTCTTCCTGCTTCGGCTGTGGAGTCGGCTTCTGAAGAGCCTTTGGAAGTCTGGACATATTCCTTCTTCCGGCCTGGTTTGGTCTGTGTCCGCCGCCCTGGGATTTATCAAAGTCTTTTTTCTTATTTTTATTTTCTCTGTCCCGTTCTCTCTTGCTGTCTTTAGAGGTTTTTGTCAGTTCTGGAGTAAATACGGCATCATTGTCGTTTCTTCTTCCTCCCTGACGCGCTCCTGAACGGTTTCCTCCACCAAAACGGCTGTTTCCATCAGGTCTTCCCTGGCCGCCGCCCTGAGGACGTCCCTGACCCTGAGGTCTTCTGTCTCCCTGACCGCCTCTTGTTGGACGGCCGCCTTCGCCATTATTTCTTACTGGACGGCTGTCATTATTTCTTGCAGGACGTCCCTGGCCCTGACCTCTTCTGTCTCCCTGATTTCTGTTTTCGGAAGGTCTTCTGTCTCCGCTTCTGAAATCACGGCCTCTGTTATTCTCTCTTGCGCCTTCTCTTGGCTCTCTGGGCTGACGGCTCTGAGGACGTCCCTGGCCGCCCTCGCCGCTTCTTTGAGGCTTCTGGGTATTCTGAGGCGTCTCTGCCGGGCGTTTCACAGCTTCTGTATTCTTAGGCGCTTCAACATTCTTTGGAGCCTCTGCCACCTTGTTTTCTACCGGCTTTTTCGGAGCCGGAGCTTCCGGGCTTTTTACTCCCTTAGCAGCCTGCTGCGGTCTTGCCCCTGGTTTTTTATCCTGGGTCTGTCGTCTTGGTCTGTTCTTTCCACCGTCACTGGCATTCTGCGCATGATATACGCGAATGATATTTTTTTTCTTTTTGGGAGCCTCCGCTTTTTCTGCTTCCGGCTTCGCTGTTACCGTCTTTTCTTCTGTTCTGGAATTATCCACCTTGGTAATCTGCTCCTTTCCCCTTTGTAATATATTCTGATTCTGATCTTTTGCTGTTCTTTCTGCCATGCAATTCCCTCCTTCAGGTCAATGATCTTTCCAGTTCCTTCACAATTGCTTTTGCAAAGTTTTCATCCTGCACGGCAAGGCTGGCACGAAATTCCTTTCCGCAGTATTTTCCAAGTTCCTCCTTGGTTCCATAAACAAAGAACGGAACCTCGTAATAATCGCACATATTCTGGAATTTCTTCCTTGTATTTTCTGATGCGTCCTCTGCGGCCAGTACCAGGAATCCTTTTCCCGATTTCACTGACTTTTCCGTAGAAAACTCTCCGCTGACCGTTTTGCCCGCCCTTGTGGCAAGGCCTATCAGAGAAAACGCCTTATTGCTTTTTATTGTCAAGCTCTTCAAACTCCTTCTGCAGGCTTTCATATACCTCTGCCGGAATCTCTGTTTTAAGAGAGCGCTGGAGCCCATGGTTTTTCACAGCTTTTTCAAAGCATTCCATGGATCTGCACAGATAGGCGCCTCTTCCGTTTTTCCTTCCTGTGGTATCCAAAAGGATCTGATTTTCCGGTGTCCGCAAAACCCGCATCATTTCTTTTTTATTTTTCATTTCCCTGCACCCGGTACACTGGCGCATAGGAATTTTAGTTTTCGTCTTCATACGCTTCTTCGCCGTTTTCCCCATCTTCAGGCATCTCTTCTGAAGCCGGGTTTTCTTCATTTACTTCTTCTCCGTCCGCGTACTGGCCATCCTCAAAGTATTCCTCGTCCTCATACTCCTCGTCATAGTCGTACAGATCTCCAGATTCTTTTGCCTGAGTCTCGCTCTTAATGTCAATCTTAAAGCCAGTAAGACGGGCTGCCAGACGGGCGTTCTGTCCTTCCTTGCCGATGGCGAGAGAAAGCTGATAATCAGGAACTACCACAAGAGCTGTTTTTTCATCAGGATCTGCCATAACTGCGATGACCTTTGCCGGGCTTAAGGCATTCTCAATAAGGATCGCCGGATTTTCATCCCAGTTAATGATGTCGATTTTTTCTCCGCGAAGCTCCTCAACAATGGCATTGACTCTGGCGCCGTTCATACCTACGCATGCACCTACCGGATCTACGTCGGGGTCGTTGCTCCATACTGCGATCTTGGTACGGGAACCTGCCTCTCTGGCAATGCTCTTGATCTCTACGGTTCCGTCTCTGACCTCGGCAACCTCTGATTCAAACAGACGCTTCACAAGGCCCGGATGAGTACGGGAGCAGAGAATACGCGGTCCCTTCGGCGTATCCTTAACCTCAAGAATATAAACCTTGATTCTCTCTGTAGGGCGGAATTCCTCGCCTTTCACCTGCTCGTTCTCGCTTAAGATTCCATCTGCCTTTCCAAGGTTTACGCTTACGTTTCTTCCCATAATACGCTGCACAATGCCTGTTACAACTTCCTTCTCCTGTCCATAATACTGATCGTAAAGGACTTTGCGTTCCTCCTCACGGATCTTCTGGAGAATAACGTTTTTGGCATTCTGTGTGGCAATACGTCCAAACTCCTTAGACTGGATCTCTACTTTTACCGTATCGCCTTCTTCTGCGCCTGTATTGATCTTCTGCGCATCCACCAGGGAGATCTCCAGAGCCGGATCCTCCACAAATTCTGTCACCACTCGCTCTGCATAAACACTGAAATCACATGTTTCCGGGTTAATCGTCACATGCACATTATCCGCTTTACCAAAATGGTTCTTGCAAGCCTGGATCAAGGACTGCTCTATTGCTTCCAGAAGGGTATCCTTACTGATGTTCTTTTCTTTTTCCAGAATATCCAGGGCTTCCATTAACTCTCTGTTCATTTTTCTTATTTCCTCCTATTTTTTTCAATGTCAGAATTCGATCTTCAAACGGATCAGGGCAATTTCCTTTTTGTCAAATGTGCGTAAAGCACCGTCCTCTTCAATCGTCACACTGTTTTCATCATATGCAGTCAGAATCCCGCTGAATTCCTTTTGTTTCTCAATGGGACGGTAGGTGCGGACCTCCACAGCCTTTCCCATGCTTCTGGCAAAATCCTTCTCCTTCTTCAGAGGTCTGTCAAGACCGGGAGAGCTTATCTCCATAATATAGCTGTCCTCGATAAAATCATCCTCATCAAGCCTATCGCTGAACCTCCGGCTTACCGCCTCGCAGTCGTTGACTGTAATGCCGCCCGGCTTGTCGATATAGCCTCGAAGATACCAGTTTCCTGCCTCTTTCACATATTCCACATCCACAAGCTCAAATCCCGACTCCTCTACAATAGGAGCCAGCATTGCTTCTGCCTTCCGCTCATATTCTTCCCGTCTGCTCATATTTTCCACCTGCCTTTCGCACATGAACCGGATTTTCCGGGTTTTGGATCCCTGTCGCAAAAAGAGTGGACCGAAGTCCACTCTTATGCTATCCGTTATCATGTTATATTTATAATAGCACTATCCACCAGGAAAAGCAAGTAGGAATTTATATCCTTGGTTTCACACCTTTGGTATCCCTCTTGGCCAGACGCACTTTGTTCAGTGCATAGGGCTTATCATGGAAGGTAATGGTGTAGTCCTTCTGGCCTCCCAGAAGATATGCATGTTCCAGATAGTCATCTTTTACAAGTCTCATTCCCCTGACTCCTATGGCTGTTTTTTTCATGGTGGAGATCTCCTGCTTCAGGAACCGCAAAAAGCTTCCTCCCGCACTTTGAAGAACCACCTGTTCCATCTCCGACGCGCTTCCCACAAAGATAAGGCTGTCCTCCTCTGCAAGTTTTGTAGAAGCAATGGTACGTTTTGCAACGTCAAATTCTCCCCCTTCCACCAGCTTGCACATAGAAGTTTTTGTTACAAAGAGAAGAACATCCTGACGGATCTGGCTTACAGGAGCCACATAAAGAATCTGTTCTAACGAACTGTCGTAGTTACTCAGATTATCTGCCGGAGTTCCCTTATCTCTGAAACGCACCAGAGGAATATCCGCCGCCTTAATGGTATGCATTCTTCCGGTATCTGTAAAAAGGCAGATCTTATCTGTATTCATACAGGAAATGACATAACGGTTTTCACTGTTTGCCGCCTCCTTATTTCTTTCGTAAGCGTTTTTATCAATCAGCTTCATATAGCCAAAACGATCCATCAAAAAGCAGACTTCCATCTCTTCCATTTTCTTTTCTTCATAAACTGCCTCTTCGGCGTTTTCTATAGAAGTTCGGCGTTTTGTTCCATACTCTTTTTTGATAGCGTCCAGTTCTTCCATGATCACTGCCGCCATGGAATCATAGTGATCCAGAACGTCCCTGTAAAAGGCGATATTTTTCATAGTCTGCTCATATTCTGCCTGCAAAGCCTCAATCTCCAGGCCAATGAGCTTATACAGTCTCATATCAAGAATAGCCGACGCCTGTCTTTCTGTAAAGCGAAGTTTTGAAGCCGCCTTTTCACTTGTTTTTGTTTTAAAGCGGATGCCCTCTGTCACACCCTCTACCAGACATTTTTTTACCTGATCTCGATTCTTGCTTCCTCTGAGAATCTCTATGATCAGATCGATCACGTCACAGGCCTTGATCAAGCCTTCCTGTACTTCCTGCTTCTCTGTTTCTCTCGCCAGAAGCGTATTATATTTCCTTGTGGTGATCTCAAACAGGAACTCCACATGATATTCCATGATCTGTTTCAGGCTTAGTGTTTCCGGCCGTCCGTCTGCCACCGCCAGCATATTGACGCCAAAGGTATCTTCCAGTCTCGTTTTTTTATACAGCATGTTTGTAAGATTTTCCACATCTGTATCTTTTTTCAGTTCCAGAACGATCCTGATTCCTTCTTTAGAGGACTGGTTGGAAATATCCACAATATCTGTGGTCTTTTTTGTTTCCACAAGGGCTGCCACATCATTGAGAAATTTCCCGATGTTGGCCCCCAGCATCGTATAAGGGATTTCTGTGATCACAAGCTGTTTTTTGCCGCCTTTTAACTTTTCTACAGAAACACGGCCTCGGACGCGAAGCTTTCCTGAGCCAGTCTCATAAATCTTTCTGAGATCGTCCTTATTGACAATGATTCCTCCTGTTGGAAAATCCGGTCCCTTCACATAACGCATCAGCCCTCTGACGCTGATCTCATTGTCCTTCATGTATGCCTTTACCCCGTCGATCACCTCGCCAAGGTTATGAGGGGGGATGCTTGTGGCCATTCCCACGGCGATTCCTTCTGCTCCATTTACCAGAATATTGGGAATCTTTACCGGAAGTACAGAAGGTTCTTTTTCTGTCTCGTCAAAGTTGGGTACAAAATCTACAACATTTTTATCAAGATCCTCCAGAAAAACCTCCTGGGTCAGCTTTTCCAGACGAGCCTCCGTATATCGCATGGCCGCCGCGCCGTCTCCCTCTATAGATCCGAAGTTTCCATGGCCATCCACCAGGGTTTTTCCTTTTTTGAAGTCCTGAGCCATTACTACAAGGGCTTCATAAATAGAACTGTCTCCGTGAGGATGATATTTGCCCATGGTATCGCCTACGATACGGGCGCATTTACGATAAGGCCTGTCATACCGGATACCCAATTCATACATATCATAAAGCGTCCTTCTCTGTACCGGCTTTAAGCCGTCCCGAACGTCTGGAAGGGCACGGGATATGATCACGCTCATAGCATAGTCAATATAGGATTTCTGCATGATCTCCGAATAGTCGGTACGGATGATATTTTCCTGTTTTGTTTCCATTTATTTTTCCTTTCGATCAAATATCCAGTTCTGCGTCTGCCGCATGTTCATAGATAAAAGCCTTTCTGGGCGGAACCTCGCTTCCCATAAGGATCTCCGTCACACTGGAAGCCAGACGGGCGTCTTCAATCTCTACCCGTCTCATCCTTCTTGTTTCCGGGTTCAGAGTTGTTTCCCAGAGCTGATCTGCGTCCATCTCTCCAAGACCTTTGTACCTCTGCAGGGTAAAACTTCCCGGCTTATGAGTTTTTCTGTATCTTTCAAGAGCCTTATCGTCATAGAGGTACTCTTCCGGTCCTTTTTTCGGCATAGCTTTATAAAGAGGCGGCATGGCAAGATACACATGGCCCTCATAGATCAGATCCGGCATAAAACGATAAAACAAAGTCAAAAGCAAGGTGGAAATATGAGCGCCATCTACGTCCGCATCTGCCATGATCACAATTATGTCATAGCGGAGCTTGCTGATATCAAAATCATTTCCATATCCTTCTGAAAAACCGCATCCAAAGGCATTGATCATGGTTTTGATCTCTGCGTTGGCAAGCACCTTGTCAATGGTTGCTTTTTCTACGTTCAGAATCTTTCCCCGGATAGGAAGGATGGCCTGATAGTTCCTGTTCCGGGCAGTCTTTGCAGAGCCTCCTGCAGAATCTCCCTCCACAATAAAGATTTCGCACTGGGAAGGATCCTTTTTTTCACAGTTGGCCAGCTTGCCGTTGGAATCAAAGGAATATTTCTGCTTTGTTAGAAGATTGGTCTTTGCCCTCTCTTCCGTCCTGCGGATCTTTGCCGCTTTTTCCGCACAGGAAAGAATGGTTTTCAAAGTTTCCAGGTTACGGTCAAAATACAAAACAAGCTGCTCTCCCAAAACCTTTCCTGTGGCCTTGGCCGCGTCCTGGTTATCCAGCTTTGTCTTTGTCTGGCCCTCGAACCGTGGAGCCGGGTGTTTAATTGACACAACGGCTGTCATTCCATTTCGGATGTCCGCTCCGGTAAAATTGGCATCCTTTTCCTTCAGAACGCCAATCTCACGGGCATAAGTATTCATCACCGTAGTAAACGTGGTCTTAAATCCAGTCAGATGAGTGCCGCCTTCGGCGTTATAAATATTGTTACAGAATCCCAGCACATTTTCGCGGAACTCATTTGTAAACTGAAAAGCGGCTTCCACCTGGATCCCCTCTGACTCGCCTTTTAGAAGAATGGGTTCATGAAGAGTCTCTGTTTTACGGTTCAGATCCCGGATATAGCCTACGATTCCTTCCGGCTCATGATATTCTTCCTTTTCCGGTTCTGCTCCTCTTTTGTCTTCAAAAAGAATCGTCAACTCTGGATTCAGATATGCTGTTTCATGAAGACGGCTTTTAACCTCTGTAGCAGAAAATCTTGTTTTTTCAAAGATCTCGGGATCAGGCAGAAAATTCACACAGGTTCCGGTTTCCCTTGTACGGCCCAGTTTCGGAAGAAGTCCCTCTTCCAATTCAATAACAGGAATCCCTCTTTCATACCGGTCATGATGTACATAGCCGTCCCTGCTGATCTTAATATCCAGATAAACAGACAAGGCGTTGACTACCGACGAACCTACTCCGTGAAGGCCGCCGCTGGTCTTATATGCAGAATTGTCAAATTTGCCGCCTGCATGAAGGGTGGTAAATACAAGTCTCTCTGCAGATACGCCTTTTTCATGCATATCTACCGGGATTCCTCTTCCATTGTCCGCAACCGTACAGGAGCCGTCCTTTTCCAGAATCACATGGATGTGGCTGCAGTAACCTGCCAGATGCTCGTCCACTGCATTGTCCACGATCTCATAGATCAGATGGTTCAGACCCTTTCTCGATACGCTGCCAATATACATTCCCGGTCGCTTCCGCACCGCTTCCAGTCCCTCCAGCACAGAAATACTGCCGGCATCATATGTTTCCTTCTTTGCCATGACTGTTTCTATTCCTTTCTCTTAGCCTTTTTTCAAACATTCGTTCTATATCATAACTCATTTGCCGCCTTTATTGCAAGTGAAAATCCTGATTTTTCCACAGAGCTTTTCTGCAAAACAAAAAGTGCAACCAAATCGTTTGATTGCACTTCTAGCAGCCAGTACGGGAATCGAACCCGTGTTTCCGCCGTGAGAGGGCGGCGTCTTAAC
>NZ_CALFLA010000121.1 GCF_937880195.1 uncultured Blautia sp.
AAAAAAGGCAGGTAACGCAATGAGATACTCATTCCATTACCTGCTTAGGTCTATGCCGCTGCTTCCAGCATATTCTCAATAAAAATCCCATATCCGCTTGTGGCGTCCTGCACAAAAACGTGGGTTACTGCTCCAATGACTTTTCCGTTCTGGATCACAGGACTGCCGCTCATTCCCTGAACGATTCCGCCCGTAAGCTCCAAAAGCCTTTCGTCAGTTACATGTATCACAAAACTTTTATTTGTATCTTCATGATTCATATCAATTCTGGTGATCTCCGCCCGGTACTCTTTCGCCTGTCCGTCTACACAGCATAAAATAGACGCCGGGCCAATCTCCAGCTCCTGCTTATACGCTACAGGCAATTTCTTTAAATCTGTATTTTTTATTCCTGCAGAAAGATTTCCATAAATACCATTTTTGCTGTTTTTCTCAATGTTTCCAATGATACGCCCTGGTTCATACCGGATCAGACCGGACAATTCTCCCGGGCTTCCGGTTTCTCCTTTCTGGATTCCCAGAATTTCCGCCTGATAAAGGGCTCCGTTATTGATGTGCAGAAGCTCCCCGGTATCTACGTCGCTGATTCCATGGCCCAAAGCTCCATAATTCCCATTTCCATCCACATAAGTCAATGTTCCAATGCCCTGGGTATTGTCTCGAACCCAAATTCCAAGTTTATAAGCGCCTGCCGCATCCTTTACCGGAGTCAGGGACAGCGGAATCTGTTTTCCGTCCCGTATCACATCTAAAGTCACAGGCTCTCCGTCAAGAAAAGACAGATCCTTTAGAAGCTCCTGCTTGTTTTTTATGCTCTGTTGATTAAAAGCAACTATATAATCTCCTGGCTTTACAATATTTTTTGCAGGCTCCAAAGACGTACCCTCCCTGGAAATGATCTCTCCTGTATCAATGATCAGCACACCCTTGGTTTCCATATAAATTCCTACCGTACTTCCGCTTACATATACAGAGGTACTTTCGGCCGGAGTAATCTTGATCTCCTTAAAAGGAATAAAGCCCAGGATCCGGCACGGCAAAAGATAACTTCCCTCGCCGGAAACCTGAATCGTTTCCTCAAATTCCAGAAACGGATGATCCAGAAGTCTTCGAACTTCCTGCGCCCCGTTTTCTGTCACATGTATTTCATCTGGTATTTTTCTGTCCAGATAACGATATCCCATCCACCCCATTATCAGCATATCCAATCCAAGACACCACAGAAGAAATCTTCTGTAGTTTTTTCTTCTGTTCATTCTGTCACATCCTTTCCACAAAAATAAGAGAGGATAACCTCTCCTGTCATCCTCTCTTATTATGTGGTGAAATCTTTTATTTCAATCTTGAATTTTTATGTACCTGTGCCAAATCTTTCATTTCTTTTGCATTTTCAAAAACTGCGTCTGTAATCTGGGCACCGCCTAAAAGTCTTGCAAGCTCCCGGATGGAATCCTCTCCTTCCAGAGGATGGATCTCTGTAATAGTTTCTGTCCCTTCCTGATGCTTTTCAATCTCAAAATGGGTGTCTGCCATTGCAGCGATCTGTGGAAGGTGAGTAATACAAATCACCTGACGACAACGTCCTATTACTGCCATTTTTTCGGATACCTTCTGCGCTGTCCTTCCGCTGATCCCCGTATCAATTTCATCAAAGATCAAGGTTTCCATCTGATCTCTGTCTGCAAGGATCGCCTTAATGGCAAGCATGATCCTGGACAGCTCGCCGCCGGAAACAATCCGTCCCAAAGGCTTTACTGCCTCGCCGGGATTTGTGGATATTTCGTATTGAATATCGTCAAATCCGTTATCTGTAAAGTCCTTTTTGCGCTGAAAAGCAATATGAAATTGTACGTCCAGAAAATTCAGGTCCCGCAGACCTTCCGTAATTTTTTCTGTCAGTGTTTTACTATATTCTTGCCTGATTTCTGACAAAACATGCGAAGCATTTTCCAGTTCTTTTTCTGATTTTTTCAGCTCTTCTTTTGTTTTCTGGAGATTTTCTTCATATCTGGAAAGTTCTTCCAGTTTTTTTTGCTGTTTTTCCTTATATGCCAGTATCTCTTCTATTGTACGTCCGTACTTTGCCTTTAATCCATTGATCAGATCCAGTCTTTTTTCCGTTTCGTAAAAAGATTCCTCATCAAAGGTCAATTCCTCTACATATGACGAAAGTTCTCTGTTAAAATCATTGAGAAGACTGTCAAGCTCCTGAAGAGAACCTGCCATGGTTTCCAGCTGAGGATCATATTCTGTCACTCTGGATAATTCTCTGGCTGCTTCCCCCACCTGGTCTCCGGCTCCATGGTCATATCCTGTCATTCCGTGAACGCTTTGCAGAGTTTCCAGGATCAATCGGCTGTTGCTCAGCTTCCGATAAAAAGTCTCAAGCTCTTCATCCTCCCCTGGAATCAAACCGGCCCTTTCTATTTCTTGAATCTCAAACTCCAAAAACGCCTGTTCTCTGTTTCTCTGCTCCTCATCTGTGTCCAGCTCTTTTAGAGCCTTCAGGCATTTCCGATAAGAAGCATATGTCTCATGAACCTTATCTTTCTCCGGCTGGATTTTGTCTTTTCCATAAGCGTCCAAAATTTCCAACTGTTTTTCTTCATAAAGAAGAGACTGGTGTTCTTGCTGGCCGTGAATATCAAGAAGACAGGCTGCCGCAGCCTTCATCTGGCTTACCGTACAGGTTTCTCCATTGATCTTATTGATGCTTCTTCCGTCCATAATCTTTCTGGAAAGAAGTACCTGCCCTTCTTCCAAAAAAACTCCCAGTTCCTTCAGAGCCTCTTCCGCTTTATGATTTTCTACCTGAAAGAGAAGCTCTACCAACGCATAGGCTGCTCCTGCCCGGATCATATCCCTGGCTGTCCTTCCTCCAAGTATCAGCTGCATGGAGCCTAGTAAAATAGACTTACCTGCTCCTGTTTCTCCTGTCAGTATATTCAGTCCCGGCCCAAACTCTACTTCTATATCCTGAATCAAAGCCAGATTTTTTACATGCAGATGCACTAACATTATTTCGCCTTTCTATTTCTGGAGAATCTTAATGGAGAATGCTTCTGAGCCTGCCTGCCACACCCGCTGCCTCCTCAGAGGTACGGGCCACACACATCACCGTATCGTCTCCTGCAATACAGCCCAGGATCTCCTCCCACTGGAGAGCGTCCAAAGCGGCCGCCACGCCCATGGCCATTCCCGGAACTGTCCGAACCACTAAAATATTCTGCCCCTGATCAATGGTCAAAAGGGCGTCGTGAAGCACTCTCGTATATTTATCCCCCAGTTCAGACGGAAGCTCCTTAAGGATCGCATAGCGTGATCTTCCATCTTTATCTGTTACTTTTGTCATTTTCAGCGCACGGATATCTCTGGAAACAGTTGCCTGTGTCACCTTAAATCCCGCTTCGTTCAAACGGGAGGCCAGCTCCTCCTGAGTATCAATATCGTACTGCCGGATCAGTTCTTTGATTTTTTCATGTCTTGCTACTTTCAAAATAAAACCTCCGTCCAGCGCCTTTAATTATCACGCATTTTCTGCCTCAGCACCTCTACAAAGCTTAAATGGTTCAGCTTCAGGATCCTGCAGCTGACTGTTGCCTTACGGATTACGATCCTGTCTCCAGTCACCATAGGGATCACCGTATCTCCGTCAAAAGAGGCAAGTCCTTTTTCCAGTTCCTGCCTTCTCCCCTCTCCGATTTCCACTGTGATCACATCTTCTGCCGGAAAAATAATACTCCTGGTATTCATGGTATGAGGCGCAATAGGCGTCATCAGCGTCATTGCCGCATTAGGCGACACTACCGGTCCCCCGCAGGAAAGACTATATCCTGTGGAACCTGTTGGCGTTGATATAATAATTCCATCTGCATTGTAAGAATTCAGATATTCGTTATTTACATAGTTTTTAAACCGCACCACTCGAAGAGGGCCGTCTCTGGAAATCACAATGTCGTTCAGCGCAACGTCCTCACCAAGAATCTGGTTCCCTCTCAGGACGCTTCCTGTCAGCATCATACGCTCCTCAATCTCAAAATCATCTGCCATGATCTGATCCAGAGAGGTATAAATGGAATTACGGTCTACTTCAGCCAGAAATCCAAGTGTTCCAAGATTCATTCCCAGAAGCGGGATTTCTCTATGTACCACATCTCTGGCAGCCTGAAGCAGTGTTCCGTCGCCTCCCAGAACAAGAATACATTCTGTTCCCTCAGGAATCAGACCTGGATCCGTATAATGAAAAGGGCCTTCTTCTTTTCTCTGGGCCTGCTGCACCAAACACTGCCTTCCATGAGCTTCCAGATAAGAAACGATCTCCCCTGTCAGTTTCAGTTCCTTATCCTTATCGCTGTTTGTGATGATACAAAATCTGTCCATATATCCGCCCTTCCTCAATCAAGCTCAAGATGGGCTTCTCTGACAACTGCCTCTGGGCCTGCTTCCAGACTAACGCTGATCTCTGTTCCCTCAGGCTGCTTTTTCAAATGGAGCAGATATTCAATATTCCCTTCCGGTCCCTTAATGGGAGAAAATGAAAGATGCAGAGGCTCAAGCCAGATAGAGCAGGCATATTCTATCACCTTTTGGATTACCTCCAGGTGAACGGCCGGATCCCGGACCACACCTTTTTTGCCTACCTTTTCCCTTCCAGCTTCAAACTGGGGCTTGATCAGGCAAACGATCTCCCCTTCCTCTGTAAGAAGATTTCTTACCGGAAGCAGTACCTTTGTAAGAGAAATAAAAGATACGTCAATAGAGGAAAAATCCGCCGACTCCGAAAGATGCTCCGGGAGAACATAACGGATATTTGTTTTTTCCATGCAGACTACCCGGGGATCGTTGCGGAGCTTCCAATCAAGCTGACCGTATCCCACGTCAATGGAGTATACCTTCACTGCTCCGTTCTGAAGCATACAGTCTGTAAATCCTCCTGTGGAAGCGCCTACATCCATAGATATTTTTCCTTCAAGTGTCACCCCAAAATTCTTCATGGCTTTTTCCAGCTTCAGTCCGCCGCGGCTTACATAGGGAAGCGTATTTCCCCGAACCTCGATCTTTACTGTTTCCTGAAACATGGTTCCGGCCTTGTCTTCCTTCTGTCCGTCCACATAAACGTCGCCGGACATGATATATGCTTTTGCCTTTTCTCTGGAAGGGGCAAGAGCCCTTTCCACCATTAAAAGATCCAGTCTCTTTTTCATTTATTTTATGTCCTCTAATTCCTGTTCTATCGCTTCGAGGATATCTGCCGGAGAAAGCCCTATCTTGGCTCTCAGGCTATCAACTTCCCCGTGTTCTACAAAGCGGTTCCAGATTGCAATGGAAAGCACTCGTGCATTGGGATGGCAGGCTTCCATATAGGAGGCAACATGTTCTCCGAATCCGCCGTTTTTTACATTTTCTTCTACTGTTACAAACAGAGTATGATCCTCTGCCAATTCATCAAGAAGGGCTGTGTCCAAAGGCTTTACAAACCTTGCGTTTACAAAAGTAGGGTCATACCCTTCTGCCTTTAAGTCCTTATAAACCTGTTCACAAACTGCAGTCATACTTCCTACAGAAAGAATCGCCGCCTTATTTCCCCTGTGCAAAACCTCGCTTCTGCCGTACTGAATAGGCGCCTGAAATTCTTCCAGTCCCTGGTATGCGTTGCCTCTGGGATAACGGATGGCGCAGGGTCCTGCTGTATATACGGCAAATTCCAGCATTTTGGAAAGTTCCCAGTCGTTTTTTGGCGCCATTACTGTCATATTCGGCATCATAGACAAATAAGAAAGATCAAAGCATCCCTGATGGGTTTCTCCGTCTGCTCCTACCAGCCCTGCTCTGTCCACTGCAAAAATCACATGAAGATTCTGCATACATACGTCGTGGAGGATTTGATCTACCGCCCTCTGAAGGAAGGAAGAATAAATAGCCACTACCGGAATTATTCCGCCAAGGGCCAGACCTGCAGCAAAGGAAACCGCATGCTCTTCTGCAATTCCCACGTCAAAAAGCCTGTCGGGAAACTCCTGTCCAAATTTTTTAAGTCCGGTTCCGTCCGGCATGGCTGCGGTGATTCCTACCAGCTTCTTATGTTCCTTTCCCAAAGCTGTCATAGTATCTGAAAAGACGTCCGTATAAGCGGGAGACTTTTTCTGGGAAATAGAACGGCCTGTTTTGATATCAAAGGGGCCTGTTCCATGGAAACGGTCCGGGTGAACGCAGGCCGGAGTATATCCTCTGCCCTTTTCAGTAAGAACATGGACAAGCACCGGGCCTTCCACTCTCTTGGCTTCGTTAAAAAGCCTCATCATCTGGCGCATATTATGACCGTCTACAGGTCCCAGATAGGTGATTCCCATATTTTCAAAAAGCATTCCCGGAATAATGAGCTGTTTAATGCTGCTTTTTGTCCTGCGCATAGTATCTACAATGGCAGGGCCTACCTTTGGTACTTTTTTCAGCATCTTCGTAGCGCTGATCTTCATACCTGTATAAGCCTCCGCCGTACGCAACGCACTTAAATAGGAAGACATTCCTCCTACGTTTTTGGAAATGGACATATTATTGTCATTGAGGACAATAATAAAATTCGTTTCTAATTCTGCGGCATTGTTTAAAGCTTCATAAGCCATGCCGCCTGTTAAAGATCCGTCTCCGATCACTGAAACTACCCTGTGATTCTGTCCCAGAAGATCTCTTGCCCTTACATAACCAAGGCCTGCTGAAATCGAATTGGAGCTGTGGCCTGCGTCAAAAGAATCACAGTCGCTTTCTTTTCTCTTGGGAAATCCGCTCATGCCGCCTTCTTTTCGAAGGTTGGCAAAGCCCTCCTTCCTGCCTGTAAGGATCTTATGGGTATAAGCCTGATGGCCTACGTCCCAGATGATCTTATCAGCCGGAAGATCCAATACGTTATGAAGAGCCAGCGTCAGCTCCACTACGCCCAGGTTGGAGGCAAGGTGTCCTCCTGTTTTACTTACGGATTCTATCAAAAATTCTCTGATTTCCGCTGCAAGAGCAGGGAAATCCGCCAAAGCGATCTTATGAATATCGTTTGGCCTGTTGATCTTTTCCAACATCCTTCGTAACCCTCTCTCATTTCCTGCGGCTTACCATCTCATAGATCAGAGCCGTAAGGAATTCATTTTTTCTGTTCAGCTTATCCAAAGTGGAAACTGCCCGCTGAGAAAGTTCCTCTACCTGGCGGGATGCCTCCTGGATTCCAAAAAGCGTCACATATGTAATCTTATTATTTTTTTCATCACTGTGTACTGGTTTTCCCAGTTCCTCACTGGTTGCAGTCACATCGAGGATATCGTCTCGTATCTGAAAAGCAAGGCCGATATCTGCAGCCGCTCTTTCCACTGCCGCAAGTTCTTCCTCTTCTGCCCCTCCAAGAACTGCTCCTGTCATCATCGGAGCCTCTATAAGAGCAGAAGTCTTATGGCGGTAAATATAATCCAGCATCTCTCTGGTAATAGGTTTGCCGTCGTTTTCCACATCTACGCTCTGGCCGCCAAGCATTCCCCTGATTCCAGTTTTTTCAGCCATAATACGTACTGCCCGGATCACTGGTTCTTTTTGAGAAGTCAGATCAAAAGCCCGGAGCATGGTTTCGTAAGCATAATTCAAAAGTGCCGCGCCTCCAAGAACTCCCATGGCTTCTCCATATACCTTATGGGTGGTCAGACGACCTCTCCTGTAATCGTCGTTGTCAATAGCAGGAAGATCGTCATGAACCAGAGAGTGGGTGTGAATCATCTCGATTCCCGCCATAAAAGGTTCTGCCAGGTTTTCATCGCCTCCAAACAGGCGAAAACTTTCCAGAAGAAGAATGGGACGGAGCCTCTTGCCTCCTGCGCACATGCTGTAGTTCATAGCTTCCGCCATTGTTTTTGCAAATCCTTTTTCCTCTGGCAGCCATCTGCGGATCACTTCCTCTGCATGATTCGTTCTTATTTTTAGTTCTTCCTTAAAATTCCCGTAATGTTCCATCTTCATCCATCTGGAGCATCTTTTTTTCTACTGTGTCCAGTCTGCTGCTGCAGTATTTCAGAAGCTCCATTCCTTTTTTATAAAAACGAAAAGAATCCTCCAGAGAGGTACTGCTGTCTTCCAGCTTCTGCGCCAGCTCCTCCAGCTTGCCAAAAGCCTCTTCCAACGTCTGTTGCTCCTGAAGAGTTTTTTTCTGGTCAGTTGTCTCTGTCATGTTTCCCATGTTTCCTTTCTTGTGGCAATAACTTCGGCCTGGATCACTCCGTCTGTAACAGAGATCTCCAGAAGGTCTCCCGGCTCTGTCTGGGAAATCTGGGTTACTGCACGTCCTTCTTTGTCCGCTGCAAAAGCAAATCCCTGATTCAGTCTGCCAAGGGGAGAAAGACCTTTGTACCGCTCCAGATAAATGCCAAGCCTGTGTCTGTTATCTTTCAGCTTCTGCGCCATTGCATTGCGAAGAGCCTCCTCATAATCTATAAGAAGCTGCCGCTGGTCTCTGAGTTTTGTTTCCGGGCTTAAATACTGAAACCGAAACTGAAGCTGTTCCAGAGAAAGGCGGGCCAGCCGGAGCTTTGCCTCCATTCCTCTTTTCAGCCGATCCCGAAAATTCACCGCACTGTCCACAAGTTTTCCGTACTGCTCCACAGCAAGCTCTGCTGCTGCAGAAGGCGTGGGAGCCCGAAGATCCGCTACAAAATCCGCTATGGTAAAATCTGTCTCGTGACCCACTGCGGAAATAACAGGCGTACGGCAGTCAAAAATAGCTCTGGCCACCTTTTCTTCATTAAAAGCCCACAGATCTTCCATGGAGCCACCGCCTCTTCCCACAATGATTACATCTACACCGAAATCATCCAGTTTCTGGATCCCTTTTACAATGCTGTCTGCAGCTCCTTCACCCTGCACCAGGGCCGGATAAAGAATGATCTGAAGATAGGGATTCCTTCTAAGGGAAATATTTCTGATATCCTGAACAGCGGCGCCGGAAGGCGCTGTTACAACCCCAAGGGTTTTAATAAACTTCGGAATGGGCTGCTTGTACTCCTGTGCAAACATTCCCATTTCTTCCAGCTCTTTTTTCAGCGCAAGGAAACGCTCATAAAGCGCTCCTTCGCCTTCCTGGGTGATTTCTTTTGCGTAAAGCTGGTAACGTCCGTCTCTTTCATAGACGTCAACAGTGCCTCCTGCCACCACCTGATCTCCGTCTTTCATTCGAAAGGCAAGACCTCGCCTGTGTCCTGCAAACATCACGCAGGAAAGCACACCTGTCTCATCTTTCAATGAAAAATAAATATGTCCGCTTGGGTGGTATTTACAGTTGGACACTTCTCCTTTTACGTATACCTTTTTTAGAACATAATCCTGAACAAACAGATTCTTTACGTAGCGGTTCACCTGGCCTACGGAATAAATGTTTTTCATGAATTATCGCTGTCCTTCTTGGAACGGATAATGATTTTCGCCTGATGAGTGGGGCAGTGCGCCTTTTTTACAGGCACCGGTTCTTTACTGCCGCTGGCAACTCGTGCAAGCACTCCGTTTACAAAGGAACCGGAATCCTCGCCGCCAAAAAGCTTGGCCAGCTCTACTGCCTCGTTAATGGCAACTCCTGTAGGAATATCGTCGTCATACTTCAATTCATAGTATGCCAGTCTTAAAGCTGTAAGATCCACACGGTTCATTCTGTGGGTTTTCCACCCCTGGCTGTATTCGTTTAATTCCTTATCAATCTCAGATAAATGCTCCCTGATGTGCGCATATCTCTGCTGCATTGCCTCCTGCTCTTCATCAGTAAGAGCTTCCAGTCCGTCAAAATAAAGGGAAATCTGCTCCGGCATTTCTCCCTCTGTATTAAATTCTGTCATAAACAGCAGTTTAAAAATATGTTCTCTCTGTTCCCGTCTTCGCATAGTTCCTCCTCATATAGAAAAAAGGAAAGGTTTACTTTCCTTTTTCGTTCTCCATATCTACCCCTGCAATGCGGATGTTTACATCTGCAACTTCAAGGCCTGTCATATTCTCAATAGATGTCTTAACCTTGTCCTGAACCTTCCGGCTTACATCCAGAATATTCTTTCCAAAGTCAATATTAAGAGTGAGATCAACCGTGCAGACGCCTTCGAGAACCGTTACCTTAACGCCCTTGGCAAGATTCTTCATGCCAAGCTTGCTTACCAGTTCATTGGTAATATTGCCTGCCATAGAAGCAACTCCCTCAACCTCGGTTGCTGCCAGAGCTGCAATGATCGTCACTACTTCATCGGCGATCTTCACTTCGCCGATCCCTCCTACATCCTGTATTTTATAGGTTGTTCTTTTTTCTGCCATAATAAGTCCTCCTGCGGATCCAGAATTGATACGTGTTTCGCGGGAAAAGGGTGGATATTTCTGAAACCCTCCCACATTTCTATGCTTAGTATATCAAATTTCTGCAGAAAATAAAAGTGTTTATTTACTGAACTCTGTCAGTACCAGATTCGGATTACGGTCCTGGGTCATACCCACGCTCCATGCATTGACAAAAAGAAGAAGGGGATTTCCTTTAAGGTCTGTTACCTTTTTCATATCAGAAGTTCCTGTGATCTTAGCCACGTCTACTTCTTCCTTATTAGCGATCCAGCGGATATGTTCGTATGGAAGATTTTCCAGGCGGATCTCCACATTATATTCGTTTTCCAGACGATATTTCAGCACGTCAAACTGAAGCACACCTACCACGCCTACAATAATTTCTTCCATACCTGTATTAAATTCCTGGAATATCTGAATAGCGCCTTCCTGGGCGATCTGGTTGATTCCCTTTACAAACTGCTTTCTCTTCATGGTATCCAACTGGCGCACACGGGCAAAATGCTCCGGCGCAAAGGTTGGGATTCCTTCAAAGGCAAATTTATTTCCCGGAGTACAGATGGTATCTCCAATGGAAAAAATACCTGGATCAAAAACTCCGATAATATCCCCTGCATAGGCCTCCTCTACCACATGGCGCGACTCTGCCATCATCTGCTGAGGCTGAAGGAGACGCATCTTCTTATCCCCCTGCACATGATAGACCTCCTGGGAAGCGTCAAATTTACCGGAACAGATTCGCATAAAAGCGATTCTGTCGCGGTGAGCCTTGTTCATGTTCGCCTGAATCTTAAAAACAAAGGCTGAAAAATCATCGGACATGGGATCAATCTCTCTATCCTCTGCCATACGCGGAAGAGGGGAAGAGGTCATGGAAAGGAAATGCTCCAGGAACGTCTCCACACCAAAGTTTGTCAGAGCAGAACCAAAAAATACAGGAGTCAGTTCTCCCTTGCTTACCAGCTCCTGGTCAAAATCTGCGCTTGCTCCATCCAGAAGCTCGATTTCCTCCATAAGCTGTTCTCTCTGATCCGGGTCCACAATCTCGTCAAGGTGTGGATCGTCTATATCGATTTCTTCGATCACGCCTTCTTTTGTTCCCTTCTGGGTATCGGAAAAAGTCAGCACCTTATGAGTGTTTCGATCATAAACGCCGCGGAACTTTTTGCCGGATCCAATAGGCCAGTTCACAGGACAGGTTGCAATTCCCAGTTCCTTTTCAATTTCGTCAAGAAGGTCAAAGGTATCGTTTGCATCCCGGTCCATTTTATTAATAAATGTAAAAATTGGAATATGGCGCATGACACAGACCTTAAAAAGCTTACGGGTCTGTGCCTCTACGCCCTTACTTCCGTCAATAACCATAACGGCGGAGTCTGCCGCCATCAAAGTACGGTAGGTATCCTCGGAAAAGTCCTGATGTCCCGGAGTATCCAGGATGTTGATACAGTAACCGTCATAATGGAACTGCAGCACAGAAGAAGTTACGGAAATTCCTCTCTCCTTCTCAATCTCCATCCAGTCAGATACTGCATGGCGCGCAGTGGCCTTTCCCTTTACGCTTCCAGCCAGGTTGATCGCCCCTCCATAAAGAAGGAATTTCTCTGTAAGGGTAGTCTTACCTGCATCCGGGTGGGAAATAATGGCAAAGGTTCTTCTTTTTTCTATCTCTTTCGCATACTTGGACACGTTTCTGCCTCCTGTTACATTCTATTTACTCATGTGATTCACGTTCTTTTGCACAACAAACACATTCTAGTATAGAAGAGAGCGACCTGTCAAGAGAGCAGAAACATATTTAATCATAAATCCCTTCTGTTTCAATCACATATTCTTCTGCTGTTCCTGAGGTCTGCTCTGTTTCGGAACTTTCCGCCTCTTCCCCGGTATCGGAAGTCTCTGACCCGGCGTCGGTTCCTGTTGTTTCCAAAGAGCTTTCCTCTGGGTTATCTACCGTCTCGTCGGCTGCCGCCTCATCAGAAGACTGGCTTAAGGGCGTGATCACAATATTCTCAGCAGCAATCCCTGTCTTACGTTTTACAATATCCTCGATCTGAGCCCGGCGCGCATCCTCCAGATCTGCTTCCGGCACAACAATATCTGCCGTTTCTCCTGTCAGGTTTACGATAACGTTTGAAAATCCTTTTGCCTCCAGAAGAAGCTCTGCCGCAGCTTCCTTTTCTGCCAGATCTGTCATGGAAACCATGGTGTTGATAGCTTCCTGCTTCTTTTCTTCGCTGATGTCTGCATTGCCGATAATGGCCTGCAGCTCCGCCTTATTCTGGGAACGGATCTGTTCTCTGGAAAGTTTTGCCTGGGCTGCAAAATCTGATGCTCCAGTAAGTACGGCTTCTCCCGGAGTTCCTGTACCTGGAAGCTCCTCCTCTCCTGCTTTTGCTCCGTTTTCATCCAAAAGGGCTGTCTCATCTGTCAGATCATATTCCACCTGATCCAGTATACTGCTGCTGTCTGTACTGGCTTCCTTATCCTTAAATCCAAGATCCACATCTGCAAAATTCAGATATCCGGCTACTGCGATCAGAATTGCCAGGGAGGTGATGATCACCTGATTTTTTTTCATGATTTTTTTCACTTTACTCTCCTCATTTCATTTTCATTATTTTTATTTTATGGGCTTCTATCTGAAATAATGCCATAACTGCCTGCTGAATGTTCCGTTTTGTCACAGGATCGTCCGCGCCTTCGGCAGCGATCAGTATTCCGGTAACTGCTTCTGTATCTGTGTCATAAAATCCCTTCTGTTCCCCGCCTGTCATCAGAAGCACCTGTACCCTTCCCACACCCTCTGTATTTTGGAGAATGGAGGCAAGCTTTCTTTCCAGCTCAGATTCACTGACTGTACCTTCTGTTTTCCAGGAAGTCTCTGTATTTTGCATCTCAGCTCCCCTGCTTTCACTGTCTTTTTTCACCGGAAGAGCGATCACTGTCAGAAGAAGCCCCAGAAGGAGAAGAACCATCCATTGCTGTCCCGACATTTTTGCCATCATAGATCTGACAGTTTTCTTCTGCGATACCGAAGCTTTCCCTAAGTCCATCCCGGATCCCTCCTTCCTGTTCCCGGCTTATTTCCTGTGCAAAGGTAAGCTCCACAAATAACTGCTTTCCTTCTATATGTACGGCAGTATTCACTGGATTTATTCCTGATTTCTGTAAAAAATCTGCAATCTCCCCTGCCGCTTCCTGTTCATACCCTTCATTCAGAAAAAAATACTGCAGTTCTTCCGACTCCAGTTTTTTCATTTCCTGCATCTCCTGCTGAAAAGTATAAAAAAATTTTTCTGTAAGCTCTTCCCCTTTTCCCAAAAGCCCAAAAACAGGAACACAGAGCATATAGATCATCAAAAGCCCCATAAAGGAACGGATATAACGCTGATATTTCAGATCTGGAACAAGATAGAGGACTGCTGTAAAAAGAATATAAAACACTGCCAGATTTTTCATCCAGACATAGATTTCTTCCTTCATCCCATTCCTCCCTGGATCCCTGCCATAATAATGAGAAATGTAAGAATACACATCACCTCTGCCGTAAAAAGTATCTTCAAAAAAATCTCAAATCCCTCTCCCATAGTACACAGGCACTCCACCACACGCTTGTCCGATACAGGCTGGGCCACTGCTGCCAGAAATCTATAAACCAGCGAAAGGATTCCATAGTGGATCACAGGCCCTGCGCCAGCCAGTACAAACACCAGAAGAAGCATAACCCCCAGGCAGTTTCTTACAAGAACCGCGCTGGTAAGAACAAGTTCCGTTACCATATTTACAGCGTCTCCTACTGCCGGAAGGGCTCCTGCCGCTCTTCCTATCAGACTTCTTTTTAAAGAATCCATGACAGGAGCAACCAGACCTCTCACAATCTGCAGACCAGCCGCTGCCCCAAGAATTGTTTTTAATCCCCACCCGATTCCTGTATGCAGAAGCTCCGCCAGTTTTCCCAGCATCTCTTCCTTTGATAAATGGTTTACCAGACGAAGAAGCACATAAAGATGAGCTGCCGGAAGAATCACTGTAAGCAGAAGATACTGGATCAGCCATACAAGAAGCAGAACCGCTTCATAAAACACAGCCGCCGATACTGTTCCTGCTGACGCCGCCACAGTCATAAAATAGGCTGGCGCAAGGGCTTTCATAAATTCCGCCATCCAGGAGATCGTTTCTCTTAAAGTGTTTCCCCTTTCATAAAAGGAATCTGCCAAAAGCATAAAAAGAAGCAGATAAACCACATAAAAACTAATCTCTCCTGCCTGACCGCTGTCAAAAACAGAGGTAAAATTTGCAAATACTGCAGCCAGCAAAATCAGAACAAGAATTTTTACAAAAAGGGCTTTTTCCCCGGAAAGTCCCGAAAAAAAAAGGCTGCGCACAAATTGCAGCACAGTCTCTTTTGTAACAGGCTCCTCCCCTTTCAGAAGTTTTTCCAACGCTTCCCGAAAAGAAAAACTGTCTTTTCCAAGAAGCTGGTCGATGAGCTTCTGTACCTTTGACAGATCTATTTCCTGAAGGAGCTGATTCTGAACAGCATTACTTTCTTCTTCCTTTTTTTCTGCTGCCAGAACAGTAAAACCCGTTTGCGGTATCACCTCAAAAGCTCCTGTCAGCCACAAAAAGCATATGACTGTCAGGATTTTTTTTAACAGTCCTTTTTTCCTCATATAAAAAATTTTTGGATCGTATCCAAAAGCGCCATTAAAATAGGTAAACTTAAGACCATTATGGACAATCTGCAGAACAGATCAATCTGTCCTGCCGTTGCCTGATGCCCTGCGTCCCTGCATATCCCGGCAGAAAACTGACCGATATAAGTAATTCCCACCATCTTGATCAGAGTTGCCACATAACTCCCATCCACTGGAAGGCTGTCTTTCAGCTTTTCAATAACTTCAAAAATATACTGTATCTTTCCTACTGCCAGTCCAAGGATCATGACTCCGATTCCCAAAGTCACAAGACCTCCGTATTCCGGCCTTGTCTCTTTTAAAAAAAATCCCAATATCACGCCGCAGATTCCCAGCAGAGAAATTTTTATGATATCCATACTGCGCCTCCCTACAGTACAAACAAAGTCTGTATGCTTTCAAACAGATCATAAATATAGGGAACGATCCAGAACAGCACGATCAAAAGTCCTGCCAGACTTACCAAAAAGGCCTGCTCGTCCCTTCCGCTGTGCTTCAAAATCTGAGAAAGGACAGAGACAAGGATTCCTACTGCCGCAATTTTAAATATAATGCTGACCTCCACGTCATCCTCCTTTCCCTTCCTTTTTACCATAACAACACGCCCAAAAGGATTCCTCCCAAAATTCCAAGGCTCTGGCAAAGTTTTTTTCTCTGGGGAAGCTCTTTTCTAAGCTCCATTAAAGCCTGAGAAAGCTCTTTTTCCACACCCTCCAGCTGTCTCAGCTGCATTTCCCGGTCAAAGCATCCCAGCTTTTCCCCAATTCCATAAATAATCGCTCTTTCCCTTATGGAAAAAGCCTGACCGGGAAAGCATCTGTCTGCGGTTTCTCTATAGATTTCCTCAAAGGTCAGTCCTCTTGTCTCTTCCATTCTGTCCGCTGCCTCAAAAAGAAATTCCCGGTACACTCCCTCCATTCTTTTCCCTGTCTCCCTGAAAGCCTCAGAAAGACCTGCGTTTCCACAACGTACCGCCCCCTGGAGGTATGCTGCAATCTGCATAAAAGCCCTGAGATTCCTTTCTCTTTCAGTAAGTTCCATGCTTTTTGTATACCCCAATCCTGTTCCGGCTGCCAGAATCAGAAAAATCCCCGCCGTTTTCAGCATAGATTTCCCCTTTCATCATATATCCCTCTGACAATACCTGCCTTTTCTTCTTTTCCAAGAACAATATAACGATTAAATACACGAAGTTTCTTAAGCTGTGCAAAAAAAGGCAGTAAAAGTATGTCCTCCACTCCTTCTCCATGGGCGGTAGCCAAAAGCGCACATCCGCTGTGGATCACGGCCTCCACTGCCCGGAAATCTTCTTCTCTTCCAAGCTCATCCACCGCCACCACTGCCGGAGACATGGAGCGTATCAGCATTTGCATTCCATGAGCTTTTGGACAGCCGTCCAATACGTCAGTCCGCACTCCCAGATCATTCTGAGGGATTCCCTGATAGCAGCCTGCCAGCTCGCTTCTTTCATCTACAACTCCTACTGTTACTCCCGGGTATTCCTTACAGCCATTGCTTAAAAGGCGGATCATATCTCTGAGAAGGGTAGTTTTTCCGCATCTGGGCGGAGAAATAATCAGCGTATGGGCAATCTGGTCTTTTTTTCTGATATAAGGCATGATTTTTTCCCCACAGCCCAAAATCTGGTGAGCCAGCCTTAAATTAATACAGGAAATATATTTCATTCCTTTGATCCTGTCACCATCCAGAATCACCTTTCCTGTCACCCCAACCCTGTGTCCTCCCTGAACGCTTAAATATCCCTGTCGTATTTCATCCTCAAAAGCATACAGAGAATAACCGCTGACATATTCCAGGGTTTCCTTTAAATCTTCTCTTGTTACCAGATAAGGCGCTTTTCCCTTTTCCCGGAGAAAACATTCCCCTTTGTCATATGTGAGAAACACAGGTCTGCCTGCACGAAGCCGGATTTCATAAAGTCTGTCATAGTCAATTTCCGCCTGTTTAAGCAGCTGCCTGATATTTCCTGCAAACAAATCCTGAATCTGACTGGCCTCCATTTTCTGCTCCCCCCTTCTTTACACTAAATATATGTGGACAATCCTGTTTTAGTACAGGGAATTTCCACCACTTTCCCTTTGAAGCGAGATTACTTTCCAGAAAAAGGCTCCCCTCCGTCCTGTATGGACGAAGGAGAGCCTCCTTTCTAAATGGTTATTTTACTGTAAGCTTTACTTTTACGGATTTCCGTCCTGATTTTACGGTAATGGTTACTTTTCCTTTCTTCACAGCTTTGATC
>NZ_CALFLA010000122.1 GCF_937880195.1 uncultured Blautia sp.
TAGGGTGGTTTCATTCGTGTAATTATGTGCAATAATTTATTGGATTGCTATAGTATATTTAACGCATAATATACAGAGATTCCATCTCACCCCCATCACCGTTCTTCCAACGCCTATAATTATAAACGAGTTGAATTATAAGTTCTCCTCCACACAAAATACCAATTACACATGTCAGAAAACCAGATTTGAATGTAAAATAAAACCATACCAGCTCTATTACTGCTATGGGTATAAACCACAATGTCCTTATAAGTCTTCTTCTGTAGCTTAATTTCCAATAACAAATTTCTATTCCTTTATCTCTTAATTCAAAAGTACGAGATTTTTTTTGCAATAGCAAAAAAATTGCCTCTGCTGATATTATTATAACCAATAACAGATATTTCTCCATAAATGACGTCCCTCTCCGCTTTTTCACCTTGTGTTGCTATAAATAAAGGGTATCTCATATATCAAATTTCATTTCACCCTCCTTTGACAATAAATTTCTTATTTTTTTCATACTCGTTTTTTGATATATATCAAAGTGCCTCTGTACTTCTCTATTATTACATCTTAATATTCTCAAAAAGATTCATCAATCTGTCTTTTGTAAGCTTTGAGTAAAATCTATATTCCTGCATTTGATAAATTACAATCATAACGAGTAAAATTTAAAAGCTATCATTCTATTCTTTCCGTTTAGATCAACAATCGTTTAATTCTGTATGGAGATAGATCCACTAAGTATTACGGTTTTTACAATAAATTATTTTAAATTTGATATAATTAATCAATCTATATATCGGTATTTATATGATAAAATATTTGTAATCACAATTTTTCAAGATATCTCACTTTGCATCTAATACTATATTTAAAAACGATTATCTATAACATATAAAACTATTTTATCAGTGACGGGAAATATTCTTAATAAAAGTTATTTTTCTTGTATACAACACAAATTATTTTATGGGATTACAATATTAACTTATTTTATGAACCTTTCTAACTATGATATATTATCCTTTAAGTAAAAAACCAGTTAAGACAATGGATTTTTTCTTTGAAAGCTAATTTCTCTTTGAAAGATATCAAAAAGCAAATTAAAATTTTATCCTTCCAGGTGGAACAAAATCTATATTTAGCCACATAATTTTAAACCCTGTGTGCAGAATAAAAATATGCTGTCCTTCGCAGAAACTTGTTCTAGTGTTGATGTATGGATACAACCAGAATATTATTTACTATAGAATCAACTCCTTTGTCCAATAAAATTTTTCTGTAATAAAATATTATTATAACAGCAAGATCAATATATAGTTTGCTCTTGAAGTCTCAAGGATTGAATTTATTTGTGGATGGAGAAGACTTACAGAAAACGATCAGCTTCTAAAAAATCATCATCAAATTCAATAGAACAACTTTGAAATATAATGTAACAGTACCTGCGACGAAAAAGATTCTTTTATATAATTCGAAATATGGAAATGATCTTTCATGTCTGCCGAAAAAATGATTGGCAGCTTCTGTTTACAGATAACCTTATTCAGGGTGCTAGGGAACACATTCACTAATCTCTATTCAGGCGAAGCATATACTAATATGACAAATAATAACTATTTATTTTGTATTGGAAAGAAAGGCGGAAAATCTATGAAATGTCCATATTGTGGAATAGAAATGAAACAAGGCAAAATTTGTAGTAACGATGCTTTATGGTGGAAACAAAAAACAGGAGATAATATGGTCCTAAATGATGAAGGATTTTTAGTTGGAATGCTGAATGGTTATCGAATCACAGGATTTCAATGTGAAACGTGCAAAAAAATAATAATTGACACAAGCAACTGTATAAATAAATAGCTTTTAATTGAGCCTATTCAAATTATTTTGTTTCAAAATTTAAGTTCAGTAATGTTTCACGTGAAACATTACTGAACTTATCTTCTTTCATATATCAAATCTTTTATTCCATTATAGAATTCTTTTACTAAAGCCACCTCGGCGCAAAGAACATGTGTTCTCATTTTATTCGCACAATATCTCTACTATTAATATGTTTTAGTACAAATCTCAATATTGTATCTTCCCCAAATAAGTGTTAAACTTTTTCGTAAGTTACGATTCGCTCTGTGAAGCCGCAGCTTTCCTATCATCGGACAGTAGTACAAAATTTAATAACAATGTACTGTCTGACTGTTATGACAAATTTACAGTAAAAAGGAGATTTCTAATTATGTTATATTTTGAAAACGACTATTCTGAAGGCGCGCATCCTGCCATTCTTCAGCGTCTGATGGACACGAATATGGAACCTATGACCGGATATGGTTTTGATTTCTACACAAATTCAGCCAAAAAAAAGATCAGGGAAGCCTGCCAATGCCCGGAAGCGGAAATCTTTTTTCTGGCCGGAGGAACCCAGACGAATCAGACAGTCATTGATTCTGTTCTTCATTCCTATGAGGGGGTTATTGCTGCTGAAACAGGCCATGTAAGCGTACATGAGGCAGGCGCTATTGAATTTACCGGCCACAAGGTTCTTACTCTTCCTCAGCATAATGGAAAAATATGTGCCAAAGAGCTTCAGGCATATGTGGAATCTTTTTATCAGGATGAAAGTCACGAACATATGGTATTTCCAGGAATGGTATATATCTCCCATCCCACAGAATACGGAACTCTTTATACAAAAAAAGAACTGACAGAGCTTTCCAAAATCTGCCGTTCCCTCCAGCTTCCTCTTTATATGGACGGTGCCCGCCTTATTACTGCTCTTGCCTGCCCTCAAAATGAGCTTACGCTTTCTGATATTGCAGAGCTTACAGACGTTTTTTATATCGGAGGAACAAAGGCAGGAACGCTCTGCGGAGAGGCAGTTGTTTTCCCCAAAAAGAACGCTCCAAAGCATTTTCTTACTCTGATCAAGCAGCATGGCGCTCTGCTTGCTAAAGGAAGGCTCTGCGGCGTACAGTTTGATACTCTTTTTTCAAATAATCTTTATGAAGAAACAGGCAGAAACGCCATAGAAACCGCAGATCTGCTGCGTCAGGGTCTTAAGGAAAAGGGAGTTACTTTTTATAATGATTCCCCTACCAATCAGATTTTTGTGATAATGGAAGATTCAGCGCTCCACAAATTAAAGGAACATGTAGTTTTCAGTTTCTGGGAAAAGGCTGACGAAACCCATACCGTGATCCGTTTTGCCACAAGCTGGGCCACAAAAAAAGAAAATGTCGCAAAGCTTCTTTCTCTTTTATAGCATTGTAAAATAACAGAAATTGACGTATAATAAAGGCATCCAATCTCATAAAAAGGAGGTCTGACATGAAAAAAAACAAGAATCGTTTCGCCACTTTTGTAATGCTGTTCGCCTCCGCGACAGCAGTTATCCATATTGCAAATAAGATCATTGCTGCATCAGCAGCTTTGAAGGAAATGCTGGACTCCAACAGACGAAACTATTATAAATGGCGTTTTGGAGAGATTTTTTATACCAAAAAGGGAAGCGGGAGCCCGGTGCTTCTGATCCATGATATGCTTCCGGGAAGTTCAGGCTATGAATGGTCTAAAATAGAAGATGATCTTGCCATGGAACACACTGTATACACCATTGATCTCCTTGGCTGCGGCCGCTCCGAAAAGCCTGGAATGACTTATACAAACTTTGTTTATGTTCAGGTGATCTGCGACTTTATCCGCAATGTGATCGGAGAAAAAACAGATGTGATTGCCAGCGGATTTTCAGGATCTTTTGCCGTTATGGCATGCCGGAACGAAAACGCCCTGTTTAATAAGCTGGTTCTTGTCAATCCTCCTGCACCTGGAAATCTTACTCAGATGCCGGAAAAGAAGGATCGTCTGCTTAAATATTTCCTGGAAATTCCTGTTTTTGGAACTCTGGTTTATCACATTGTGGTATCCAGAGAAAACATCAATAACCTGTTTATTGAAAATATGGTTTTTGATCCCTTCCATGTAGATCAGAACTTTCTTGACGCTTATTATGAAGCGGCTCATAAGGGCGGTCCTCAGGCAAAAGCCGCCTATGCAAGCCATGCCTCTAAATTCATGAATATCAATATCCTTCCCTCTCTGAAGGCTCTTGACAACAGTATTTTCATTATTGAGGGAGAAACAGAAAATAATGGCAGCGCCATAACAGAGGCCTACCAGAATGCCAATCCTTCCATAGAAACTGTAACGATTGCCCATACCAGACATCTTCCTCATGTTGAGGCTCCTGAGAAGTTTCTGGAACAGATCGGAATCTTTCTTTAAA
>NZ_CALFLA010000123.1 GCF_937880195.1 uncultured Blautia sp.
TTTATCATTGCCCGGTCAGCTTCCATTGCGGAGAGGGGGCAATTTAACAAAAATTATCTGTCAAAGGATAATTGCAACAATATAAAAGGAATCTTTGTAATACTGATTATTTTCAGCCACTATGCGCAGTATGTGAAGCTGGGCGGTATTTATGATGAGGCATATCTGAAGCTCAGAGGACATCTGGACCAGATGGTAGTTGCCATGTTTTTGTTTTATTCAGGCTACGGCATGATAAAATCTATTCAGAAAAAAGGAAAAGCTTATATCAATACCATTATGTCCAGAAGATTTCTGATGGTGTGGTGCAGCTTTTTTTGTGCAGTTACCATTTTTTTGATTGTAGATATTCTGACAGGAAGACAGTATCCGGCAGCTCAGGTTCTTATGGCATATACAGGATGGACTTCTATTGGAAACTCCAACTGGTATATTTTTGCCACATTGATCCTGTATATTCTTTTGTTTGCTTCCTTTAAGATATCCGGTTTTATAAAAAAACAGAAATATGCAGATTTTCTGGGATGTTTTTTATTTACCATTCTCACTGTAGGGTTTGTCTATGCGCAGATGAAACTTGGACGTGAAGTTTACTGTTATAATACCATTATGATCTTTCCTCTTGGGTGCTGGTATGGAATGTTTCAGGATAAGATAGAAGGCATCCTGATGAAGAACGACTTTTTTTATGCAGGATGTGCTCTGATCCTTACTGCAGTATATTGTATTTCATTTATAAACAGATGGAACTATGGCATAGAAGGATATACAGTCTGGGCTATTGCGTTTACGTTAGTCATGCTTTTGATAACTATGAAAATAAGTATTTCAAGTAATCTGATATCCTGGTTTGGAGACCATGTGTTCAGTATATACGTTTTGCAGAGGATTCCCATGATGCTGCTGTCAGATATGGGATTTGCAGAACATAAATATATGTTCCTGTGTATAGCATTTATAGGAACTGTGTTTATTGCAATGGTATTTGATCATGTAATTACGAAAAGAATACAGAGGCTTTTTTATAGAAATTAGAAACAGAAGGAGAAATAGGGAAGATGAAGGAAAACCAATCTGTCAATTATAAATTCAAGTTTTCAGTTGTAATGGCAGTGTACAATGTAGAAAAATATTTGGGAGAAGCGCTGGATAGTCTTATAGCGCAGGATATCGGATTTGAAAAAAATGTTCAGGTGATTCTGGTAGATGACGGAACCCCGGATGGTTCCGGTGAAATCTGCGATGAATACCAAAAAAGATATCCTGATAATATTAAGGTGATCCATAAGGAGAACGGAGGGGTATCCTCTGCCCGGAACGAGGGTCTGAAGCATATTGAGGGACGCTTTATCAACTTTATGGATTCCGACGATATCTTGGAACAGGGAACACTGAAAGAGGTATATACATTTTTTGACAAGGTAGAGGGCGAAGTAGAGCTGGTATCTGTTCCTATGGTATTTTTTGAGGGGAAAACAGGAGATCATGCTCTGAATTACAAATACAGCTCCGGGCAAAATGAGATTGTTGACCTGTGGAAAAAATATAATTATGTGCAGATGTCCTTATCATCAGCGTTTATAACTCACAGAGCGGCAAAGCAGATCCACTTTGACCAGCTGCTGAAATATGCAGAGGATGCGGCTCTTGTAATGGAGATCCTGCTTAAGAAATGCCGTTATGGCGTGGTTCCCGGGGGGGGATATCTGTATCGTACAAGAATGGCGGGAGATTCCGCAATTTCTTCCTCATATGGAAGAAAGGACTGGTATATTAACTATCTGGAAAGGTTTTCTTTAAAAACTCTAAAAATGTATCAGCAAGAATATGGATATATCCCCAGATTTGTCCAGTATACCATTATGTATGATCTTCAATGGAGATTCCGGCTGCAGGAAATCCCTGAAGGCGTATTAACCCAGGAAGAGGAAGCATATTTCCGTCAGCTTCTGGTGGAGTGTCTGACTTATATTGACAATCAGATCATTTTGAATCAGAAATATCTTACTAAGGAATACATGGATTATATTTTGTCCCTGAAGCCTCAGAATAAGGACATGTTCTGGGAAGAATATTTTGACCAGGATTTGAATCTGCGGTGCGGAAATGATCCTGTTGTATCTATGGGTACTTTTACAGTAATCTTGGAAATCCTGGAGTGTACAGAAAAGGGATTCCGTATTGACGGATCTGTGAAACTGATGACACGAATGAAATATTCCGATCTGAAGTTTATTGCTGAAGTAGCAAAAGAAAATAACCAGAAACAGACAATAGAATGCAGTCTCTTTGAACATCCCGGGACAAAGAGTATTTCTCTTGGAACGGTTCTTGCAGACCGCCTGGGCTTTTCTGTTGAAATTCCCTTTGACAGTATACAGGGAATTACATCTGTTCAGTTTTTTATGATTGTGGATCATCAGCGAATTGCTTTTAAACATTACGGAAATGCTGGCTTCTTTCCGCTGGATACATATTATCACAACAGTTATAGCTATAAGAATGGTTATATTTTCCGTATAAACAAGAATATCCTTCTGATAGAAAAAGCAGACCTGATTAAAAGAATGAAGAAAGAGTTGCGCTTATTAAGAGAGATAAGAAAAACATCTCTGATAAACAAAAGATCTGCTGCTATCAGCAAAAATCCAACAAAGGAGGAGCTTCAGGACAGAAAGCAGATCATTCTTTGGAGATGTTCTACATTTCTTCACCAGATGTTTGCCCGGAAACCTATCTGGCTGGTCAGTGACCGAATTGACAAGGCTGACGATAACGGCGAGGCATTTTTTGCTTATTTATCTGCAAAACAGGGGCCAAAACCAGATGTATACTTTGTGATCTCCGGTAAGAGCCCGGATTATGAAAGATTGAAAAAAATAGGCAAGGTAATTGACAGGGATTCCAAGGAATATTTAAAACTGTTTCTTAAAGCGGATGTGATCGTTTCTGCACATGCGGAAGCGTATATCACCAATCCCTTTGATCTTCCGTATTCAAGAGCAATGAGAGACCTGATCCGCAGCAAGCCCTTTATTTTTCTGCAGCATGGAGTGATCAAAGACGATATTTCAGGTTGGCTGAACAAATATAATAAGAATATTTCCATGTTTGTAACTACAACAAGACCGGAATATCAGTCTGTGTTGGACTGCGATTATTTTTATACGGAACACGAGGTTGCCATGACAGGACTGCCCAGATATGACAGACTTCATAGCGATCCTAAGAAAGTGATTACCATTATGCCTACCTGGAGAGCTTCTCTGGTTTCGGATATTGACGGGCATACAGGACAGAGAACTTTGATTCCAGGATTTCATGAGAGTATTTTCTATAAGATGTACGAGGCTTTGTTCTCAGACGAGGTGTTTTTAAGTAAGGTTGAGGAACTGGGCTATAAGGTTCGGGTTTTGATGCATCCCAATATGGACGTTGCGGTTTCGGAGTTTGAGATTTCTGATAAAATTAATATGATGAGCTATGATACGCCCTATCGGGATATTTTTACAGAGTCGGACCTGATCGTTACAGACTATTCCTCTGTGGCATTTGACTTTGTGTATCTCAGGAAGCCGGTAATCTATTATCAGCCGGACAGAGAAGAATTTTTCTCAGGATCCCATACCTACGTTCAAGGATATTTCGACTATGATAAGGACGGATTCGGAGAAGTATGTACAGATTCAGAGATTTTAAAAAATACGATTCTTTCTTACCTGGAAAACGGATGCACACTAAAAGAAATGTATAAGGAGAGGGTCAACCATACCTTCCCCTATGCAGATAAAAATAATTGTGAACGTGTATATCAGAGAATTCTTAAAACAGTGGAACGTGTAAAGACAGGCAGGTGTTCGGAATGATCCATAGAATAAAAAAGAGAAGTATAACAGGAGTGTTTTTTCTTCTTTTTTTGACAGCGCTTTTGATGTTTGGCAAAAGCCATCCGGTTTTTGCGGCATCTAAATGCGATGTAACTTATGCAGATTCCCGCGGCAAGGTTTCCGCTCAGAAATATAAAGACTGGGCGGAAACAGTAAAGCGAGGCGGATATGTAACGCTTCCAAAGGTTAAATCTTCAGCTGATTATCGCTATTATTGGGTTATTAAAGATGGAGATAAGATTCTCAGATATAACCCGGGGGCGAAATATCAGGTAAAAAAAGACATGACTTTTTGTCTGAGACGTTACAGGTTTTATGATATTTCTTTTTTTAAATCAAATGGACGGAAAAAGTATGCTGACATATGTACAAGAGCAGTAAAAGAGGCGTATATGAAACTGCCTCCTGTACCAGGGGACAGAAACACAAGAGGACTGGGCTGGGCAACTTCGCAGAACGGCAAAGACTATCTGAAGCCGGGAACAAAAGTAAAGGTTACTGGAAACATGAAGTTTTATGCAGTAAGACAAAAGTCAACCTCAGTAACTCTGTGCTGGCCAAATGGAAAAGTATACAAAAGAATCTATACCTCTGAAGACAAAACACAGGTGTTTCCTGCAGCAGACGTAAATAACCGTGAGGGAGACATGGTTCTTGGATGGTCTCGCAGAAAGGGCAAAACTACGGATCCAGAATATTATGCCGGAGACAGGATTCCAGATAAAACGGGAAAATATTATATGGTTGTTTTTCCAAAGACCATGGATCAGAAACCAGCGGTTCTTCCAAAACCTGAAGGCTATGCCCATGTCTATATGATCGGAGATTCCAGAACGGTTGCCGTAAGCAATGCAGTAGGGATAGACAAGCCTGATAATCTGACATTTGTGGCAAAATCAGGAGGCGGAATCCAGTGGTTTAGACAATATGGATACAAGATTCTCATAAGAGAACTTGAAAAGCAGCCTCGCAGAAGTAAAAAGGCGGTTGTAATGAACTGGGGAGCAAACGATTTAAGAAGACCCTCAGAGTATCCTCGGTTTATGACTAAGGTTGCCAGAAAATTATCCAAAAAATACAACTGCACCATGTATTACATGCCTGTAAATCCTGTAAACAGCGCCATGATCATGAACTGCAGAGGGAAATATCTTAGGACAGAAAAACTGGTGGATGACTTTAACCGAATGATCCGCAGGACTTTATGTAGCGGTAAAAATAAATGCTACACCTATATAAATTCTTATGATCACTTCCGCAAAAAAGGATGGATCAGCGATACAAAAAATAATTCAGGAGTTCATGACGGAACCCATTATTCTGTAGAGACAAGTTTAAGGATTTATGATTACTGCATTCGATTTTTGAATAGGGAAAGATAGGCTGATGGCCGGGGATTATTCCCCGGCCAGTTCTTTTAAGGATGCAAAACGATACCCCATTTCCTCCCATCGGGTAAGCAGCTGGTCAAGGATGGCGCCGTTGGTGGAGGAGGTGTTGTGAAGCAGAACAATAGCTCCCGGGTGGATCCGGGGAAGCAGCTTGTCAAAGGCTTCCTCCTTGGAAGGCTGCTGATCCTGAATCCAGTCTACGTAGGCAAGGCTCCAGAAAAAAGTAGAATAGCCAAGCTCTTTTGCCATAGAAAGATTTGCGGTACTGTAAATTCCTCTGGGAGGCCGGTAAAATTTAATCATTTCCTTTTCTGTGACGTCTTTATAAAGTTTTTCTACTCCCTGGAGCTCTTTTTGGAAGGATTCCAGAGAGGAAATAGAAGACATATCAGGATGGGTCATGGTGTGATTTCCTACAATATGTCCTTCTTTTACAATACGTCTTATAAGATCAGGATTATCGGCGATAAAATTTCCCACTGCAAAAAAAGTGGCCGGCGCATGATGTTTTTTCAGGGCGTCCAGAATAAGAGGGGTGTTTCCGTTTTCATATCCTGCGTCAAAAGTGAGATAGATCACTTTTTCTTTTGTATCCTGGGCATAATAAGCATGATAAGGCTTTAATTCCTTTATGGTGGCGTTTCCTGTGGGGCGGTCGCCTTCTTTTTGAAATCCAAGCCCCCAGCTTGTGGATTCCTGGTAAAGAGGATTCCCGGAGACGGTATTGGTTTCAGGGTCCTGGACCCGGGCTATCCAGGTAACAAGGATGCCGGATGCAGATCCCAGTAAGAAAGCGCCTGCAAGTATGGCAAAAATACGGAACTTTTTTATGTATGGAAAAGAAAAAGATAGGGAGCTGAAACGGAAAGGTTTCATGGAGTTCTCCGAAAGTGTTTTTTACAATATATGCAGGTTGCTGTGGTATCATGTATATAAGCCGATGTCTGTATAATGTTTCAAAAAAGCGATCATCAAGCTATTGTGAACAGCGGTAAATATAACAAAAATATGAAATAAGAATGAAAATCATATTGCTTTTATTTAAAAAAACTGATATAGTGAAATAGTATAAGTAAGAAGAAAACAGAATAATAAGGAGTTAAACCATGAATCAGAATTGCAGTAAATGGAAAGGAACGTTTTTCCTGTTGTTTCTGGCAGCCTTTTTGATGTTTGGTAAAAGTCATCAGGTTTCGGCTGCGGTTAAATGTGATGTGATATATGCAGATTCACGAGGAAATGTTTCCACGCAGACTTATGAGGATTGGGCAAAGACTGTAAACCGTGGAGAACGGGTAGTACTTCCTAAAGTGAAAACGCAGTCAGGGTATCGTTACTACTGGGTTCTTGAAGAAAGAGGAAAATCCCATAAGTATGTTCCAGGCAGCAGATTCCGGGTTACGAAGGATGTGACTTTCTGCCTGAAACGGTATAAACTTTATCGGGTTTCTTTTATGACATCCAACGGACGCAGAGAGTATACGGATAAGCGTAAAAACGTTGTAAAGGGAGCTTATGTGAAGCTTCCTGCTGTTCCAAGCGGAGCAAATACCAGAGGGTTGGGATGGGCGACTTCCAGAAACAGTAAGACCTACCAGAAACCTGGAACTAAGGTAAAGGTTACTGGCAATATGAAATTTTATCCGGTAACAGAAAAAGTCAGCGGCGTGAATCTGAGACTGAATAACGGCAAGGTTTGGAAGGTGGTTTCTACCACTGATGTCAAGAAGGCTACATTTCCTTCTGTAAATATGAGAAACGGGAATATGTGCCTGGGATGGTCCAGAAGAAAAGGAAAAACCTCAAATCCAGAATATAAGGCAGGGGATCCGATTCCTACAAAATCTGGAAATTATTACATGGTTGTCTTCAATAAGAAGATGGATATTGCGCCGTCCTATATTCGTGAACCGGAGAAATTTGACAAGGTGTATCTGGTAGGCGATTCCAGAACTGTTGCCTATCATGAGGTTATGAAATCCAGCATTCCTTCTAATGTAGAGATCATTGCAGCAGGAGGACAGGGGCTTGACTGGTTCAAGACTACAGGCTACGGGCAGCTTCGTAGACAGACCTCCAGGGCATATCAGTCTGACCGCAAAGTGAAGCAGGCTGTTGTGATCAATCTTGGAGTAAACGATCTCAAATCTTATTCGGAATACGTTTCTTATATGAAGAAGGCAGCCAAAACCCTGAAAAGATATAACTGTACCATGTATTACATGTCAGTGAATCCTGTAAATTCAGCCATGAACAACTATTTTAATAACGGTCGGGGCCGCAGGACAGAGGAAATGGTAGAAAACTTTAACAGGGCAATCCGCAGAGGATTATGTACAGGTTCCAGAGCGCCGTTTCGGTATATTAATTCCTGTGCTTACCTCCAGAAATGCGGTTGGATCAGTGATCGGCACAATATTGGAATGTATGACGGACTTCATTATTCCAATGAAACCTATCTTAGGATTTATGATTTTTGTATGAAGACCCTGAATAGGTGAGAAATGTACAGAGGACATGTTTTAAAATGTGTCCTCTGTTTTTTGTTTATTAGAAAAGCAGAACACCAAAAAAAGAGCCATCAGATATTTGATTCTGCTGGCTCTTTTTACTGTTCGTTGTCCAATGGAATAATCCTCCTTGTTGAATTTATAAAACATTTGGAATGTAAAACTTACGTTCTCGGTGGTCCGTACCTTCCTTTCTTTCGTGTTATGAGGTATTACGTTCTGCTTCTGGTGGTCTGTACCTCCTTCTTTAAATTATAGGTGGTGAGTTAAGGTTTCGGTGGTCTCACTCCTTTGTGTTTTCTTTTTAGCTCCCTTTGTTTTATATATTTAATATAACAGATAAATATGGATTTGTCAACAATAAAATGAAAAATAAAAGAAGAAAAAATAAATATAAAGCAAAAATAGTTTTATATAACGTGAATAATCTGAAAATACTAAGGGAAAAATAGGAAGTTATAAAAAGAAGAAGTATGATACAGGTAGTTTGTTTTCCTGTGAATAGAATAAGAATTTCAGGAGAACCTAAGATTATCAAGTCATAGGAGGTAAAAATATGTTGCGGTATTTGCCTGTACGAAAGGTTCATGCAAGACAGATTTTGGATTCCAGGGGAAATCCCACTGTTGAGGTGGAGGTAACGGCCGGAGAAGGGATTGTAGGAATCCATGGATATACGGCAAGGGCAATGGTTCCTTCCGGCGCATCAACAGGACGGTTTGAAGCTGTGGAGCTGCGGGACGGAGAAAAAGAGGAATATCTGGGCCTTGGAGTGGAAAAGGCAGTAAATAATGTAAATACAAAACTGGCAGAAGCCATTCTTGGAGAAAATGCGCTGGATCAGGCTAATATAGACAGGCTTTTGACAGAAGCAGACGGAACAGAAAACAAAGAAAGCATAGGAGCAAACGCAATTCTCGGAGTGTCCATGGCAGTGGCAAGAGCGGCGGCCAAAGCCCTTCGGATTCCTTTGTATCAGTATCTTGGAGGCTGCCATACAAGAAATCTTCCTGTACCTATGATGAATATTTTAAACGGTGGAAAACATGCAGACAATTCAGTAGATCTGCAGGAGTTTATGATCATGCCATCCGGCGCAAAAAGTTTTTCCGAGGGTCTTCGGATGTGCGTGGAAATCTATCAGTTTTTGAAAATTCTTTTAAAGAAAAAAGGATTATCCACAGCCGTAGGGGATGAAGGCGGCTTTGCGCCTGACCTGAAAGACTCAGAGGAAGTTCTTTCGCTGATTATGGAGGCAGTGGAAAAAGCAGGCTATGAACCGGGAAAGCAGGTTGTGATCGCTATTGATGCGGCGGCCAGCGAGCTTTATGATAAAGAAAAAGGCGTATATTATTTTCCGGGAGAAAGCCGGATGAAGGGTGAGGAAATCTGCCGCGATTCCCAGGAAATGATTTCTTATTATGAAAGACTGACCGCAGAGTTTCCTATTGTGTCTATTGAAGACGGACTGGAGGAAGACGACTGGGAAGGATGGAAAAATCTTACAGAAAGCATGGGAGATAAAATCCAGCTTGTAGGAGACGATCTGTTTGTTACAAATAAGAAGCGCCTTGCCTGTGGAATCCGTATGGGAACGGCTAACGCAATTCTTGTAAAGGTAAATCAGATCGGAACTTTAAGCGAAGCGCTGGACGCAGTGGAAATGGCTCAGAAAAACGGATACAGAGCAGTGATCTCTCACAGATCAGGGGAAACAGAGGACTCCTTTATTGCTGATCTGGCCGTTGCCACAGGGGCATGCCAGATCAAAACAGGAGCGCCCTGCCGTTCAGACAGGAACGCCAAGTACAACCAGCTTATCAGGATCGAAGAAAAACTGGGAGAACAGGCTGTTTACGAAAATCCTTTTGGAGATAATTATTTCAGGGTGTAGTATTCAAGAACTGAACCCTTAAATTCAAAGGTCTGAGCTACCTGGTAGGTATCTGTAAGCCAGGAGCTCTTTTCTTTGGAACTGTATTTTTTTAGATGGGTAACACTTGACTCTCCGGCAAAAAAAGCAGGGAGCTGTTTGGATTTAATATCGTCTATAATATAATCTCCCACTTCGGGGCGCAGGGAAAGGTCAGGGAGATCCAGGGTATAGCAGTTGGTATCCCAGCGAAGAACTGAATAGATTTCAGGAACGCCGATGCCAAAGCCGTAAGTGTTTGGAGGAACGTTTGCTGCAATGTGGGCAGCAAAATCTGTGAACTCCTGTTTGTTATGAAGCTCTTCCCGAGCGTGTGTGTTTTCTCCGTAAAGGACTACGGTTCCGGTACATAAGGTCATAAGAACCAGAAGAGCCATTGCTGTAAATGCGCCGCGGAAAACATCCGTTCCGCTGAAGGAATCCAGCTTCTTTATATGGAAGGTGCGGAAGGTTTCCAGTCCGGTTTCTGCCATCATACAGAGAAGGAGAACAGCCGGAAGGTGGATGATCTCCAGATTATGGTAGGCGGCCCGGTTAATAAAGTATGTGATCTGTCCCAGAGAGAGAACTGCTGTGGCAAAAGCATAGCAGGCAGGAAGAACAGCGCTTTCCGATTCTTCCTGTTTATGGAGAAACCACATATGGGAGATTCCCCAGGCGCAGGCAAGGAAAAAGAGGGCGACGATCACCATATAGGCGCTGGGAAACTTAGGAAGATCCACCCGAAGAAGATCATCCATATAGGAGGATTGAAGAAGAGGGAAAAGAAATTCCTTGATTCCCATAATCTGTCCTCCGCTTGCAATGTTGTAGAGTTCTACCACTCCCCATGCGCCAAGAAAACTTAAAATAATACCTGCAATATGAGAAATACCTGTTCGTATTATGGACATTATTTGATTCTTTTTTAAACACAGGCTTCTGAGGATCCAGAATCCGGCCCAGGCAGCGGCGCAGAAAAGTCCGCTTTCCGTATTCCATAAAATCCCAACAAAAGCTAGTATATAACCAAGAATACAGGTAAGCCGATTTAGCTTTTTATACCGCAGGCAAAAAGCCATATAACAGAGCATCAGGCTCATAAACAGAACTCTGTGAGGCCAGAGCTGCCAGTAAATAGCGTTTCGCATGGCAAGAACCGGGAAGGATATGGCAACAGCTCCCAGAATCCGCAGAAGATTATTTTTTACCATAAGATGAAGGGCGACAAAAATTGCAAGGAAGGTCAGCGCCCCTGCCAGGGAGTTGAGAAGGATAAAATCAATATGATCCCCTCCAAGAAGTTTCATCGGAAGCTTGTACAGGATTCCGTAATGACCGTAAATGCTAGTAGTGTATTCCGTATAGGGACTGCCGTGAAGTACGTTATATATGGAGTTAAAATAAGCGTTCATATGGAGACGATCCGCTCCGTTTCTCAAAAAGACCTCCGGCGTATAAAAGTTATATCCGATCAGAGCAGTAAGCGTTCCATATAATGCGAAAAGTCCCCAGGAGCTTGCGGAGATCTTGCTTTTTCTTACAAAGGAGAGAAAAAAGACTCCTTCTGCAATAAGGGCAAAAGCCACAAGCCAAAAAGGCAGGATCTGCCAGATATACCGGGAGGAAACGGAACCATAGACTTCAGTTTCCAGCTGGAACATACGGACCAGGAACAGGAGATTCGCAATAAAAAGAAAAATACTGGCTCCCAAAGCTGCTTTTGGTTTTTGAAATAAGCAAGGCTTGTCCCTTCCTGTAAGAAACAGCGAAATCAGAAGGTAGGAGATGCAAAATAGAATAACTGTCATTGCATAAGTGAGAAGATTGATATTGCCTCTTGCACTGATCGCCGCCTGTACAGCCGGGATTTCAAAACAGCATATGGAAAATCCGGCGGAGATGAGAAGAGATACAAGAAAAGCCATAATCTTGTTTGTTGAAGTTTTCATGATACAGACCATCCTTTTATTTATAATTGAATCAGAAAAAGCAAAAGCCTTTTCTCATATATCTTCTACGAAAGGGCTGTGCTTGTCAAGGTTTTGGAAGAAAAAACTGTTGAAATCCAAAATGCCATGTGGTACAATGAACATTAGTTGATTAGGAGGTGTAACCAAAATGGAAATTTTAAGAATTATCCTTACGGTAATTTTCGCCATAGATTGTATTGCTCTTACCATTGTAGTGCTGATGCAGGAGGGCAAACAGCAGGGTCTTGGTACAATCGCCGGTGTGGCAGATACCTACTGGGGAAAGAACAAGGGTCGCTCCATGGAAGGCGGACTTGTAAAGGCTACAACGCTTATGGCAGTGCTGTTCTTTGTTCTGGCCATTGTACTGAATATGAATTTCTAAGGATTACAGAAGGCAAAATGGAGACACTCTTGTATATGAACAAGAGTGTTTTTTTGCCTGTAAGAGAGAGAAAAGGAGATTAAGTGAGCAGAAAAAAAATCTGGGAAAAAAAGAAGAAGTTCCCAAAAGAAAATCATACAATTAAGAAAAAAAATATCAAAAGCCTGCAGAAACTGGGACTGATCAGGGAAGGGGTTTTTATTGGAAATCCCAGAGGCTTCGGCTTCGTGGAAACAGGAGAGGAAGAAGAGGATATATTTATTCCTGCAGAAGGGGTAAATACAGCGCTTCACCAGGATAAGGTACAGGTGCTTTTGAAAAAAGACCAGAAACCCGGCAAAAGAAGAGAAGGAGCAGTTCTGAAGATTCTGGAAAGAGGAACCGTGGAGGTTGTGGGAACCTTTCAGCGGGAAGGGGATTATGGCTTTGTAGTCTGCGACAATCAGAAGATATCTAAGGACATATATATTTCTCCAAAAAATTCTCAGGGAATCCGGGACGGTGAGAAGGTAGTTGCTACAATTTTGGATTACGGTTCTCAGAGAAAGAAACCTGAGGGGAAGATCGTCGAATCTCTGGGGAATATGCATGCTCCAGGAACAGACATCCTTGCCCTGGTAAAAAGCTTTAACATTCCGTCAGAATTTCCTGTTCGAGTGCAGAATCAGGCCATGCGTGTGCCGGATCATGTGCTGGAAGGGGATAGAAATGGAAGAACAGACCTTACAGATCTTGTGACTGTTACCATAGACGGAGAGGATGCAAAAGATCTGGACGACGCAGTATCTCTGACAAAGGAAAATGGGATCTATCATCTGGGAGTTCACATTGCTGATGTGAGCAACTATGTTCAGGGAGGCAGCGCCCTTGATAAAGAGGCGTTGAAGAGAGGGACAAGCGTATACCTGGCTGACCGTGTGATCCCTATGCTTCCAGAGCGGCTTTCCAATGGAATCTGCTCTTTGAATCAGGGCGTTGACCGTTTGACTTTAAGCTGTCTTATGGACATTGATGAAAAGGGAAATGTGGTGGATCACAAAATCACAGAAAGTATTATCCGGGTGGACAGACGCATGAGCTATGAGCAGGTGCGCTGTATTCTGGAGGACGGCGATACAGAAACAAAAAGGGAACATGAAGAGTTTGTTCCTATGTTTTTCCTGATGAAGGAGCTTTCCGTGCTTTTAAGAAGCTGTCGTCACCACAGAGGATCTGTTAATTTTGATTTTCCAGAAAGCAAGATCATTCTCAACGGCGCAGGACGGGCCATTGACGTAAAACCATATGAAACAAGTGTGGCAACAGAGATCATTGAAGATTTTATGCTCCTTGCCAATGAAACTGTGGCAAAGGAATACTGCAAGGGGGAATACCCTTTTGTATACCGCACTCATGAAAATCCAGATCCAGAAAAGGTGGAGGAGCTTTTGACCCTTCTTCATCATCAGGGGATCCAGGTGCGTAAGTCAGGACAGGAGATTACGCCAAAGGAAATTCAAGAGATCCTGGAAAGCATCCAGGGACTTCCAAATGAACCTATGATCAGCCGCATGACTTTACGCACTATGAAGCAGGCCAGGTATACCACAGAGTGCAGCGGACATTTTGGACTGGCGGCAAGATATTACTGTCATTTTACCTCCCCGATCAGAAGATATCCAGATCTGCAGATCCACAGGATCATAAGGGATAATCTAAGGGGACGTCTCCAGAGAGAAGGGAAGACAGAGCATTACAGAGAGATCCTTGAGGAAGTGGCTCTTCAGTCAAGCGTCTGTGAAAGAAGGGCTCAGGAGGCAGAACGGGAATCTGACAGAATGAAAAAAGCAGAGTATATGTCCTACCATCTGGGCGAGGAGTTTGAGGGGATCATTTCCGGTGTTACTGGATATGGGCTTTATGTGGAGCTTCCAAATACGGTAGAAGGTCTGGTTCATATTACATGCCTTAAAGATGATTATTATGAATACGACCAGGAGGCCTTTGAGCTGAGAGGACAGGTGACAAAAAAGGTTTACCATCTGGGACAGAAAATAAAAGTCCGTGTGGCTGACGCAGACGCCATGAAGCGGTCTGTGGATTTTACCCTTGTAGAAGAGTAAGGAGGAATGGCAATGGCGAAGAAGCAGGGAATCAGGCTGATTGCAAATAATAAAAAAGCCTTTCACGATTATTTTATTGAAGAAACCTATGAAGCGGGTATTTCCCTTGCAGGCACAGAGGTAAAGTCTCTGCGTATGGGGAAATGCAGTATTAAGGAGTCTTTTGTCCGTGTGGAGCGGGGAGAAGTTTATATTTACGGAATGCACATCAGCCCTTATGAAAAAGGAAATATTTTTAATAAAGATCCTCTCCGTGTGAGAAAACTTCTTCTTCATCGGTATGAGATCAATAAAATAGAAGCAAAACTAAAAGAAAAAGGACTGACCCTTGTACCTCTGAAAGTGTATTTTAAGGACAGTCTTGTTAAGGTTGAGATCGGAACAGCCCGGGGAAAGAAATTATACGATAAACGTCAGGATATTGCCAAAAAGGATCAGAGACGGGAAGCGGAGAGAGATTTTAAGGTGAAGAATCTCTATTGATTTTTTGCATAAGTCTAAAAATTGTGTGAATTTATTGGACATTGGTTGACAAGAATGCGATACTAAGTATAATTATATTAATGAAACTATGTTCAAATATTTCCATCATATGAATGGGAGGTTTATCATATGAAAAAAAGATATCTGATATTAGCAGGACTACTGGCAGTAACGGTTATGGCCGCGGCAGGATGCGGTAAGGAGAAAGAGGACAAGGCTGTTCAGCAGCAGGTGCAGGCAACTCCTACCCAGGCCCCGGAACCTACCAAGGAAGCCGAGCTTGTAGATATGCAGGTAACAAAAGAAAAGAATGTAATCGGAAAGAAGTCCGAAACAGCTTCTAAGGTAACGATCATCAATAAAACAGGGAATGAAGTCGGAGATATTTACATCCGTCAGCATCCTTCAGATGACGAGGATGATGAGGACGACTGGGGAGAGGAACTGATCAATGGCGCTTTTACCCTTAAGAATGGAGACCAGGCAGTTTACTATTTTGACAAGCCCTCTTCATCAGGAATCACCTACGATATCCGAATTACCTATACGGATGAAGACAAGAATGAATGCTTTTTCCGCGATCTGCCTCTGGCAACTATGAAGCAGATCACCCTGCGCATGAATGGGACAGGAGAGGATTCCTTCCCTTATGCCACTTATATGACGTCCACAGGTACGAAGGAGTTTTCTACTTTGAATGAAGTCAAGAAGCGTCTGGGTCTTATAGACGATGATTCTGATGAGGATGAAGACAGCGAAGATACAGAGACAACAGAGCCGACAGAAACTCCTGATCCTACAGCGGAGCCTGAGCCGACTCAGGCTCCGGCTCCTACAGAAACACCGGATGATGGATCAGGCGATACCAGCACCCCTACAGACGATACCATTGATGCGGCTGAAGGCTATATCGGTCAGTCCATGGATGCGCTGATCGGCAGTCTGGGATCCCCTCAGTATGATGAATACGAGGAAGAACCGGATACCGGAAAGACAGGCTATCATTATTATTCCAACTTTACCGTATCAACTACCATTGATGAGAATGGAAATGAGATTGTTACCGGAATCTGGTAAAACTCTTTTATGAAATCTAAAGAGAAAGGAAAGAAGCTATGAAGCGGATTTTACTGAAATTAAGCGGAGAAGCTCTTGCGGGAGCAAAAAAAACAGGATTTGACGAAGCGACGGTAATTGCTGTTGCAAAGCAGATCCGTACGATTGCAGAAGAAGGCACTCAGGTAGGCATCGTGATCGGAGGCGGAAACTTCTGGAGAGGACGTACCAGCGAGACCATTGACAGAAACAAAGCGGATCAGATCGGTATGCTTGCCACAGTAATGAACTGTATTTATGTATCTGATATCTGCAGGTATCTGGGACTTGAAACAGAAATCTTTACGCCTTTTGTATGCGGCGCATTTACAAAGCTTTATTCCAAGGATGCAATTGAGGAAGGCTTTAAGGCAGGTAAGATTTTGTTCTTTGCAGGCGGCACAGGCCATCCTTACTTTTCTACAGATACAGCTACCGTTCTTCGGGCAGTGGAGATCGAGGCAGAAGCAATTCTTCTTGCTAAGGCAGTAGACGGAATTTATGACAGCGATCCTAAGGTGAATCCGGCAGCAGTAAAATATGACGAGATCTCCATTCAGGAGGTGGTAGACAAGAAGCTGGCGGCAATGGATCTTACTGCTTCTATTATGTGTCTGGAGCAGAAAATGCCGATGCTGGTATTTGGCCTTGAAGAGGAGAACAGTATTGTGAATACGGTACACGGTAAATTTTCCGGTACCAGGGTAACGGTATAAGTTTACCCCATAAATGCAGCGAGGCTGCAGCAAAAACATGGAGAGGGAGATCAGACAAATGGATGAAAGAGTTCAGAAGTATGACAACAAAATGACAAAAACTTTAAACGGATTTGAGGCAGAGCTTGCAACAATCCGGGCAGGACGTGCGAATCCGCATATTCTTGATAAGATTACCGTAGATTATTATGGAAGCCCCACACCTCTTCAGCAGGTGGCAAACGTAACTGTGCCGGAGGCACGTATGATCCAGATCCAGCCTTGGGAATCCAGTCTCATTAAAGAGATTGAGAAGGCTATTCTTACCTCTGATCTGGGATTGAACCCGAATAATGACGGTAAGATTATTCGTCTGGTTCTTCCGGAGCTGACAGAGGAACGCCGTAAAGAACTTGTAAAGGACGTAAAGAAAAAAGGCGAGGCAGCTAAGGTTGCAGTTCGTAATGTCCGTCGTGATGCCAACGACGCATTCAAAAAGCTGACAAAGCAGGACGTATCTGAGGATGAGGTAAAGGATCTGGAGGAACAGGTTCAGAAACTGACAGATAAATACATCAAGAACATTGACGCTGCAGTAGACAAAAAATCAAAAGAGATCCTGACTGTATAATTCAGCAGGCAGAAGGAAGGAGAGCTGAATACATAGGCTCTCCTTCTTGGCATAGAATACAAAAAGCATTTTCAGGAATGATAAAAAGAGAGGGATAAGAATGAGAATACCAAATCATATAGCCATCATTCTGGACGGAAACGGACGCTGGGCCAAATCAAAAGGAATGCCCAGAAGCTACGGACATGTGAAGGGATGCGCCAATCTGGAATCTATTTGTGATGATATCAAAGATATCGGCGTAAAATATCTTACAGTCTATGCCTTTTCTACAGAAAACTGGAAACGTTCCAGAGAAGAAGTGGAAGGATTGATGAAGCTGTTCCGCAGCTACCTCAAAAAATGTAAAAAAAGCGCTGCCAAAAATAAGATGCGTGTAAAAGTTATTGGCGATATTTCTGCCTTTGACGAAGATATTCAGGAAAGCGTGAGAGAACTGGAAGAATTTTCCAAGGATTATGACGAGCTTTTCTTTCAGATTGCGCTGAATTATGGTTCCCGTGACGAGATTGTAAGAGGCGTCCGCCGTCTGGCCCAGGATGCTGTAGAAGGCAAAATAAAGCCTGAGGAGATTACAGAAGATACTTTTGGAAACTATCTGGATACAGCCGGGATTCCTGACCCTGACTTTATGATCCGTACCAGCGGAGAGCAGAGACTGTCCAATTATCTTTTGTGGCAGCTTGCCTATACGGAGTTTTATTTTACAGATGTAGCCTGGCCTGATTTTCATAAGCCGGAGCTTATGAAAGCCATTGAAAAATATAATGAAAGAGACCGCAGATACGGCGGTGTAAAGGAGGAGTAAGGAATGTTTAAAACACGACTTCTAAGCGGGATCCTTCTTGTGGTGATTGCTTTTCTCACCATTATGACAGGAGATTATGTTCTGCTTCTTACACTTCTATGCGTTTCTCTGATTGGTATGCGGGAATTATATAATGCCATGGGAGTACATAAGGAGAGAATTGATCTTCTTGAGCTTGCAGGTTATCTGGGAGCAATCCTTTTTTATGGAATGCTGCTTTTGGATTTTGAAAAATACGGTATGATGGCAGTGATCGTTTCTCTGATCCTTATGATGTTTGTTTATGTGTTTACATATCCAAAATATCAGGCAGAGGAGATTATGGCTGCGTTTTTTGGTCTTGTATATGTGGCGGTGATGCTTTCCTTTATCCTGCTTACCAGAAACCTTGAAAATGGAAAGATCCTTGTGTGGCTGATCTTTTTCTGTTCCTGGGGCTGCGATACCTGCGCTTACTGTGTGGGAATGCTCATTGGCAAACATAAGATGGCTCCGGTGTTAAGTCCCAAAAAGTCAATAGAAGGAGCAGTAGGCGGCGTTGTGGGTGCGGCTCTTCTTGGCGGGGCCTACGCGGCTCTTACCAAAGGTCCTGCTGTGGAATACGCAGTGATCTGCGCAGTGGGAGCCCTGATTTCCATGGTGGGTGATCTGGCGGCTTCTGCAATCAAGAGAAATCGGAATATTAAGGATTATGGAAAGCTGATTCCCGGTCATGGAGGGATTTTGGACCGTTTTGACAGTGTGATCTTTACCGCGCCGGTGATTTACTATATGGCAAAGCTTATCCTGGGATTATAAGGAGTAGATCAATATGAAAAAAATTGCAATTCTGGGTTCTACGGGATCCATTGGCACACAGACGCTGGAAGTTGCCCGGGCAAACAAAGACATCCGAGTTCTGGGAATCAGCGCCGGAAAAAATATCAAAAAGCTGGAAGAACAGGCAAGAGAGTTTTCTCCCCGTCTTGTAGCTGTATGGGAAGAATCTGCTGCGGCAGAGCTTCGCATAAAGCTTCAGGATACCGACATCCGGGTAGTGTCCGGTATGGAGGGGCTTTTGGAGCTGGCATCTATGGAGGAGACAGAAATTCTTGTGACTGCCATTGTGGGAATGCTGGGAATCCGTCCTACCATTGAAGCCATCAAAGCAGGGAAGGATATTGCCCTGGCCAATAAGGAAACCCTGGTAACGGCAGGTCATTTGATCATGCCTATGGCAAAGGAATACGGCGTTTCCATCCTTCCGGTAGACAGTGAGCACAGCGCTATTTTTCAGACCTTAAACGGAGAAAACAAAAAAGAAATACACAAGCTTCTGATCACTGCTTCCGGCGGTCCTTTCCGAGGCAAAAAAACAGAAGATCTGAAAAAAGTGACTCTTGCCGATACATTGAAGCATCCCAACTGGGTTATGGGGCAGAAGATCACTGTGGATTCTGCAACACTGGTAAACAAAGGCCTTGAGGTGATGGAGGCCAAATGGCTTTTTGATGTGGAACTGGATCAGATCCAGGTGGTTGTGCAGCCTCAGAGTGTGATTCACTCCATGGTGGAATTTAAAGACGGAGGTATTATGGCGCAGCTTGGAACGCCGGATATGCGTCTTCCTATTCAGTATGCTCTTTATTATCCCCATAGGAGATATCTGGATGGAGAGAGGATTGATTTTGCAAAGCTTGGAAAGCTCACCTTTGAGGAGCCGGATATGGAAACCTTCCTGGGGCTTCCTATGGCAATCCAGGCTTCCCGTGAAGGTGGAAGTATGCCTACGGTCTTTAATGCTGCAAATGAGCTGGCAGTAAAGAAATTCCTCCATGAGGAGATCAGCTTTTTGGATATTTATGATATTATCGGGCAGTCTATGGAAAGACATAAAAAAGTGGAATCGCCTGATCTTGAAGAGATCCTGGCAGTAGAAGAAGAGACTTATAAGTGGATTGAAAGCAGGTGGTAATTTGAAGATCCTTATTGCGGTGATCATTTTCAGTGTGATCATTCTTATTCATGAACTGGGGCACTTTCTCCTGGCAAAAAAGAACGGAATCGTGGTAACGGAATTTTCTCTGGGGATGGGGCCGAGACTTTTCAGCACCCAAAAAGGAGAAACAAGATACTCCATAAAACTTTTTCCTATAGGAGGTTCCTGTGCCATGCTGGGAGAGGACACAGGAGAGGATGAACTTCCGGGAACCTTTAATGCGGCTCCTGTGTGGGGCAGAATATCTGTTGTAGCGGCAGGGCCTGTTTTTAACTTTATTCTGGCTTTTATCCTTTCTGTGATCATTACTGCCTTTGTAGGGTATGATCCGGCAGAGATCATGGAAGTGGAGGCGAACTCTCCGGCGGCGGAGGCAGGCCTTAAAGAGGGAGACGTAATTACGGAGTTTAACGGCTACCAGGTGGATGTTGCCCGTGATTTGTATATGTATTCTTTTCTTAACGAGCTTACAGAGGAACCCATTACCGTGCAGGTTCGAAGAGAAGGGAAAAAAGAAACCATTACCTACACTCCAGATGCGTCTGTGAGATATCTTTTAGGATTTAACCGCTCAGATGAAAATTCCATGGAGGTGCTTTCTTTGATTGAGGGAATGCCCCTTGAGGAGGCTGGCCTTCAGGCGGGAGACGTGATTACTTCTATTAACGGAACCCCTGTTCCAGACGGAGCGGCTTACGAGGCTTATATAGAAAAGCACCCTCTTTCCCAAGAGGCTGTGGATATTACTTACCAACGGGACGGTCTGGAATACGATGCTGTTATTACGCCAAAAGAGTACCGGACGCCAAAAACAGGCTTCAGCTATAATATGGGATATGTGAAAGCAACCGGTTTTCAGGTTCTGAAATATGCAGTTCTGGATGTGAAATATATGATCCGTACTACTCTTCTCAGTCTGAAAGAGCTGGTGACAGGAGGACTGGGTGTTAAGGATCTAAGCGGCCCGGTAGGCGTGGTGGACGCTATCGGAACGGCTTACGAGGAGACGAAGAGCCAGGGCGCGTTGATGCTTTGGATGAATATGCTGAATATGGCAGTGCTGCTTTCCGCAAACCTTGGAGTGATGAATCTTCTGCCTCTTCCGGCTCTGGACGGCGGCAGACTTGTATTTCTTCTGATAGAGGCTGTCAGAAAGAAGCCCATTAACCGTGAAGTGGAGGGAATGGTGCATTTTGCAGGCCTGATGCTTCTTATGATATTAATGGTAGTAGTGATGTATAATGATATTTTGAAGATTTTCTAAGGACAAAAAGATCTGAAAGGCGAAAGGTGAAAAAGAACAAAGGCAGAAAAAGGCTTTTTGTGTTGGTTCTGGCAGCTGTGCTTGGAGGAAGCGCGTTTTACGGAATCTGGAGAGTCAGAGAATACCAGAAAGAACAGTTTCTAAAAACGCAGGCGCTGCAGGAGCAAAGAATAAAAGAAAAGGCTGAAGCAGAGGAAAAGAAAAGACAGGAAACAGAAAAAAAGAAAAGGCAGCAGGAAGAGGTTCAAAAGAAGCTCCAAAAAGCAAGGGAAGAGGCTGAGACTGCAAAAAAGGAAAAGGAAGAAGCGGAAAAGAGAACACAAAACATCCGAAATCTTCTTCACAGTCTTTATGATGAAAGTTCTGATTCAGTTGTTATGAATACTTCAAAAAATGCAAAAATATTTCAGGACGCCCAGAATGAAATGTGGAAGCTTCCCGGCAGCTTTGAAAAACAGAGAAGGGAATTTCAGGAAATCATTGACCGTATATCGGAAGAGTGGGATTATCTGAATGATGATCTGCATTATGAAACAAGTACCTTGAAGGTTTCGGCAGAGCAGAAAGACACAGGGTATACAAAATACTGGGTGTGCCATGTGGAGACGTTCAGTACCAGCCAGCTTTGTTCTGCTCTTTGCGGAGGTACTTATGGGAATCCAAGAAGAACCGTGTCAGAAGAGCTGGCAGATCATAATGGAGTGATCGGAGTAAATGGAAGCGGTTTTTCTTATGGAAACGGGATTCCGGCGCCAGGTAAAACCATGATCAAAAATGGAAAGGTTTATAATGATATATATTCCAATGGAAATATTTTGTGCGTTACCGGAGACGGAGGAATGTTTACTGCGGAAGCTGGAATGACTACAGAGGATATGCTGAACCGGGATGTAAAAGATACCTACTGTTTTGGACCAACGCTGGTTGCAGAAGGGAAGGCAGCAGTAATTGACAGCTGTTTTCGCCAGAGAGCCCGCTATCAGAGAACAGCAGTGGGAATGGTAAGTCCTGGCAATTATTATCTGGTGGCAGTAGATGGAAAGGGCGCAGGAGGCTCTCAGGGAATGACTTATGAAGAACTTCAGCAGGTGTTTTTGGATCTGGGATGTCAGTACGCCTATCATTTGGATGGAGGGGGCTCGACTACTCTTGTATTTAAAGGCCACGTTTTGAATATGCTGACAGACAACGGCGGAAAAGAACGTCCCTGCGCGGATATTCTGTATTTTATTGATGCAGGAGACGGGGCTGAGGGCGATGAAATTCTTATCCATGAGGATGAAGCTATGATACGACGCCCGGGAGGAAAGAGTATTCTTAAATAGAGAAGGGCAATAAAGGAAATGCAGAGAAAGGTAAAAATTTCGCTGCATTTCTTTTTGTTTTGCTACATACAATTCCCTAAGAGCAATTTGAAGGAGAATAGAATGTATTATCCTTATTTATATAGGAAAGGTTATGGAATGCAGATGCAGCAGGAAGGAACAGATCGTGGAAGCCTTCAGGTTACGGTTCTGACAGAAGACGGAACACGCCCGATAGAAAATGCTCTTGTGAGGATTTCCTATACCGGTGTGCCGGACAGTACCCTGGAAGAGGTGCGGACAGATTCCTCCGGCCGGACTCCTGTGTTGGATTTAAAGACGCCTCCTCTGGAATACAGTATGGAGCCTTCGGAGGAACAGCCTTATTCGGAATATACAGTACAGATTACAGCGGAAGGATTTGAGCGTGAGGAGATAGCAGGAACAGAGGTGCTGCCGGGAGTTTTGTCAAGCCAGCCGGTAAGGATGAAATTTCAGGTTCAGCAGGATTATAACCGTATTGTCATCGGACCTCATACGCTTTTTGGAGAGTATCCGCCGAAAAATCCAGAGGCAGAGATTAAACCTGTAAACGAAACGGGGGAGATTGTTTTAAGCAGGGTAGTGATACCGGAATATGTGGTGGTCCATGACGGACCGGTGGGAGATACACAGGCGTCGGATTATTATGTCAGATATAAAGACTATATCAAGAATGTTGCCAGCAGCGAGATTTATGCAACCTGGCCGGAAGATACCATACGTGCAAATGTGCTGGCAATTATGTCCTTTACGCTGAACAGGGTCTACACAGAATGGTACAGGAATAAAGGATATGATTTTACAATTACCTCATCTACAGCTTATGATCACAAGTGGATTTACGGCAGAAATATTTTTGACAGTATAGACAGGATAGTGGATGAGCTGTTTGAAAATTATCTTTCCCGGCCTGATGTGCGTCAGCCGATCCTTACGCAGTATTGCGACGGACGTCAGGTACAGTGCAGAGACAGGGGATGGATGACCCAGTGGGGCAGTAAAACCCTGGGAGATCAGGGCTATTCACCTATTGAAATTCTGCGGTATTTTTATGGAAACGATATGTATATTAATGTGGCGGAGGAGATATCGGGTATTCCTGCCTCCTGGCCCGGATATAATCTGGATATAGGGGCATCAGGACTGAAGGTTCGACAGATCCAGGAACAGCTTAACAGGATTTCTCAATCTTATCCTGCAGTCCCAAAGGTAAATGCAGATGGGATTTACGGAAGCCAGACTGCAGAGGCGGTGCGTATATTTCAAAGCGTATTTGGACTTTCTCAAACGGGAATTGTGAATTATTCTACCTGGTATAAAATTCAGGAGATCTTTGTAGGGGTAAGCCGGATTGCAGAGCTGAATTAGAAGGGGGCAGGCCTTTTGAGGGCCTGTACTTTTTTGAATTGTTTTTATTGGTGATTTTTTTGAAATTTTTTAAAAAAAGGTGTTGACTTTCTTTTAAGTGTTTGCTATACTATCACTTGTCGCGAGGGAGAAGAAAAAGAATCCCAAAGAAATGCGATATGCGGAAGTGTCGGAACTGGCAGACGAGCAAGACT
>NZ_CALFLA010000124.1 GCF_937880195.1 uncultured Blautia sp.
GCTTGACTATGGCAATGCTGGAAGTAAATCATCTGTCAATTCAGTTCGGCGGTCTTCGGGCAGTTGACGGTTTTCATTTAAGTATTGAAAAGGGAGAACTCTACGGACTTATTGGCCCTAACGGAGCTGGAAAGACAACGGTGTTCAATCTTCTTACAGGAGTTTATAAGCCTACAGAGGGAATTATCCGTTTGGACGGCCAGGATATTACCGGAAAAAGTACCATTGAGATCAATAAGGCGGGAATTGCCCGTACCTTTCAGAATATCCGTCTGTTTAAGGATATGCCGGTGCTGGATAATGTGAAGGTAGGACTTCATAATCATTATAAGTATTCTACTCTGACAGGAATACTGAGGCTGCCGAAATATTTTAAAACAGAAAAAGAAATGAACGAGAAGGCAATGGAGATCCTGAAGGTGTTTGATCTTGACAAGGAAGCTCATCTTCTGGCCGGAAACCTTCCCTACGGCAAACAGCGTAAATTGGAAATTGCCCGAGCTCTGGCAACAGATCCGAAGCTTCTTCTTTTAGATGAGCCTGCAGCGGGAATGAATCCCAATGAGACCCAGGAGCTGATGGATACCATACGCTTTGTGCAGGAGCATTTCCATATGACAACTCTTCTCATTGAGCATGATATGAAATTGGTAGGCGGTATCTGCGAAAAGCTGACCGTGCTGAATTTCGGACAGGTTCTGACCCAGGGAGAAACCTCTGAGGTACTGAATGATCCGCAGGTTATCACTGCATATCTGGGAGAATAGGAGGAAACATAAAATGGCAATGTTGGAAGTAAAGGACCTTCAGGTGTATTATGGAGTGATCCAGGCTTTGAAGGGGATTTCTTTTGAAGTAAATCAAGGGGAAGTCATTGCGCTGATCGGAGCCAACGGTGCAGGCAAGACCACAACCCTGCAGACCCTTACAGGAATCCTTCCGGCAAAATCCGGGAGCATTATGTTTGAGGGTAAGGATCTTTTAAAGGTTCCTGCGCACAAAATCGTAGAAATGGGAATGGCTCATGTCCCGGAAGGAAGAAGAGTTTTTGCAGATATGAGCGTATACGAAAATCTTCTTATGGGAGCCTATACCCGCAAAGATAAAAATGAAATAGCAGACAGCCTTGAAAAGGTTTACAAGAGATTTCCACGTTTAAAAGAACGTCAGGGACAGCGTGCAGGAACTTTATCAGGCGGAGAACAGCAGATGCTTGCCATGGGGCGGGCTCTTATGAGTAAGCCAAGGATCATTCTTATGGATGAGCCTTCCATGGGATTATCTCCTATTTTTGTAAATGAGATTTTTAACATCATTAAAGATGTCAGTGAAAGCGGAACCACAGTTCTTCTGGTAGAGCAGAATGCAAAAAAAGCTCTTTCTATTGCAGACAGGGCTTATGTTCTTGAAACAGGAAATATCACCCTGGAAGGAAAGGCTACTGATCTTCTCCATAACGAGGCGGTTCAAAAGGCTTACCTTGGAGAATAAAGAACAGAGAGAGCTGGGCTTTGCCCTGAAGTGGATTTTGCAGGAGGAAAGATAATGGATGAAAATATTGTGATTTCGATTGCTAGACAATATGGAAGCGGCGGACGTACCGTAGGCAAAATGCTGGCGGAGAAGCTGGGGATTTCATTTTACGACAAGGAGATCATACGCATGGCTTCCGATGAAAGCGGCATTGACCTGAAGCTTTTTGGAAAAGTGGAGGGCGGAGACAGCGTGAAGCCGTCGTTGTTTGGAAAAAGTCCTATTTACAGAGGTAAGCTTCACCAGCCGGACAGCAGAGATTTTATTTCAGACGAAAATATTTTCAGCTATCAGGCTAAAATTGTAAATGATCTTGCGGAAAAGGAATCTTATGTAATCGTAGGACGCTGCGTCAACTATGTGATGAAGGACCGCCCAAACACTCTCAGGGTCTTCATCCACGCGCCCTGGGAATTTCGTGTAGAACAGGCTTCTGCAAAGATTTCAGGTTCCAGGGAGGATGTGGAGAAATTCCTTCTGAAGGATGACAAAAGAAAGCAGGATTACTACCGTAGATTTACAGGCGGCGTATGGAACGACGCTACGAACTATGATCTTTGTCTGAACAGTGGGAAATTGGGATTTGAGAAGTGCGTTGAGGCTATTGAGGCACAGTTAAAGATCATGCTTGATAAATAAAACAATAATGGTACCGGGGCTTTTTTGAAAAAGAAAGTCCCGGTTTTTTGTACCGTAAAAATCTGCTGTTTAAAAAGAAATAGAACTGTGATATAATTGTTGGAAGTAACAGAAGAAATTATGTAATTGAAGTATAGGAGTTTATATGCAAAAAAGTAAATTTTGTCCATGGTCGCTGGCAGGGGCGCTGATTTTTGCCCTTTGTACGGTGATAGGAGCGCACTTTGCTCCTTTTGGAAATAATGTGGGCGGGTTTGGAAACAGGATGGATTTGCTGAAATATCTGCCTGTATTTGTAGTTTTAACGGCTGTATACTACCTGGTTCTTCATTTTCTGCTGAACCGGACATATGCTAAAAAGACAGAAGCGCCTGCTGGAAAATTTTTTCAGTTTTATGAAAAGCATGTTTTTTTGGTGTCTTTTTTGGTGATCGCACTGGCATGGATTCCCTATGTGATCACTTTTTATCCAGGAAGCGTCTGCTTTGACGGATATTTTCAGCTGAATCAGGTGGCAGGCGTTCAGCCTCTGACAAACAAGCATCCGATCATGAGTACCTTTATCCTGGGATTTTTCTTTAAGTTGGGAAGGCTGGTCAATGATAATTTTGGAGTTTTCCTTTATATTATGTTCCAGCTGCTTGCATCCTCGGCGATTTACGCGTTATCCATCAGACAGATCCGAAGAATTGGGATGAGCCTGAAGGTCTGCGTGCTGGCTGTGCTTTATTTTGCGCTGGTTCCCGTGTGGGGAGCCTATATTCAGGCCGTGGTAAAAGATACCCTTTATGCGGCTGTATTTGTATGGTTTGCCGTATGGTGTGTGACATTGGCTGACGAGGTATTTCATAAAGATAAAAATATTCAAAGAAAAACCCTGATCATGTCATTTCTTACTGCGTTTTTTGTTTGCATTCTCAGGCAGAACGGTAAATATATTGTTCTTCCTACCCTTGTCTGTCTTGCGGCAGTCTCTCTTAAAAAATGGAAACAGATGGTGCTTCTTCTTCTGGTATTTATGTTTGCCATAACAGGTTATGATAAAGCAGTGGTTCCTATGTTCAGCACAGCGCAGATTTCCAGACGGGCCATATTTTCTGTTATGTTCCAGCAGACTGCAAAATATATGCGCTCTTACCCGGAGGAAGTAACGGAAGAAGAATATGAGATCATTGACAAGGTATTAAAAGCAGATATTATTGCAGAGGAATATAATCCCCGTCTTTCTAATCCGGTAAAAAATACATTCCGCAATGATACGTCTAATGAAAATGTCAAAGAGTATCTGAAGGTATGGTTTAAGATGTTCTGGAAGCATCCTGGCGCTTATCTGGAAGCTTTTCTCCAGTTCTGCTACGGCTATCTGGATCCCTTCCATTACAGCGACTGCGTTCCTATTTTCCAGAATTATATTACCGGACCGCCTCTGGCAACCGGCGCTATGGACATTCATTATACTCAGAGAGGTTTATATCGCATTCGTCTGGCAGATTACGAAAAGCTGTGGATGGAAATGTTCCCTCTGACTCTTCTGACTTACCCGGGAACCTATACCTGGCTGACCTTGTTCTGCATTCTTCTTCTGTGCAAAAAGAAGAGATGGAGACAGCTTGCCGTTATGCCCATGCTGGTGTTTACCATTCTGACAAATATTGCATCTCCGGTGAACGGATGTCTGAGATATACCCTTCCTCTTATGGCGGTAATGCCTCTTCTTTTGGCATGGACTGTAAAGGAAGCCCGTATCTGTGATGAAGGAAAGGAAATCATAAAATGAAAATAGGCGTGATCACGTTTTTTAATTATTGTAATTTCGGCGCTGCCCTGCAGTGCTACGGCCTTTCAGAAGCTCTAAAAAAGCAGGGGCATGAAGTGGAATATATTGATTACACCTGTCCCTTTATCGGCCATCCATTTCGGCTTTCCAATATACGTAAGAGAGGTCTGTTCGGATATATTTATCAGGTGGCGGGAAATATTTTTTACTTTCCAAGAAGGAAAAAATTTGCAGAATTTCGTAAAAGAATCCCTCATACAGCTCCGGTAACGCCAAAAAATCTTAATGAATATGCAGACTGCTATGACCGCTATATCACAGGCAGCGATCAGGTATGGAATGTAAAGCTTACAGATTTCGATCCGGCATATTTTCTGGATTTTGTAAAGGATAATAAGAAAAAAACAAGTTATGCAGCCAGTTTCGGAGGAAAAGAGATACGTAATGACCGCAGGAATCTGTACTGTCATTATCTTTCTGGATTTGACCGTATTTCTGTTAGGGAATCCTATGGGGCAGAGATTGTTAAAAAGCTGACAGGAAAGGAGGCTGAGGTCACTCTGGATCCGACCCTCCTTTTGGAACGGGAAGACTGGGAAAAGGTGACAGCGCCTGCCAAAAGAAAGAAACCATATATCCTGGTATATCAGCTTGGCTTTTCAAGTGATGTAATACAGACTGCGAAGCGGATCAAAAAAGAGACAGGCCTTTCTGTAATCTACGTACCTTTCCCTCTTGGGGGCTTTGTACCGGGTAAATATACCCTGTCTCTTGGCCCGTCTGAATGGCTGGCGCTGTTCCGCGACGCTTCCTATGTAGTGACAGATTCTTACCATGGAATTATTTTCTCTCTGGTATTTGAGAAGAAGTTCCTTGTGGTGGCAGATGGTCAGCACCGCAATCAGCGGGTGATCAGTCTTTTGGAGCGCCTTGGCATCCGCAATCGTGTGGTAGGAGAAAATATGGCGCCTATGGATCAGGAGATTGATTACAAAAAAGTAAAGGCCATTCTGGAAAAAGACCGTCAGGCGTCTTTGGAATGGATTCAGGAGAATATATAAAAATGGTATTTGATAAGGATAAATGCTGCGGATGCAGCGCTTGTTTTTCCGTATGTCCGGTACAGGCAATTAAGTGGACAAAAAATAAAGAAGGTTTTTCTGAGCCTGAAATCATAGAGGATAAATGTATTGACTGTGGACTTTGCCGTAAGGTTTGTCCCTACGAGGAAGATCATGTGGGAAAGGACGCGGATCCGGAGGTTTATGCGGCTGTCCATAAGGACAAAAAGGTGCTTCTCAAAAGCTCGTCCGGCGGCGCTTTCACTGCCCTTTCTGATGCGGTACTCCGTCAGGGAGGAGTGGTCTACGGAGTTGAGTTTGACCGGGAATATGGTCTTGTGTACGGAAGAGCATCTGATCCCAAAAGGTGTAGCCGTTTTCGGGGTTCCAAGTATGTACAGTGTGAGCCGGGAAGTGTTTACCGTCAGGTAGAAAAGGATCTGAAAGATGGGAAAGCGGTGATGTTTACTGGAACACCTTGTTATGTAAGCGGTTTGAAGAATTATCTTTCAGCCAGAAAAATAGATACAGAAAAGCTGTTTTTATGTGACAATATTTGCCATGGGGCAGCAAGTCCTATGGTATGGAAGGAATATCTCTGCTATATACGAAGCAATGTATTAAAGGGAAAAGTGCTGAAATCAATTTCTATGCGAAGCAAAAAAGTAAAATGGCAGAAGCAGCAGATGGACTGTTGGACAGAGTGTGGTGATGAGAGCAAGATAATTAACAGAGGGGCATCATGGAATAAACTTTACAGAACTGCCTGTGTTACAAGGAAATCCTGTTTTTCCTGTCCTTTTACTGGATATGAACGGGTAGGAGACATTACAGCAGGCGACTACTGGAACATTGAAAATGCAGGTTTGAAGATAGACTATCATTTAGGTGTGTCACTTCTTCTTATCAACACAGAAAAGGGAAAAAAATGGCTTTCGAATGCAAAAGAGGATCTTATCCTTGAAAAAAGCGACAAAAAATCCTGTTGGCAGCTTCATCTGGAAAAACAGCCGCCGACACCTTCAAAGAGACAGGTTTTTTGGAACTCTTTTGAAAAAGATCCAGAAGGAGCGGTTAAAAAATATGCAAAAGGCTCTCCTGTAAATCAGTTTGCCAGAGGCATAACTCCAATACTTCGGAAGCTGGGACTTTATACATTTGCAGTCAATCTTTTTGGCAGGGTAAAAGGCAGTGAAAAATAAAATCAATACAACAAAAAAAGATTATATATGGAATATGATCGGCAGCGTGTGTTATTCGGCCTCATCTTTTTATTATATGATGCTTGTTACAAGGATTTGCGGAGTAAATGACGGGGGAGTATTTGCCCTTGCCTTTGCTACAGCGCAGCTTCTGCTTACTTTTGGCCGTTATGGGATGAGGACATACCAGGCTACGGATGTTCGGTGCAATTATACTTTTTTGGAGTATGGTACAAGCAGGGTGCTTACCTGTGCAGGGATGATTCTGTTTGCTTGGATTTACAGCGCAGCCGCCGGATATTCCTCCTATAAAACCCAGATTTTTATATGGGTGGCAGCTCTGAAAATGATTGATGCAGTGGAGGATGTTTATCACGGAGAACTTCAGAGAGGACATCAGGTGGCTCTTATGGGCAAGCTACTTGCTGCGAGAAATCTGTTTTCCTGTCTGGTATTTGGCATTGTCATTATTTTCAGCCGCAGTCTGAGGGCAACCTGTATTCTGACAGCAGTTCTGTCCCTGATATTTGCTGTTGCCATAAACCATCCGGCTGTTTCCCGTACCTGCGGAACCCCAAAAAAACTTCGCCTAGGAAACTTGAAAAGGCTGTTTTTGATCTGTTTTCCTATATTTATTAGTACATTTTTGTCACTTTATTTATATAATATTCCCAAATATGCCATTGACAGTTATCTCACAGAGGATATTCAGACGTATTATAGCATTTTATTTATGCCGTCCTTTATTATCACTTTGTTCAGCGAGATTATTACCAAGCCGGTTTTGACTGATATTTCTGTGGCATGGGAAAAAGATATAGAAGCGTTCAAAAAAAGCGTGGTCCGTATTTACAGTCTGATCGCAGGTGGAACTGTGATCGTTGTGTTTGGCGGACATTTTATAGGAAGATGGCTTCTGGAAATTTTTTACGGAGTGAGCCTGAAAGCCTATAAGGCAGATTTTATTATCTTGCTGATCGGCGGCGGAATCAGCGCGGCAGTGTATATTTCCTACAACATACTGATCGCTATCCGTTTTGAAAAAAGTATCATTCTTGTATATCTTGCAGTAGCGGCGCTGGCAACGCCTCTGACCTATGGGATTGTAAGAAAAATGGGAATGACAGGTGCAGCGTGGTCTTATCTGCTTACCTGCCTTTTGCTGGAAATCATATTTGGAAGTATTTTACTATGGAAGATAAGGGAGAAGAAACATGGATAACATAGCAGTATTGATACCTTGCTATAATGAGAGCAAAACAATAGAAAAAGTAGTAACTGATTTCAGACGGGTACTGCCAGACGCTGTGATTTATGTATATGACAACAATTCCACAGACGATACGGCAGCGATTGCCGCGCGTGCCGGAGCAGTGGTGCGTTATGAATATCAGCAGGGAAAGGGAAATGTAATCAGAAGGATGTTCCGCGAGATTGACGCCAAATGCTATCTTATGGCAGACGGCGATGACACATATCCGGCTGAATATGCGGCGGAAATGGCGCAGAAGGTATTGGAGCACGGCGCGGATATGGTAGTGGGGGACAGACTTTCTTCTACTTATTTTACAGAAAATAAGCGCCCGTTCCATAATTTTGGAAACACCCTGGTCCGCGGCGTGATCAACCGTTTGTTTAAAAGCGATATCCGTGACATTATGACAGGCTACCGGGCTTTTAGTTTCCAGTTTGTCAAAACGTTCCCTGTGCTTTCTAAAGGATTTGAGATTGAAACAGAAATGAGCATCCACGCCATTGACAAGCATATGCAGGTAGAAAACGTAATTATTGATTACCGTGACCGTCCTGAGGGAAGCGAATCCAAGCTGAATACCTATTCTGACGGATTTAAGGTATTGGGAACTATTGCAAGACTTTATAAAAACTACAAGCCTTTTGGGTTCTTTGGAGGTATTGCGCTGATGCTGATGATTATTGGAATGGCCTTCTTTATTCCTGTGTTTACCACGTTCTTGCGCACAGGAGAGGTGCATCGCATTCCCACAATGATCGCCTGCCTTTTTACTATGCTTGCGGCAGTGCAGTCATTTTTTGCAGGGCTGATCCTTTCTACCATGACCCAGAAGAATCGTCAGGATTTTGAAGCGGAGCTTCATCACATGGACAGAGAATATAAAAAGCTTTTGAAAGAAGAACAGGAATAACAAAAACCGGAAACTCTTTTTTGGAGTTTCTGGTTTTTCTTTTGGGCAATGTATGAGAGACAGGACAGGGACATATATTTAAGAACAGGCTTTATATTAAGGAAAGAAGCGGCTGTGAGAAAAAAACAGCAGCAGAAGCGGATGGGGAGGCATAAAATGAAAAAAAGAAGCCGAAAGACTGGTAAAGCCCTGGCGGCTATCCTTGCAGCGCTGATATTGTCTGTGGGAATTGGGGATTTTCTGAAAACAGTAAGCCAAAATCCTCAAAAGGCTATAGAAACGGCAGCTAGAATCATTGCCGGAAAGGGGATGCTGCGTCTTGCAGAAAGGGAACTGGATCCGCCGCTTGTAGCGCTGACTTTTGATGATGGGCCGGATGCAGAATATACGGAGCTTTTACTGGATGGGCTAAAGGAGAGAGGGGCAAAAGCCTCTTTTTTTCTTCTTGGGAAATGCCTGGAGGGGCGGGAGGAGCTTCTGATACGGATGAAGGAAGAAGGACATCTTATCGGCAACCACACCTATAATCATGTGCGCCTGGATAAGCTTACGCCTTCCGAGGCCAGGGAAGAGATCCTAAAAACAAATAACAGGATTTATGAGGTGACAGGTGAATACCCGGTTTATTTAAGGCCGCCCTATGGGGCGTGGAAAAAAGATCTGGAACTTTATGTAGAAATGATCCCGGTATTGTGGAACGTAGATACATTGGACTGGAAATGCCAGGACGTATCTTCCATACTTGCCGCTGTGAGAAAAAATGTAAAAAATGGGTCGGTGATCCTGATGCACGACGAGTATGCAGCTACAGTAAAAGCAGCCCTGGCTATTGTGGATGAATTGAAAAAAGAAGGATATGAGTTCGTGACTGTAGATCGCCTTATTCTTCCATGAAGCTTGCATTTTCCGTTTTTTTTCGATATACTGTAAACGTACGACGGTCAGTAATGAACAAAGGAGTAAGGTTTATGGGACGTTTTTTTAACATGGATAATAAATTTTTTGTTTTTATGGGAAAGGTAGCAGATCTTTGTTTGCTGAATCTTGTCTGCATTCTATGCTGCATTCCTGTTGTTACGGCAGGCGCTTCGCTTACTGCGCTTTATTATGTGACTATGAAGATGGTAAGGAATGAGGAGGCATATATTTTCAGGAGCTTTTTCAAATCCTTTAAACAGAATTTCAGGCAGGCCACAGTGATCAATCTGATCATGCTTGCAGCGGCTTTGGTACTTTATCTGGATACAAAGATTGTAGGCGGCATGGGAAATTCATTTGGTAAGATCCTTGGAATCATTTTTGCAATGTTTACAATGGTATACCTGATTATTTTTCTGTATCTGTATCCGATTCTTGCAAAATTTTATAATTCCATCAAAAATACCTTTAAGAATGCGATCCTTATGGGAATCCGCCATCTCCCGTATACCTTTTTGATGCTGGTGATCAGCGCATGTCCTCTTTTGATATTTTTGATTCCTTCATTTCAGGTGTCGTCCATTCTTTTGATGCTTTTTGTCCTCATGGGACCGGCAGCAATCGCATATTGCAATTCCTTGTTTTTTGTAAGGATTTTTGACAAATATATTCCCACAGAAGAACAGAGCGATGCTTATATATCAGCAGAGGAAAAGATTCAATGAAACAGCTGAATATCGAAAACCGGGAACAGCGTAAGAGCTGGAACGGAAAACCCTATCGCTCCCTGGACTATATGCTCAGGGAGCGTTTTGGCGAAAAAGTATATAAGGTAACGCTGAACGGCGGAATGTCCTGTCCGAACAGGGACGGGACTCTGGGAAGAAGAGGGTGTATTTTTTGCAGTAAGGGCGGAAGCGGAGATTTTGCGGCAGATGCGGCTCTTAGTATTACAGACCAGATTGAAAGCCAGATCAGTATTTTATCACAGAAGCGGCCTATTCAGAAATATATTGCATATTTTCAGGCATATACAAATACTTATGCGCCAGTGGAATACCTGAGAAAAATTTTTACAGAAGCCATCGCCCACCCAAAAGTAGTGGCGCTGTCCATTGGAACAAGGCCGGATTGTTTGGGGAATGAAGTCCTGGATCTTCTGGAGGAATTGAACAGCCAAAAACCAGTGTGGGTAGAGCTGGGGCTTCAGACAATTCACGAAGATACTGCCCGATATATTCGAAGAGGATATCCTTTGGAGCGCTTCGATCAGGCGGTAGAGGAGCTTCGCAGCCGCGGTATTGAGGTGATCGTCCATACAATTCTCGGTCTTCCGGGAGAATCTGATGACAGGATTTTGGAAACTATGAAGTATCTGAATCAGAAGGATATTCAGGGAATCAAACTTCAGCTTCTTCATGTTCTGAAAGGGACGGATCTTGCATATGATTATCTTGCAGGAAGATTCCGGGTCTATGAAAGGGAGGAGTATCTGGATCTGGTGATCCGATGTCTGGAAAATCTGGATCCCGGGATCGTCATTCACAGAATCACAGGGGACGGCCCAAAGGAGCTTCTTCTGGCTCCCCTTTGGGCAGGAAGGAAGAGAGAGGTGCTGAATCTTCTGCATCATAAAATGAAGGAGTGCGGCAGTTTTCAGGGCAAAGCCCTTTAAGCATCTTTTGCAACGGAGAAAGAGAAGGTGATAAAATGGCAGAACCATTTACAATTTATAAATTGATCGTACTTTATATGGCGCAGCATTCCAGACAGGAGCTGACTAACTCACAGATATCAGAGTTTGTTCTTGACAGGGAATATACGGATTATTTTCATTTGCAGCAGGTGTTGTCAGAGCTTGTGGAAACAGGACTTTTGACACGGCGCACTGTGTCCAACAGCTCTCATTATGAAATAACGGAAGAGGGAAGCAAAACCTTTTCTTATTTTGAGGAAGATCTGTCCCAGGAGATCCGCAAAGAGATAGATGACTTTTTGAGAGACTATGGGTATCAGCTTCCAGAGCGTATTCTGATGCCGGCAGATTATTATACTACGCCTCAGGGCGGTTATGCTGTCCGGTGCCAGCTTATCGAAAAGGATTCTACGATTATGGATCTTACTTTGGCAGCGCCAAACAAAGAGGCTGCCAAAGCCATCTGCAAAAACTGGCCAAAGAAATGTCAGGATATTTATACTTCCCTTATGGGAGAACTGATCTGAATCGTAAATATAAACATGATCAAATTAAAAATCCCTGGAACGGTATGATGAAACTGCCGTTCTCAGGGATTTCTTAATGTCGGATTTTTTCCATATGTTCTTTTAAGGTTTTTTCGTAGCCCATATCGCTAAGTTCGTAGAAGCGTTCATTTTGGATTTCATCAGGAAGATACTGCTGGTCCACATAATGATTAGGATAATTGTGGGCGTATTTATAGCCGATTCCTTTCCCCAGCTTTTCGTGACCGCCGTAGTGGGCATCCTGAAGATGCACAGGAACTGTAGTTCTGGTACGCTTTACAGAGTCCATGGCGGCTGAGATAGCATTGACGGCTGCGTTGCTTTTGGGCGCGCAGGCCATATAGGCGGCGGCCTGGGAGAGGATGATCTGGGATTCCGGCATTCCCACCCGCTCTACTGCCTGAGCAGCGGCTACGGCAACACAAAGCGCCTGGGGATCTGCATTTCCAATATCCTCAGAGGCAAGGATCATAATCCGCCGGGCAATAAATTTCACATCTTCTCCGGCATAAAGCATTTTTGCAAGGTAATAAACTGCGGCGTCAGGATCAGATCCTCTCATACTCTTGATGAAGGCAGAAATAATATCATAATGATTGTCCCCCTTTTTGTCGTAGTGGATCACTCGTTTCTGGATGCACTCTGAAGCTACTTCAAGAGTAAGGTGGATTACTCCATCCTCGCTTTTGGGGGTGGTGAGGACGCCAAGCTCCACGGCGTTCAGGGCGCTTCTGGCATCTCCTCCGGCCATATCTGCAAGAAATTCAAGAGCATCCTGGTCAATGGCTGCGCCGTAATTTCCCATACCCTTGTCGCAGTCGTTTACTGCTCGGAGGATCAGGGTTTGGATGTCCTTATTTTTAAGAGGCTTCAGCTCAAAGATAATAGACCGGGAAAGAAGAGCGCTGTTTACCTCAAAATATGGATTTTCTGTAGTGGCGCCGATAAGAATGATGGTTCCGTCTTCCACAAAAGGAAGGAGATAATCCTGCTGTCCTTTATTAAAACGGTGGATCTCGTCAATAAACAAAATCGTCTTTTGACCGTACATTCCAAGGCTGTCCTGGGCTTCTTTGACTACTGCCTCCATGTCCTTCTTGCCGGCAACAGTGGCGTTGATCTGGGTAAAAGCCGCGCTTGTTGTATTGGCAATAACCTTGGCAAGAGTAGTCTTGCCTGTTCCCGGAGGACCGTAAAAAATAACAGAAGTCAGTTTATCTGCCTTGATGGCGCGGTAAAGCAGCTTATCTTTGCCTACAATATGTTCCTGTCCAACTACCTCCTCCAGAGTGGAGGGGCGCAGGCGGGAGGCAAGGGGAGATTCCCTGTCCAGGGTTTTTGATTTGGCATATTCAAATAAATCCATAGTTAAAGCTCCGTTCTTTGGTAAAGTCGAATATTTGTTCTTATTATCTACCAGTATACTTGATTATACCGGAAAATTCAACCGGAACCATGGGGGAACTGGAAAAAAGTCAGGGAAAGGGATATAATGAAAGAAAAAGAAGAATGATACAGGAGGATTATGATGAAATACGAATCTGTACTTGATCTGCATACACATACAATCGCAAGCGGACATGCATACTGCACTGTGAGAGAAATGGCGCGGGCCGCTTCCGAAAAAGGTCTGGAGCTTCTGGGAATCACAGAACATGCTCCGAAGATGCCGGGAACCTGCCATAATTTTTATTTCCACAATCTGAAAACAGTTCCAAGGGAGATGTACGGTATCCGTCTTCTTATGGGAGTGGAGCTGAACATTCTGGATGCCCGGGGGACAGTGGATTTGGAAGAAAAGGAGCTGAAGCAGATGGATATTGCCATAGCCAGTCTCCATACGCCCTGCATGAAACCGGGAACCAGGGAAGAAAATACGTCTGCTTATATAAACGCCATAAAAAATCCTTATGTCAACATTATCGGACATCCTGACGACGGACGCTATGAGGTGGATTATACTGCCCTTGTTCAGGCTGCCGGGGAATACGGCAAGGTTCTGGAGTTGAACAATCATTCTCTGGAGCCCACCTGCTTCCGAAGAAACGCCAGGGAAAACGATCTGGAAATGCTGAGACTCTGCAAACAATATCAGGTTCCTGTGGTAATGGACAGCGACGCTCATTTTGATACGCATATAGGTGAACTGAACGCAGCCAGAGCTGTTTTGGAGGAAGCGGATTTTCCACAGGAGCTTGTATTGAATCGTTCTGTAGACGCTGTGAAGAAATATGTGAACCGTACATTTTAATTGAGTGAAACAATAACGTAAAACAGTAAAAACCTCTTGCTTATCACAGGTTAAAGTGTTAAAATATTTTATGCAATGATATGACAGTGAACTAAAGGAGCAGAGAATATGGGTAAAAAGATCAGAACAGAAGAGGTGGATCATCTCTTTGAAGCAATTCTTTGTTTAAAAAATAAAGAAGAATGTTATACTTTTTTTGAAGATGTATGCACCATTAACGAGCTTCTCTCTCTGTCCCAGCGTTTTGAAGTGGCAAAGATGCTTACGGATAAACGTACCTATCTGGACATTTCAGAGAAGACAGGCGCTTCCACCGCAACCATTAGCCGGGTAAATCGCTCCCTGAATTACGGAAACGACGGATATGAAATGGTATTTTCAAGAATGCGGGAAAAGGAAGCGGCAGAAAAAGAAACAGAATAACATGCGTAAGAAGAGAAGCCGCCCGGTGCTTGGTATCACCGAGAGGCTTCTTTTGGCT